>SLKS01000238.1 GCA_007134465.1 Kiritimatiellia bacterium | reverse complement strand
TTTCCCGATTCGATCTCGCGCAGCACCTGCTGCTTGAATGCCTCGCTATACCGTATGCTCGCATCCATACACACCTGCTCCTCACTGTTGCAAGTGTCAACCTATATCAGGACGCGACACCTGTTACCGTTCACTGATTACCGATCACTATCTTCTTTTCCGGCGCCCACTCCCGGTCGGGCAGGATCACGGTTTCCGTCCGTTCGTCTGGCGGCGTTCGCAAACGCAAGCGGATGCGGACGCCTAGCGGCCGATTGGTGGTCTGGGTCCATTCGTCCTGCCATGCGGCCGCGCCGTCGGCCGCGCGGCCGTCGTCCGGGAAGGGCAAATATTCGAACGCGATGTGTTCCACGCCCGCGATCCAGCGTTCGGCGGCAACGTCGGACCAATCGCCGCCCCCGCGGATCGGTCGCGTTTGCCGAAAGAGCGCCTGCTCGCGCGGATCGTGCCAATAGCGAGCCAGCCCGAGCTGTTCGCCGGGCACAAGCGCGTCGGGAAACGTTTGCACGATCGGAAACGCCATCGCGCGCGGGCCGCCTTCGAACGTGAGCGGACCGAACCGGCGCGCGTTCATCAGGTCGCGGCGTAACACGGCCAGCTCGGCCCGCGTGGCTTCCTCCGCGCCCGATACCTCCATGGCCGCGCTCCATACGCGCACGCCGGCCGCGAAAGAGGCGGCAATGGCGGCCGTAACCAGCGCCAGTATCGAAAGCGCTACCAGCAGCTCCAGCAGCGTGAAGCCGATCTGCCCGCCCGCGCGCGGTTCATCGTTCGTTGTTTTTCGTTCGTCGTTCATGGGTCGTCGGGCCGGGGGAAGGGGCCGGCCGCAACAAGGGAACGGGCCGACAGCGAGCCGCGCGTTGCGCCAATGCGGCGCACCCGGATATCCACTTCGTAGAGTCGTCCGCGCGGCTCTTCTTCGGTTTGCTCCGTTTCGTCCATCGGGACCGGGACGACGAGCCGTTCCCACTCGAACGCCTGATCGGGTGGCGCGAAAACACCACGCGCCGTCATCGGCGCGCTCTCTGGGCTCCACACGATCTCCGCCTCGAGCGCCGCCCACTGTTCCTGAAGCAGTCGGTCGCCGATCAGCCGGTCGCGCGTATCGTCCAGCGCCGTCAGCGCGGCGCCGAATCTGCTCAAGGCCGCCGTCAGTCCAACGGATACGACCACGAGCGCCACCAGAATTTCGATCAGGGTGAATCCGGCACGCGTCCGTTTCACAGTTCTGCGTCCTTGGTCCATAGTCCGTAGTCCTTGGTCCATAGTCGTTCGTCGCCCTGCGGGCGGGTTCGTCGTTCTTTGTTCTTCGTTCTTGGTTCGTTGGCGCTGGACCTTGTTGACCTCATTGACCTTATTGACGGGACCATTGTACCACCCGCTGCGCTGGAGGACACGGAGTCACCGAGAATTGCGCCTGCGGCGCTGTCACAAGTTTCCGGTTTCAGCATTTCAGGTTTCCGCCCTCCTCCCTCTCTTCCGCCCCCCTCACTCCTCGTGGCGGCTGGTGACATCGTCTTCCGTACCGTCCCTGCCGTCGGGGCCGACGGACCAGACATCGAAGGGGGCGTTGTCGCGAGTGCCGGGCCGGCGGTAGCGATAGGGGTGGCCCCAGGGATCCATCGGCAACCGGTCGAGGAACGGCTCGGTCCAGTCCTTGGACGCGGCGGGCGGCACGATCAGAATCGCCAGGCCTTCCTCGGTGGTCGGATAGCGGTTCATGTGCAGCCGGAACAGCTTGAGCGCCAATTCGATGTTGGCGATATCGTGCCGGGCAATGCGGCGTTTGGCCGCGTCGGACGCCGGCATCAGTCGCGGCAGGACCATGCCGGCCAGCGCGGCGATAATGATGACCACAACCATCAGCTCGATGAGCGTAAACCCCTGTCGTCTTGCTTTCACGGCATTCTCCCTCCGTTTGTCTAACGCCTAATGCCTAACGCCTAGCGCCTTTGGTTGCGGGCGCAGCCCGTCCGAAAGCCTTTTCCGTCACAATCCCGTGCCGATTTCGAAAATGGGCAGCAGCATGGCGGCGACGATGAAGCCGACAATACCGCCGACGGCGAGAATCAGGGCGGGTTCCAGCAGGGCGGCGACCCGTTTGCCGCGCACGGCGATTTCTTTTTCGTAATAGTCGGCCAGCTCGCGCAGAGTTTCCTCGAGGCGACCGGATTCTTCGCCGACCCCGGTCATGCTGACGGCGAGGGCGGGGAAAAAGCGCGTGCTCCCGAGTCCATCGGCCAGCGTGCGGCCCTGCTGTGTGATGCCGACGCGTACGCGGTCCAGTTCCTCGCGCAGCGCGGTATTGGTCAGCGTCTCGCCGGCCAGGAGCAGGGCTTGGCCGACGGGGATACCGGCTTCGAGCAGCATGGCCAGGGTACGCGCGCAGCGGGTCAGGTCGGCTTCCAGAATGAAGCGACGAATGCCGGGGATGCGCAAGCGCAGGCGATCCAGGAAAAGCCTGCCTTTTTCGAGGGCGGCCAGACGAGCCAGGATAGCGCCGGCCAGGGCGACGGGCGCGAGCGCCCAGGCCCAATAGGCGCTGGCGAAGTCGGTGATGGCAATCAGCAGGCGCGTGGGCAGGGGCAGACTATGAAATCCGTCGAACAGGCTCGTGATGCGCGGCAGAAAAAAAACCAGCAGCACGAACACGGTCGCCACGCCGACCAGCAGGATCAGAGTCGGGTAGGCAAGCGCCGTGCGCACGGTGCGGCGAGTGTCTTCGTCCTTCTCGCGTTCGTCGGCCAGGCGGGCCAAGACATGGTCGAGCGCGCCAGCCGATTCGCCGGCGCGGGCCATGCTGACGAACAGGGGCGGGAACAGCGAGGGAAAACCTGCGCAGGCCTCGGAAAAGGACTTGCCGTCGCGTATGGCGGCGGCCAAGGCGCGAATCGAAGGGCGCAGCCGCGCATTCTCGGCCTGGTCGCCCGCCACGGTCAGCGCCCGAAGCATAGGCACCCCGGCACGGAGCAGGCCGGCCAGTTGGCGGGCGAAAAGCGTGATGTCGCGCGGACGGATGCGGCCGGGCCAATGCAGGCGCCCGGAACGTGCCGCGCGCTTTTCCCGTACGCGCAGCGGACTGCAGCCCATGCCGTCCAGGCGCGCGAGCACGGCCGCTTCCGAGTCGGCCTCCATGTCGCCTTCGACCACGCGGTCGGGCCCTTGCTTGGCTGTGTAGGTATAGATCGGCATGACGGCTCACAGGCAAGTGACGCGGCGGATTTCCTCCATGGACGTCAGGCCTTGCCCGGCTTTTTCCTCGCCATCCTGAAGCAGGGCCCTCATGCCGAGCGCATCGGCTTGGCGGCGGATGGCGGACGCGGGCGCCTTGTTCAGGATCAAAGTTTGCAGTTGTTCGGTCACGGGCAGAAATTCGGCGATGGCGATGCGGCCCCGGTACCCTGTCTGGCCGCAAGCGCGGCAACCGCGCGGTCGGCAAAGCCGGCGGCCGTCGGTTTCGAACGGTTCCTTGCACGCCTCGCACAACAGCCGCACGAGCCGTTGCGCAATGAACATGCGCACGGTGGAGGCGATCAGATAGGGATCCACGCCCATGTCGCCCAGGCGCGCGGCGGCGCCGGCGGCGTCGTTCGTGTGCAGGGTGCTGAGCACCAAATGGCCGGTCATGGCGGTTTGCACGGCGATCTCGGCGGTTTCACGGTCGCGCACTTCGCCGACCATCATGATGTCGGGATCGTGCCGCAGCATACTGCGCAACGCGCGCGCGAATGTGAGCCCGATTTTGGGCGCGATTTGCGTCTGGGTGATGCCCGCCAGCTCGTATTCGACCGGGTCCTCGATGGTAATGATCTTGCGGTCGCGCGTGTTCAGCCGGTTCAGGCAGGCGTAGAGGGTCGTGCTCTTGCCGCTGCCGGTCGGGCCGGTTACGAACAGCATGCCGTGCGGCGCGGCAATCGCCTCTTCGAGCATGGCGCGCTGCCGTTCCGTGAAACCGAGCGTGTCGAGCCGGAACAGCATGGTGGCGGGCAGAATGCGCACGACCACGTCCTCGCCGTGCAGGGTCGGCACGATCGAAACCCGCAAATCGTAGGTGCGGGCGCCGACCGTTGCGCGCGCGCGGCCGTCCTGCGGCAAACGCCGTTCGACGATATTCAATCCGGCCATCAGTTTCACGCGCGAGACGATGGCCGGATAGAGAAGTTTCATGCTGGCGGAGACCGGCGTATCGTAGAGAGCGCCGTCAATGCGGCGGCGCGCGGCGATGCCGGAGCGGCCGACCTCGAAATGGACATCCGTGGCGCGGTCGGCGATAGCTTGCTGCAGCAATTGGTTGACCAGTTCGACAACCGAAGCGTCGTCGGCGCGCGTTGCCAGGTCGTGCGCCTCCTCGCGCGTCGGCTCCGGCGCGGCGCGGGCGCCGGATTCGGCCAGAATGCGCTCGACCGTGTCCGCGCCGACGCCGTAATGCGTGTGCAGGGCTTTCAGGATGTCCGCGCGGCCGGCCAGCGCCTGCTCCACGCGGCAGCCAAGGGTGGACTCGATATCCTCGGCGGCCGTCAACTGCTGCGGGTCCGCGACGGCCAGCGTCAGCACGCCGTTTTCGAGCGCGATCGGCATGACGCAGTAATGGGCGGCGAGTTTCGCGGAGACCGCCGCTACGGCGGCCGGCGCGATGGGCGTGTCCTCGAGCCGAACCAGCGGCAGCCCGTACAAGTCGGCCTGCGCCGCCAGCAAATCCGGCTCGGTCATGTAGCCATCGGCAACCCAGACGTCCGACAGCGCGCGCTGCGCGCGCGCGGCCGCCGCGCGCGCGCGTTCCGCATCGGCCTCGGACAACAGGCCGCGCCGAATCAGTTGTTCTTCGAGCCGGTTCATTCGAGTTTCCCGATCATGTACAAATCCTCTTCGCGCCGATTGTCCACGCGGCCGTCCATGATCATTTCCACGCCGTCCAGCATCTCGCCGGGCTTCACGTATTCGCCTTTCTTGCCGACATACGATTCGGCCACGAACATGGGCTGCGTCATGAAATTCTGCAGTTTGCGCGCCCGTTCGTAGAGAGTGCGGTCGGCTTTGGACAGTTCGTCGAGCCCGATCACCGCCACGATGCGGCGCAGCTCGTCGTACTTGGTCAGGATGCGCAGCATTTCCTGGGACAAATCGAAATGGCGCTGGCCCACGACGGAGGCGTTCAGGTTGGAGCAGGAGGAAACGAGCGGATCAATCCCGGGGAACAGCCCCAGCTGCGTGCGCTCGCGGGACAGGACCATGACGGCGTCCAGGTAGCTGAAGATGGCCACGACGGCGGGATCGGTCAGGTCGTCGGCCGGCACGTACACGGCCTCGAACGCGGATACGGAGCCCTTGATGCGCTCGTGGACGTCGCCCACCTCGGAGCTGAGCGTGGGCTGGTAGCCGGTTTCCGACGGGGTACGGCCGAGCAGCGTCGAGATTTCCGCACCGGCCTGCACGAAGCGGAAGACATTGTCCATGAACAGCAGCACTTCGCGCCCCGTGGATTCCAGGTACTCGGCCAGGGTGATGCCGGTGAGAATCACGTTGAAACGGGCGCCGGGCGGCTCGTCCATCTGGCCGAAGGCCATCATCAGCTTGTTCAGGATGCCGGCCTGCTCGAACTCGAAATACAACTCGTTGCCCTCGCGAATGCGCTCGCCGATGCCCGTGAAGACGCAAGCCCCTTCGTGCTGCTCAACGATATTGTGGATCAGTTCCATGATCAGCACGGTCTTTCCGCAGCCGGCGCCGCCGATCACGCCCGTTTTCGAGCCGCGCACGACGGGAAACAGCAAGTCCACGATCTTGATGCCGGTTTCAACCACTTCGGACTTCGCGCCTTTCAAGTGATCGAGATTCAGCGCCACGCGCGAAACATCCTTGTGAATGGGCATGCGCCGCTCCGTGACGATCGGCCCCTTGCCGTCGATCGGCTCGCCCATCACGTTGACGATGCGCCCGAACAGCTCTTCGCCCACCGGAATGGTCAGCGTGCCGCCGGACGACGTCGCCACGGCGTTGCGTTGCAGGTTGCCGGTCGAGGCCAGCGCCACGCAACGGGCGATGTTGCCTTCCAGATGCTCGGCCACCAGCAGCGTGATGTCGCGCTTGTCGAACGTGCGCGCATGCACCGTCTCGTGCAAGTCCGGCATGTCCTCGACCGTCGCGAACTTCACGTCCACGACCGGCCCCTGCACGGCCACCACCTTGCCTTTTTTCAGTTCGGCCTTCTGTTCCGGCGCTGTCGTCGTCTCGCTCATGGCTGTTTCCTTTTCGGCAATGTTTTCCATAGCGGCGACCCCGACATTAATCGGTGTCGGCCAGGATTGTCAAGGGCATTCGTCGTTCGCCGCCCTGCGGGCAGGTTCTACGTTCCTCGTTCTTTGCTCTTCGTCCTCGTCGTCGTTCTCGTCCTCGATGCCTCCCCGTCGCCCTTTCGAGGACGAGAACGAGAACCGTTCGCTTCGCTCACCGAGGACGAGGACGATGTTAACGCCTGCCTTCTTTCGCTTGTTTCTTCGCCGACGCCTGACGGAAACGGCGCGGTCGGTTCGCGCTACTCCGGATCGTCCTCCGTACGCGTCGCCGTACGCGTCAACCGATCTTCCCTCGTTCCGGGCGACGCGTACGGCGACGCGCACGGTGGACGGTTCCCTCGCGCCAGTTCTTACATGTCAGCATTTCAGCTTTTCTCCCTCACTCCTTCGCGCTTCGCGGCTCCGGCGGGCATGCATGTCACGTCCTGATTTCCGTTTGTCATCTCTTTGTCGCCAACCGTTGGCCGACACGCTTTGCACAGAGCAATCGAAGCAGTTTACGGCAACGTTTACGGTGGAGTTAGTTTCGATGC
>SLKS01000265.1 GCA_007134465.1 Kiritimatiellia bacterium | reverse complement strand
CAATGAAGCTTGCGACCTCACTCCTGCCCGCTGGCTTGCTCAAAGAGCCAGGGCTGTTGCATAAACCCGAACAAGCGGTTTTCGTGCCAGCAGACTGCGGTGATCGAAAGGACGCTTACTCGGTTGCGGGCGAAGAAGCCCGCCTTAAGACCTTGCCATTATTGCCGAACCGACGTCTTCTCGCGCCAGGTTGCGCGCATGGCCAGCCATTGTTCGCGGTCGCACGGTTCGCGCGTGTCCGCTTCGTCGGCGAAGGAACGGCGGACAACGGTCCGGGCTTCGGTCAGGGAGGCGACGTCGCCGAGGGCGATCATTTGCGACAGCAGGTTGCCGATGGCGGTGGCTTCGGCGGGACCGGCGACGACGCGGCGGCCGGTCGCGTTGGCGGTCCATTGGTTCAGCGTATCGTTGCGGCAGCCGCCGCCAACGATGCGGACGGTATCCCGCGGCGCGCCGGTCAGGCGTTCGAGCGTTTCCAGCGTTTCGGCATAGAGGAAGGCGAGCCCTTCGAGTACGGCGCGGACCATGGCGCCGATGTCTTGCGGGGGCTTCTGGCCGGAGCGTTGCGCAAGATCACGGATGCGACAGGCCATGGGGCCGGCGGGAACGAACACGGGATCGGCCGGGTCCAGGAACAGAGCGAAGGGCGGCGCCTCTTCCGCCAGCGCGCATAGCGCGGGCCAGTCGCGATCGCGGCCTTGCTCGGCTTCTTCCCGGCGCAGTTCCTGCAGAATCCAGAGGCCCGACAGGTTCTTGAGGAAACGGATCGTGTCGGCCAAACCGATTTCGTTGGTGACATTGGCGAGCAGGGCGTCCGCATGGACGATGGGCGCGTCGCGTTCGATTCCGAGCAGGGACCATGTGCCCGAACTGAGGATGGCGCAGGATTCGCAGGGACGCATGGGGACGGCCGCGAAGGCGCTGGCCGTGTCGTGACTGCCGGTTGCCACCACGGGCAAGCCGTCGTCGGTCGGGCCGAGCACGGTGCAGGGATCGGCGAACGGCGCGAAGAGGTCGGTGCGGATGCCGAGCCCTTCCAGCAGCGGGTAGGCCCAGTCGCGCGCGATGGGATTGTAGCATTGCGATGTGCCGGCGATCGTTCGTTCGGCGGCCTGGATGCCGGTCAGCCAGTAGTTGAGCAGATCGGGGCTGAACAGGAGGCACTGCGCATGGCGATAGGCGACATCGCCTGCTTGCGCCAGCGCGTAGAGCTGGTAGAGCGTGTTGAGCGGCATGACCTGGATGCCGGTCTGTTCGAAAACCGTTTCCCGACCGACCGCCGCGAAGACTTTTTCGGGCATGGCATCCGTGCGGCGGTCGCGGTAGTGAACCGGCTCGCCCAGCAGGAACCCGTTCGCGTCCAGCAATCCGAAGTCCACGCCCCAGGTATCCACACCCATCGAGGCCAGGCTGGGGCCGAAATCGCGTTTGGCTTGCGCCATGCCGTGCCGGATTTCGCGGTAAAGCCCGAGAAAATTCCAGTGGAACGTTCCGCGAATCTCGGTGGGGCCGTTCGGGAAGCGGTGGATTTCCTGGAGGGCGAGCCGGTTGCCGTCGAAGGCGCCCGCAATGCAGCGTCCGCCCGACGCGCCCAAGTCCACGGCCAGATAGCGTTTGTTCATGGCGCAGCCCTTTTGACGAGAACGTCGTTTTCGTAGCGTTCCATGTCGGCGATCCATTCCGGGTCGGTTGGAACGCCTGCCTGTTCGCACAGCCGGTCCCAGACGGCGGAAAAGGGCATGGTTTTGAACCCTTCCATGAGCGCCAGGCGCTGGGCGCCCTTGCCTTGCCGTTCGTATTCACGGAGCGGATCGGTCGGATCGAGCCAGGCGTAGAGCGCGCCTTTGCGGGCCGCGCGCGAGCCGATCGCGTAGGCGCCGATCCGGTTAATGGAGCCGTCGAAGAAGTCGAGCGCGACGGCGACGCGGTCCCAAACGTCGCCGCGCCGGATTTCCAGAAAGACGTTTTTCAGGTCGTCGCCGAACAGAACCACATGATCGGAGTCCCAGCGGATCGGCCGGCTCAAGTGGACCAGGAGTCGCTTGCCGAACAGCAGGTGGCTTGAAAGCTTGTCGTGGATGGTTTCGGTGGGATGGTAATGCCCCATATCGAGGCAGAGCCCGATGTCGCGGCTCAGCGCGTAGCCTTGACAGAACTCGGCGGAACCGACCACATACTCTTCGGAGCCGATGCCGAACAGTTTGCTTTCGATATAGTCCAGGCAAAGGGCGGGATTGACGGACGGGTCGTCGAATATCTTGTCGTAGGAGGCGGCCAGGCGGCGTCGCGGTTCCCAGCGGTCGGCCGGCAGGTCCTTGTGGCCGTCGGGCGTCCACCAGTTCAGGCGGCAGGGCTCGCCTTGCGCTTCGGCCATGGCTTGGGCGATACGACGGCAGGCCTGACCGTGCCGGATCCAGAACGCGCGGATGTCCGGGTCCGGATGCGCAAGCGTGCAGCCGTCGTCGGCTTTGGGATGCGCAAAGAACGTGGGGTTGAAATCGAGCGAGATGCGGCGGCTTTTCGCCCAGGCGATCCAGCGTGAAAACGCGGAGGCGTCAAGACGGTCGCGTTCGACGAACGAGTCGGTTTCCGCGTAGCACGCGTGCAGATTGACGCGCAGGACGCCGGGGACGAGCGCCATGGCCTGTTCCAGGTCGGCGCGCGCCTCGTCGCCGTTGCGCGCGCGGCCGGGCCAGTTGCCGGTGGCCATGATGCCGCCGCTGTCGGCGGCTCCCGGCCGGGACTCGAAGCCGGCCACATCGTCGGTTTGCCAGCAATGGAGCGAGACCGGCAGCTCCAGCGCGCGGCGAATGGCCGCATCGGTATCCACCCCGAACTGCGCATAGCGGGTTCGGGCCAGTTCGTACGCCTGTTCAATGCTCATGGACTGTCTCCCGATTAATGGCTTTTTCAGTTTCCTTTGAAAAACTGCTGCATTCGTCCCGCAGGGCGATGCAGCTGGCGCCCCGTGGCGGATTCGGGGATAGAGGGACGACGGGCGGTCAGACGGTTGCGATCGCAAGGCTTGCGGGGTTGTCGCTATACTCTTGGTATGCGACATCCCCGCATAACGCAGCAAGCGCTGCCGTATGGCCGACCGTCGGCCCGCCCCGAAAACGCCACACGTTCGAGGCCTAACCCGCAAAAGACTTGCCCGGCAACTGTTGCAGGCCATACGCAGACAGCCATTAATCCCTCGCAATACCCGGAAGGGCCATATCATCGCATTTCCTGGCCGCCGGTGACATTGATGGCCTGGCCGGTCATGTACGCGGCCTGCTCGGACGCGAGAAAGACCATAACGTTGGCCACGTCGTCGTACGTGCATCCGCGCCGCAGAGGGACCTGATCGAGATAGCGCCGGCGCACCTCCGCTTCGCTAATGCCCTGATTGCGCGCGTATTGCTTGTAGAGCGTGCCGGTCCAGAGCGGCGAGTCGAGCAGATTGCCCGGACAGATGGCGTTGCAACGCACACCGTGTTCGGCCAATTCGAGCGCGAGGCTCTGGGTGAGGCCGATTCCGCCGAACTTGCTGGCCGCGTAGGCCGAGTTCTTGGCGCTGCCTTTCTTGCCGGATTTCGAGTTGATCTGCAGGATGCAACCGCTTCCCTGCGCCTTCATGAGCCGGGCGGCGGCGCGCGCGAAAAGATAGTAGCCGAACAGGTTCACGTTCATGACCGCCCGCCATTTGCCGGGGTCGGATTCGGCGATCGGTTCGGCCACGAGAATAGCCGCGTTGGCGACGGCGATATCCACGCGGCCGAAGCGCTGTTCGGCGAGGGCGAAGAAAGCGTCCACGTCTTCGACGTTCGTCACGTCGGCATGTTGGACGAAGGCCTGACGGCCGAGCTGCCGGATTTCCTCGACGGTTTTCGCGGCAGCCTCTTCCTGCAGGTCGGCGATGCCCACGTCGCAGCCTTCCCGAGCCAGCCGCAGGGCCAGCGCCTGGCCGAGTCCTTGCGCGCCGCCGCTGATCACAGTTTTTTTTCCGTCCAAGACGCCCATCGTTCTCCTCCTTGTCGCACCGTTGTTCACGGCGCGAGAATGGCTTGTTCCGCCTCCGTCGGCGACAGGGCCGGATCGAGGCGCAGGCATGCCGGATCCAGCGCGGGCGCGGCGCCCCTGCCGATGCGCGCGAACCATGCGTTGCGGTCGGCGCGGTCGGGAAAGACGGCCGTTGCCCAGGCGGACGCGTAGCCCATGCCAGCGGCGGTCTGCAGCAGCGAATGCGCAAACAGGATATGGCCGCCGCGCAGAAAATCGTCGCGATAGGGCGCCAGCTCCTCGGAATCGAACGCATCCACGAACGGCTGACCCGGCGCGTTCATTTCCGTGCCGGTCAGCAGCGGCAGATGGCGGCTGCGCACGCGAGCGATCAGGTCTTGCAGTCGCGCGAGATTTTCGTCCTGAACCCCCGGCCGGATGTTGCGGGCCGGGATCACGTTGACCGCTTCCACCCCGGTGGCCTGGCACAGATCGAGCCATTCGTCAATGGCCTGTTCGCCGGGCGAGCTTCCGTCCAGCCAGGTCATGACGGGCAATGCGCCAGCGGCCAGCGAAAAACGGTTCATGGCGGCCAGGTCCGGAAAGGTGGCGGGGTCCGGCTTCATGTAGCCGACGCCGCCCGTCTTCATGGTTTTGGCTCGGATCAGCGCCTGCAAGCGCGGCCCGTCCGGGAAATCGAGATCGGCGGCTTCCTGTCCGAGCCGTTCCGTCCAGAAGCGGGCGAGATCGGCGGGATCGGGGAAGCGGCGCGCCGCCTGCTGCGCATAGGCCAGACACAGATGCCGTTCCGTCACGTTGCCGGCAGGTGTCAGGGGCAGGACATCGCGGTCCATGTCGAGCCGAACGGGGGCCGTTGTCTCGTTTACCCGTGCCACCATCTCGCGGTTGCGGCGCTGGGCAGTCTCCTTGAGCCGGGCGAGAAACGGAGCGGTAGGCTCGTCGGGGGGCGGGCGGCGCGGAAAGCCGAGTCCCAGATGATAGGCAATGCCGGGCTCGCCCGGCGAATTGATCGCGCGCGTGGCGAATTCCGGTACGAACACCCGGCTTTCGATGCCGACAACCGTGCGCAAGCCGAGCAAGCGGCCGGCGGCCAGAAACTCGTCGAGTCCGTCCAGCACGTCGAAATCAATCAGGCCGGCCGCCGCCAGGCCCCGTTGCCGCGCGCGCCAGGCAAGCCGCGAAGGCGAACAGCCCTCGGCATTGAACGAAAAGAACGAATGCAGGTGCAGATTAACGTCCGTTCCCTCGGGCGGCAGCGTCGGGACGCCGTCCCGGACCTGTCGCGCGAGCGCCTGCAGCGCCTCGCCGCGACGCGCGGAATCGAAATCGTCAAGAAGCCGCGCTGAATCCATGTCCCGTCTATGCATACTCGTTCCTTTCGCCGCATACCCTATACGGAAAATTCGTCGTTTGTCAAACCTTTGCCCGCTTGACGAATCGCGTGGGCGCATACCGATTGGGCGCATGCTCAAGTAGGGCCACCGCTATGAGGTGGCCCACTGGCCATTCGTTTGCGGGTAACCGTTCACGGGGTGTCCGATTTTCCTGGGAACGCCACGCTCCAGCGTGGCAAAGTAAGAGATGCCAGGCAGGAGCCTGGCGATCCCAGGAGGCGGCAACACCGGCATAGGTCGGTTTTTATTCCCAACCCAGCCCCCCCCGTGAACGGTTACGTTTGCGGGAATCGTCCAGTTCATAGCCCTGGACGTACAGCGAAGACATGCCTTTCAGCGCCAGACACCAAATTCTGGAAGCGCCTAATCGCGTGCTTGTCCAGTTCCTGCTCATCCACGTCATCCTCCTCGAACACAGAAAGTAACCGAGAACGATGAGGATTGCGTGGGGGGCGTAATGTCCGAAGGATCTGGCGCCGGTTCGCACAGTGTCCGAAGTAGGCTTTATGCATCCAAGGTCCACCTACGGCTGGCTACTGCCGCATAAAGCCGAACTCGCACAAAAGCATAAGACCGAATTCAAAGGCAATCTCAAACTTGAGTTTCTTTGCAAACAATTGAAAAACAAGAAATAACATCATTGACACAACCCGCCCGTATCCTGTAACCTTCTTTCGTTTCAAGAGAGGGTACGCTATTTCGCGAATTCCGTAGAATAAAACTTTCGGCAAGGATTTATGAAGGAGCGGCAAAAACCAACACTGGGTATCGCGGTCTCAGCCGTTACGCTCTTCATGTGTGGATTACTGTTGCCAGCTCTCACATATGGCCTTGGTCCTTGGTCACACTCTGGGCTCGGAGGATCGATTGTCGCGGCTATTCCTTGTGGGATATCCCTTTGGGCATTCCTTTCAACCGATAACAAACCTTTGTGGGCAAAGGCGATTCTGTTGGCGCTTTTCGGAATGTCGTTTGCGCTGGCATTTAATGTGATCAGCCGATAAATCATATTTGGTATCCGATGAGTCTGAGGAAAAACGATGAGAAAACCGAACCAGCCTCTTCACGGTACGTCGCTACCGCTCCGCCCGTGAGAGGTGCCGTTCGCAGAGAGAAGATAAAGAACGACAAAGCGGGTGGATTAAGCGTAATCGCTAAAGAGTGGCGGTGAAGAGTGCGATCAAGTGTACGGATAAGTGTAAGAGCGCCTTTGGCCTGTCTGCCGTGCCGGCACAGGCAGGCGCTCCGAACACTTGATCGCCTTCTTGGGCGTACACTTCAACGCCACCTTTGCTTAGTTACGCTTGAACGACCCGCTTGAGCGAAAGGTGGACCGCCATCTGGCGGCAGGGGCCTGCCGCCCTCCAGGCCGGTTCACGAGACTGGAGGGCGACGGGCCTCCGTCGCCGTTTCATGACGATGACGGTCGGGGCT
>SLKS01000228.1 GCA_007134465.1 Kiritimatiellia bacterium | reverse complement strand
GAACGACCCGCTTGAGCGAACGTTTGCGAGAATGGCCCAACGGTTGCCGACAGAACAACGGAAAGAATGCGAACAACAGCGTCGAGGATATCGGCGCGTTGCCGCGCCGAATCCTCACGCTGGGCGATATTGGATGTTCAGAGGATTCAGAACGCAAGTGTCTCGCAATAATATCTTTGTGAACAAATTCCCAGTTCTTGGCTTAACACTCATGCCCTCTGGGTTGCGGTTTTAGAAAGCCGCCGTCAGGCCGCCGCCGACATAGAGCCCGTCGGCGGTGGGAACGCCGGGGAAGTAGCCGGCGTTCTTATAGCCGGCTTTGAGGGACAACCCGAAATCCGGTCCGACCGAGAACTCGATTTCGCCCGCTACGTTCCAGCCGCTTCCCCGGTACAGGTTTTCTTCCGCCGTCGGCACATCCCATACATCGCCCCACAGCGAAGCGTGCGCATGCGGGCTCAGCGCCATGCGATAGGCGCCGGCTCCGTATCCGAATGCCGTATCGTCCGCCGATCTGAGATCCCGTCCGTAAACGCCGAATACGGCGAACGGCGTCAGTACGAACACGTCCAGGAAGCGGCTGACAGATTGGGGTTCGATCGAGCCGCGGGTGCCGACCGTGAGCCCGTATCCGTCGCCGAGCGGCACGGCGGGCGCGGGCAGATAGCGTTCGCCGCGCATGGCGTGATCGCGGACGTACAGGAACATGGAGGCCCAGAGCATGGGATCGAGCGCGTTCCACAAGGCCACCTCGCGGGTCTGGCGCCATGTTTTGTCCAAGTCCGGATCGTCGAAATCCGGCTTGTATTCCCGCAGCCAGACGTCGGCGGGATCGGCCTGGCGCCGCGTGGCCTGGCGGGTGGTCAGGTAAATTGCGATATCGTTGCCCTGCTCGTATTCTTCGATGAACGATGTGCCGTCGTCGTCGGCGCTCGCTTGACCTTCCCCGGGACTGGTTCGTTCCGGCTTCGCGCGCGGCGTGCTGGTGAAGGCGGTATAGACGGACAAATCCAGCTTGGCCAGCATGAACAGCGGCGCGGCGGAGGCCGGGACCGAACCGGGCCGACAGAAGCCGATGGCGATGCGGCGCGCCATCACGGTATCGGCTTCCGTGCCGCCCGCGGCGAGCGCGGCCAGCTCTTCCATCGTGCGCGGGTAGCGATCGATCGTGGTGTAGGCGCTGAAATCCAGTCCGAACCCGTAGCTGGGCTTGAGGTTGTATTCGCGTCCGCGCGCGCCGTGGCCGTGAATCTCGTGCTGCAAGGTTGAAACAAGCACGGCCAACGGCAGTTCGTAGGCCGGCGCCAGCCATGGCATGCGCCGGGTAAGGAGCGAGCCGGCGTCGCAAACGGCGGTGTGCAGCGAGATCATGACCCGCCCGCCGTAATCCATGGCGGGTTCCGTCTCGTGCCCGAGAAAATACGGGCCAAACTCGGGGCCGGCAGAATCCGCAAAGGGACCCGAGGCGATTCCGGCGCTGCCGGCCAGGCAACAGGCGAATAACGATGCGAGAATCTTGCGCCGCATGGCAGCCTCCAGTGTTATTCGCGTTTCTTGCGCCGCTGCGCAGCGGCGGATTTTGGCATTCGCCTTTGGCGTAGCCGGATCAGCTTGTGCCGTGCCAGAAAAACGAAAAAGTCCACGAACTTGTCGGGGGACAGCGGTTTGTCCCATTCCTGCCTGTGCAGGAGGTACAAATCCCATACGGAAAGCTTGCCGTCGCACCAGAAGACGGCAAGATTGAGCTTGGGAGACCAGGCCGGATTGAACGCTTCCCGCGCGCGTTGTTCCGGTGGTAAATACTGCAGGGTTAGCGGCCCGGGCAGCGTACGGACGGGAATCAGCGAATCGGCACGGCTCCGCAGCGCGCGCGATGCGGGCACGGGGATTGGTTTCGTATCCGGCCGCAGGCGCCGGGTTGTGGCGCGCAAACGCTCGCGCGCGTCGTTCAGGCAGGCGCCGGACCAGCGTTCGAGCGCGGTTAGCCGAGCCAGTTCGCGGTCGAGCAGATAGTCGAGCCTGTGGCGGTCTCCGCGCGTTTCCCGGCGCAGGCGGCGTTGGCCGGCTGCGACGCACAGGCGCGCGATTTCGCAGGCCAGCGCAGGGGTCAGGCCGGCGATGGCGTAGGCGTAGGCGGCCATGGCGCCGCCCACCAGATTCAGGGTGCGGGCCGACACGTTGGCGGGCGTGTCCTCGTTCGAATGGTAATAGCGGTCGCGCAGATGGATCAGCGCCGGGCATGGCCCGCCGACAATCGGGTCGCTGATCGCATTGTCGTTCACTATAAACGGGCGCGATTCGAAACGGAGCGCCTTGCCTGCCGCCTGGCGGATCAGATGCCAGAGCAAAGGATCGGCAAAGGTGGACACCGCGTCGGGCGCGCGATAGACATGCAGTGTGGACCGGCAGCGTTTCTGGTCCTGGCCGATCATGTCGGGGTTGACCCCGGCCACATAGGTTTTGCCGCGTTTCCGCACATGTTCGAAGTAGGCCAGGAACCCCACGATTTCAAAGGTGAACACGACTCGGATCGTGCGCGCGGGCGGCGGCAGAACGCCGCGCGCGATCAGCGATTTGATGGCGCGCAGGGCTTCGATGGAGCCGGCGACTCCGGAACAGTTGTCGTTCGCGCCCGGCTCGTACAAATGGGCGACAATCACGATTTCCTCGTCCGGCTTTTCGGTTCCGCGCAGGCAGCCGGTCGCGCAATGCAGGTCGCCCGGTCCCCGGGTTCCCTTGATTTCAAAACGGCAATCCACAGCGCCGTCGCGCGCGAGGGCGCGGCGGATCCGCCGGCCTTGCCGACGCGACAGGGAGAAGCCGGCCAGACCGGCCTGGTCTTCCAGCAAGTAGGCGTTGTCCCAGCGATGGCCGTCGAGAAAATGGCGCGGCCCGCGCACGCCGGGCCAGTTCGGCGCGAAATCCGTCGCCAAGCCGACCGCCTTCCGTTTCGCCAGCGATTCGGGCGTCTCGCGCAAGGTGTCGGCAAACACGAGCTTGCCGGCCGCATGGCGGCAGTTGGCCGGAACCAGTTGCGTGCGAATTTCGCCGGATGTGGGCGCGCTGTACTGAAACACGGAGGTCGGAATGCGCGCGTGATTCGCCACGCTCTCCCAGCGACCGTTCAGTTTCAGCTTCAGCCAGGCCTTGTCCACGTTCCAGCACGGCGGCGTGATCCAGGTCCCGTACAAGCGTTTCCCATCTGTCGGAAAGGTCAGCCGTTCCACATCGTCGAAGCCGAGCGCGCGCATGCGTTCGCAGCACCAGGCGACGCTTTCCTCGTATTTCCTGTTCGTGATATGGCGGCTGAAGCGGTGGATTCGGGCCGTATCCGCTTTGGCCCGCGAACCCGAGTAGGTCTTCAGCAGCGATGCAAGCAAACGATCGGGCGTCACGTCGCCTCCTTGGGTTACGAAAAGGCGTCACAGTAGAGCATCCGCCTTGCGAGATCAAGCGGAAACCTGCGCGCAGCCTCTTGACTTTTGCTCGCTAAACGGATATGAATGCTTTGTTTCTTGGGATGGCGACGGTTCCGACCTGTATCTTGTCGCGAACAAAGCATGCGGAAGCGATGCGGAACACGATGAGAACCATTGAAAAGCGGAGCGGTTCCTGGTCGCCGGGTTTGGACGATACGGAACGGGCGACGTTGCTGGCTGTTGCCTGCGACACGTTGCGATGGAGCGCGCAAGGGCGCCGGACTCCGTTCGATTGGGCGGGGTACGCGCTGACGGACCGGTTGACAACGCCTTGCGCGACGTTTGTCACATACCGCAACGGCGGTCGGCTGCGCGGCTGCATGGGGACGCTGGAGGCGGACGAGCCCATGGCGGAATCGGTTCATCGCAGTGCGGCCAATGCCGCGTGCGACAGCCGTTTTCGGTTCGAGCCGATTCTCGAGCGGGAGTTGCCTGCCATACGAACGAGTGTTTCCCTGCTGAGTCGGCGGGAAGCGATCGCTTCGCCGAAGGCCTTTCGCCCGGGCGAGCACGGCATTTGGCTTTCGAAACACGGGCGCGGCGCGGTCTATTTGCCTGAAGTGGCTCCGGAACAAGGCTGGCATGCCGAGCAAACGCTCTCTTCGCTGTGCGAAAAGGCCGGGCTGGGCCCGGACGAATGGAGGGAGGGCGCGAGCCTTGCGATATTCTACAGCGTGGTCGTTTCGGAAGCCGAACCGGAGGTTTGATTGAACCCGGAGGCGGGTTGGCGCGTTTTGAAGAAAGGATAGAGGCGAGGGTGGCATGGCGATACCGGGCTGCGATATTTTGGAAAAGCTGGGCAGCGGCGGCATGGCGACGGTGTTCAAGGCGCGGCAGGTGTCCTTGGACCGGATCGTGGCTGTCAAGGTGCTGTCGCCGGAATTCGCATCGGACGAAGCGGATGTGAGGAATTTTCAGACCGAGGCGCAGGCGGCGGCCAAGCTGAAGCATCCGGGGATCATTCAGGTCTACGACGCCAGCGTCGAGGGCGGCGCCTATTACATCGTCATGGAATTCATTGCCGGCCGGACGCTGGGCGACGTCGTTCGGGAAAAGGGGCCGCTTTCGGAGAAGCAGGTTTTGCGCGTGGCCGAAGAGGTGGCCAAGGCGCTGGAATACGCGTGGTCCAAGGAACGCATTATTCATTGCGATATCAAGCCCGACAACATCATGTTCGACGCCGACGGCACGGTCAAGGTGGCCGACCTTGGCCTGGCCCGCACGATACAGGCCATGAGCCACAAGGAAGTGGCCGACGAGATCATGGGCACGCCCTCCTACATTTCGCCAGAGCAGGCGCGGGGCGAGTCAAATCTCGACAGCCGTTCCGACATCTATTCGCTGGGCGCGACGATCTACTTTCTGGCGACGGGCAAGGACATGTTCGACGCGCCGACCGAGACGCAGGCGCTCAAGAAGCAGATGGAGGAAACGGCGCCGAACATGGCGGATCTTAACCCGAAACTTTCGAAGCAGCTTTGCGCGATGGCCGAGAAGATGCTGGCGCGCGACCGGGCACAGCGCCAGAAGGACTGGGCCCATGTGCTGGCCGATCTGGCGCGGGTGAAGAAGAAGCGGCCGCCTCAGCATCCGCTGCTGGTTGACGGGCTCAGCACGATGCGCAAGGAGCGCAAAGGGCCCGGCAAGGTGGTGGTGGCGCCGCAGGTGAAGCCGAAGAAGATTCCGACCCTGAAATTGGCCGCGGCGAGACCGTCGGGCGCGCCGCCATCGCCGGTCGCGATACCCGACGCGCCACGCAAGTCGCCGGCTCCGCTTATCGTGCTCGGAATCTTGCTGCTTGGTTTGGTTCTGGTGTTGCCCAATGCCGCGCGCAGGTTGAGGAATCGGGAGCGTCTGGAAAGTCAGCGGCGCATGGAGGCCTTGCAGGCCAGGGAGCGGATGGACCGGCTGCAGGACGCTTTCGATGCCGCGCAAGACTTCGAGCGGGCGAATCCGGATGCGTTCGATCGTATTTCGGCCCGCTATGTTCAGGTGGCCGAACAAGCGGCCGGAACGCCTTACGAAACGCGCGCGCGTCAGTTGGCCCAGCGGGCGCAGGCGGCCAAACTGCGGCGCTTGGAGGCAGTGATGGCCGATTTGCGGCAGGAGGCGGATCGCCTGGCCGAACAGGGTCGTTTCGACGAGGCGGCGCTCGTGTACGAGCGCTATGCCGGCGCGCTGGCGAACGAAACGGCCGAGCAGCGCGAGAGACTGGCTTCCGGAATGCGGCAGGAATGGGAGCGGCGCGAGGCCTTGCGGCACGAGCGCGAGCTTCAGGCCGATGCGACCTGGCGCAAGACGCTTGACGATGCCGTATTCCGGCTGACGACCCGCAGTGTCGGCAGTGCGCTTGCGCTCATGAATGCGGCTTTGGCCAATCCCGTGCTGGCCGATCGTAGAGAGCAAGTCGAAACCGTGAAGAACCTGCTGGAAGAGGCGGCGAACGTGGACGACAGGATTCTTGCCTGGTTTCGCCAGAGGATAGGACAGAACGTGCGCATGGACGTAGCGGGCGAGACGCGGGAATTCACGATCAAGGATGTTACCGACAATCGCGTGATTGGCGAAGAGACCGCCTGGCAGGGCCATGATAAGGAGTCGCGGCCCGTTCGCTTTTTCGTAGCGAACCTTTCGCCGCGCGAACGGTTTTTGCGTATGGGCTCCGACGAGGAGCCGGGTGTGGCGCTAGCCAAGGGCCTGCTGATGATGGAGGCGGGCCAGACGGAGACGGCCGCGCAACTGTTTGCCAAGGTGACTCCGATTCTGGGCGAGCCACTTGTGGCGTTGCTGCGCGATACCGGGGCCGTTCGGCTGGCCGACAGCGCGGCGGAACGGGATTTGATCGGATTGATGCGAACGGCGGGCGTGGTGGTTGGCTTTTTCGACGAGGAAGGCTGGCTCAAAGCCTTGCAGGGCCGTCGTTACGGATACGAGGACGCCGTACGGATGGAACGGGCCGTGCGCGAATACCGCGAGCGGCACAAAGACGCGCCTTTTGCCAAGCAGGCGGAACGCGTTCTGGCGTTTCTGGCCGATCTGCCGCGTACGGAAACGAAAACGGCCGATGCGGGCGACGACAAAGAGCCCGACACGCCCGCCGATGCCGCCAGCGCCTTGCGTGCCGCCTTTCTGCATGCGATGACCGCGCGCAATCCCGGTCTGTTCCAGAGGAGCATTCGTATTCGGGCCGACGAACAGGGGCGCATTGTGCGGGTCGAGGCGGCGGCGCCGGGCCTGAGAAACATCGAAGCGCTGGCCGCGTTGCCGGATCTGCGGGAATTGGTCTGTACCGGCACGCCAACCCCGGCAGGCGCGGAAGGCGACAGGAAAAACGCGCCGCTGTCGGACGTCGCGCCGCTGGCCGGGCTGCCGCTTACG
>SLKS01000395.1 GCA_007134465.1 Kiritimatiellia bacterium | reverse complement strand
GTTTGAAACACCGAATGTCCGAACGAAAAACAGGCGGGAAACGCATGGAAACCGACCCGAACCCGACGGAAGATTTCATTAAGCGGCTGAGCGGCGTCCAAAACGCGCTGCGCGGTTTCGTCTATGCGCACCTGCACGATGCCAGCCAGGCGGACGATGTGATCCAGGAGATCACAATCATACTTTGGAAAAGGCACGGTCAGTACCGCCCGGAATCCCCCTATCTGGCCTGGGCGCTGGGCATTGCCCGTAACAAAATTCTGCATGCCCGCCGTCAAAGCGCGCGCAGCCGACTTGTCTTTAACGACGAACTCGCCACCCGCCTGGCTGAATGCTACGACGATATGGCACCGGAACTGGAAGAGCAAACCGCGCTGCTGGCCCATTGCATGAAGCGGCTGCCGCCCTCGGCCCGCCAGCTCGTACGGATGCGCTATTCTGACGGGCTGTCCTTCCGGGACATCGCCCGGCGCCTGGCCAAGCAAGTCAACGCCGTCACCAAGGCGGTATCCAGGATTCGTGCCGCGCTGATCGCCTGCGTGGACAGCGCCGCGCCGGAGGCGTTGGATCCCCGAGGAGACCTCGCATGAATGCGCCGGGCGAACTCGACAATCTGATCCACGCCTTTCTGGACGACACCCTCGATGCGGCCGAGGCCGCACGGCTCAAACGCTTGCTCGAAACCGATCCGGCCGCCATGCGCCGTTTCGTCCGGCTGCTGAACATTCATGTGGCCTTGCCTGCCGTTGCGCGGGCGGAAGACGGACAAGCCGGGCCGGCGGCTCGCGCTCGCAAGCGTGCCGCTGCGTCGGGCCGGCGGCTTCGGCTTGTGCCGTTCACGCTGGCTGCCGCCGCAATCGCCCTGCTGGCCGTCGGCCTCTTCCTGCTTCAGCAACGGCGTTCCCCCGTTTTTGGTCCGGAAGTTTTCGCGCAGGTTCTGTCCATAGCCGGCGAGCAGCAGGCGACCCTCGCGCGCGACGGCCGGACCGTGCCGATGGAGCCGGGAACGGCTCTTCAGCCCGGCGACCGCATCCGTATCGCGCAGCCGGGAAGCGTTCGTCTTGCCTATGCGCGCCATGCCATGACCGTGCGTTTGAGCCATCGCGCGGACCTGACGCTGACCGATCCGCAGCAGGCGATCCTGACCGAAGGCCGCGCCGAAATCGAAACCGCCAAACGTGGCAGGGGCGAGCCTCCGCTTCGATTTGTCACGCCGTGCGCGCACGTCGAAATCGTCGGCACCCGCCTGGTTCTCTACGCCGGTCCAAGCAGCGCCCGTGTCCGCGTTTTGGACGGGACCGTGGCTGTCATGAACACCGATGGCGAGAACCGGACCATGATCGGCCCGGACATGGTCGCCTGGGCTTTGCAAGGCGATCCGCAAATCAGGCGCAAGCCCTACGAGCCCGGCATGACCGTGGAGGGGCGCGTTCTGTTCGCCGACAACTTCGAAAACGGGCTCGACCGCTGGCGGCCGGTTCGGTACGACCAAGTCTCGCACCAGTTTCTGCCGCTGGGCGACGACGCCCCGGAAATCGCCCTCTGGCGCACTGTGTCGCGAGACGGAAAAGAAATCGGCGCGATGGAGCTGATCGCCTATTCATTCGAACAGGATGCCGATACGCCGCCGCCCCAGACCGCACTGGTGGGAGTCGGGGGGGGCGATTTTCGTTACGAGGATGTGCGTGCCCGCACCCTGAAGATGCTGCCCGAAGGCGTGCCGCCTGTTTCCGACGGCATTCGCATCGAGGCGCTGCTTCGCATCTCCACGCCCAACACGACCCTTCAGCCGTGCATTTTCCTGGTCAAAGACAACATTGCGACGCTGCCCCGGGATACGAAACGGCGTCCTGCGACAATCCGTATGGACCGATGGTTCAGCATGCGCATTGAATATGCGCAGACCCTTGTTCCGGACGCCTCATGGACGCACCGCATGAACGTTTGGAGAGGCGGCGTGCAGGAAAGCGTCTTTCTCATGGAGGAAATGTACCCGGCGCTAGTGGCGTTTTCATTGTCCGAAGGCCAAAGCATACTGGTCGCCAACGTTGTTGTCACGGAGCTGCTCTCGTTCGATTAGGGTGCCGGTGCGCCGCATTCGCGCCGTCCTAAACACGGAGGAAGCCATGTTGGCAAACTCTTTGGGAACCAAGGGACTTGTAGTGGGCGGAGCCGCAGCCGAACCTGTCGTATCCGAACGTGCCGCTTCCGGATTGGAGTCCGCGAGCGATAAGGAAAGTCTGCTGCCCGGTCAATGCGAGCGTCTCGACTACGCCGACCGCTGGATGCGCAGCGGAGTGGAGGCCTGCGCGATTCCGGGTTTTTTCTGGACGGTGGAAGCGAACATGGACGGCGCCCGAAACCGCATGGACGAAGCCCGCGCGCGCGGGGAACGCGTTACCGTCACAGGCCTGGTTGTCCATGCCGTGGCTCGCGCCTTGGATCGGTATCCGGCCATGCAGCGTCTGATGTCGAATGCGCGTCGTTGTCGGCCGGGCCGGATCAATGTGGCGGTATCGGTTTCGGGCGGCGGATGCGATTTTGTCGCTCCGGTTGCGATCGTCAAGGATGCGGCCCGTCGAACGCCGTCAGAGATCACGGCGGATATCGCCCGGCAGGCGGATCAGGCGCGTGCCACGCAGTTGCGGGCGATGCATGCGTTTCGGAAATGGGGCTGGCTGATTCCTTTCGCGACGCTGCGCCGACTGGCAATGCGGCGCTTTTTCGCGCGTGAACTGTGGAAAAACCCGAACGACACGCCCCTCTTCCATGTTACGGGAACGGGCGACATGGATTTGGCCATGCCCATGATCCTGTTGACGCCCGGCATTCTCGGCGTGGGCCAGATGAAGGAAAAAGCCGTTGTAGTGAACGGGAAAGTCAAGGCAGGATGGCGGATGGCGCTGTCCGGCGGCTTCGATCACCGCGTATGGGTCGGCCAGTCCGCTGCGCAATTCCTGACCGAGGTCAAGCGAATCCTGGAGGACATGTAGAATAGCGATTTTTTTCTCAGGTTTTCCGCGAGTTTTCGCAATGAACAGACTGCCATCGGGAGGGACAACCATGGAATGCCGCACCTGTAGTTTCTGCAATGGCTCCGGCCGAATCGAGGAATCGGAAGATGTCCGGAAGATTCGTTCCAACGTTCGAGAGTTCGCCCATGCTACTGCTAACGGGTCTGTTCGGAGGAGTTTTCCCGCAGGACAAGGACATGCTGATTCTGGCAACGCGCGGAAAGGAACGTATGCGATGAGAATACTGCCTGTTCAGCCGCCAACCAACCCGCATGCCATCGTTTAAGCAATGCTTGATTGGGGCCTGCAGGTTGCTGCAGCCACTGTCCCCCGGCACGAAGTCCGTATTCTAGACCCAATAAAAGCGAGTTCCCCCCCCTTTTCCATGTCAGATTTTTGGCTTGGCGGGAATCCCCTTGATGAAACGGAGGCGTAATACAGCCCGCAAGGGCTCGAAAAAAGGGGGATGCCATGCCGAATCGCGTTCTGGTGATGGGAGACAGCATGTCTCTGGCGCACGTGGCGCGCGCGATGGTCATGGCGCGTCGGCTGGCCGGGGAAGGGGCCGACATCGTTTTCGCGACCGGATCGGCCCATCTCGCGCTCGCCCGTCGCGAAGGGTTCGATCCTTGCGAGATGCACTGCGTGCCGCCCGCCCGCGCCTATGATGCCATCCGCAGTGGCTCGCATATTTTCGACATGCCCACGCTTGTGCGCTATGTCAAATCCGATCTGGCTCTGTTTCAGCGTGTGCGGCCCGATCTGATTGTCGGCGACATGCGGCTCTCTCTCAATATTTCCGCCGAACTGGCTGGTCTCGAATACTGGAGTATCCTGAGTGGCTACATGACTGCCTTCTACGCCGCGCCAAGCCGTCCGCCGCGTACGCTGCCCCTGAACCGTCTGCTCGGGCAACGTGTCAGCCGCCTTGTCTTCCCGACAATCAAGCGCATGATCCTGCGTCGGTTCGCGAACAGTTTCCGACGGCTGCGCAGCGCCTGGGGAATGGCGCCGGTGCGGGACATCTTCGACGTGATGGCTTCGCCTTACCGCAACCTGATCGCCGACCTGCCCGCCTACACGCCCTGCGCCAGCCTTCCGGACCATTTCGACTTTGTCGGACCGCTGCCCTGGGAACCGAACACGCCCGATCCCGTCTGGCTCGATCGGATCGCGCCCGACCGCCCCACGGCGTATGTCACCATGGGCAGCACCGGCGACCCGTCCGCGCTGCGCCGCATTCTGCTCTCGCTGCGCGACAGCGGCTGGCAGGTTCTGACCACGATCGGCACGCATGGCTCGGCGCCCGACGGCGTGTTCGCCGCCGACATGGCGCGCGGTTCCACCCTGTTGCGGCACAGCCATGTCACCGTGTGCCATGGCGGATCGGGTACGGTGTATCAGTCGGTTGCGCATGGCGTGCCGGTTGTCGGCCTGCCCACGTTTCATGATCAGGAAACCAACATGGAACGTGTGGAAGCGCTCGGCTGGGGCGCGGGGCTGGATCCGAACCGCTGGCGGCCGGCAGACCTGCATGCCGCTCTGGCCCGCGTCCGCACGGACGAATGCCGGGCGGCTGTCGCCTGCGGACGGGCGGCCATCGCCGCCTCCGTCGCCCGCTTCGAACAGACCTCCTGGCTGGCGCCGCGATCCGCCGCTGCGCCGGTGCGACCCGACCGTGCCGCCTCGGGTCGGCGCTGCGAAGCCGGCGGTTCCTCCGCAACGCAAGCAGCCTCGATGTCCTTGCGTTTCCGCAGTAGCCGGTTGTTCCCCTCGCCATTCTTTGGGACGGAATCGTTTTCTCCATGCGCTCCTATACCGAACAGGAATTGCGGGCAATGATCTCGTCCCCGACTTCGCCGTCACGGGAATTATACAATTACAGGGGAGCTAGACGAGGGCAACCATAAAAAGAGACGATGCTCTTGCATTATGGCCACCGTTCTCCGAACGGGATTGCGAAAGGATGTTCAGGATGAGAATTCTGCTTGTTCAGCCGCCAATCAATCCGCATGTCATCGTTTCCGGAATGCTTGAACCTTTAGGGCTGGAGGTGCTGGCAGCCACTGTCCCGGGGCATGACACCCGAATTCTGGATATGCGTTTGGAACCGGACTTGGAAGCAGCGCTAGCCGAGTTCACGCCGAGCCTTGTGGGCATCACAGCCATAAGCGTGGAAGTCAACGCCGCCTTGGCTATCGCCGCGCGCGTTCGTCATGCGCTTCCGAAGGCTTATGTCGCGATCGGCGGCCATCATGCGACCTTGCGTCCGAAAGATTTCGATTCGCCCATGGTTGACGCCGTGGCGATCGGCGCGGCCGAAGACACATTCCCGGCCCTGGTCGGCGCACTGGCGGAAGGCCGTGCCGTCCATGGCGTTGCAGGATTGGCCGTTCGCAATCAAACCGGCTTGACATTGCCCGCCACGTCCGCCGTCGCGCGCCATCCCAACGATGTTCCTTTGCCTCGCAGAGATTTGACTGCGCGCTACCGGCATCGCTATTGGATGCAGCATTGGCGAAAAGTCGCTCTCTTGCAGACGACGCGCGGCTGTCCTTTCCGCTGCAATTTCTGCGCTTGCTGGAAGCTGTCTCAAGGCAAGTTCCATGCTCGCGATCCCCGAAAAGTCGTGGAGGATTTGCGCGGCATCCGCGAAAAGCACGTTTACTTCGCCGACGACAACACCTTTCTCGATCCAAACAAGGCCGAAGAACTGTACCGACTGATCAAAGCCGCCGGCATCCGAAAGAAATATTTCGGCTACATTCGCGCCGATTCGATCGCCCGCCACCCCGACCTGACCGTTAAGTGGCACGAGATCGGATTGGATTCCCTGGTCGTGGGGGTCGAGTCGTTTCGGGATCGCGACCTTAAGGAATACCAGAAATCGGGCGTGCCGAACGACAACGAGAAAGCGATACGCATCTTGCAGGACATCGGCATTGTCAATTATGCGCATCTGATCGTAAGGCCGGATTTCACCGTTGAAGATTTCGAGGCTCTATACCGATATGTCGAGAACGAAGGCATTACGCGGCCTGTTTTTCCATGCTACACGCCTTTGCCGGGCACGGATTTGTTCGAGGAGATGAAAGACCAGTTGCTCACGGACAATTTCGATTTGTACGATCTCGGGCATATGGTGCTGGAGACGCGCCTGCCGCGCGACGAGTTCATTCGGCAGTTTGTAGGTCTGTTACGACGTTCATATTCGTTCAAGCGCTATTTTGCCGCATGGGCGATTTCCATCGGACAACGGTGCGGTCTGGCGAGGAATGTCCCTCGGCATAGGCGACAGCGGCTTCCTTTCCTTGTGCTCTTGTGGGTTAATGTCGCGGCGGTCAGAAACAAAAGGCTGATCGGCAACTACATTCGCGACAACGACCTGCGCCTGCCGCTCTGGAACAAGCAAACTCCTCTGTTCAACTGTAGCCGCCAGCGTTTGCCCACATAAAGGCATCCGCAAAATAAAACATGCGATTCGCTTGTCGCTTTTCCGGCCGTCTTGGACCTGTGCCTAGACGGAGGATACGAGACGGGCCATTCAAGGAACGAAAGGATACCGAGCATGAAGAGCCATCACGCCAAAACATGGATCGGGCAAGCCCCCGTCCATACGTTCGTCCGCAGTTTGCGGGACGAGGAGCGGGCGGCCCGCCCCAACGCGAGCGAGGCGGAACGGAATGCTGTTGTCGAGAGCGTCGCGCCGTCCGGCGCCGTGTTCCGCTACCGCGTGGCGGCGAGCTTGGCCGACCGCGAGCGCGTATTCCGGTTCGCCCACGGGATCTACAGCGGGGTTTCCCTGTCGCGCGAAGAATCCGGCATGGTGGTTTCCCCCTACGATGCCGGGCCGCAAACGTTCACGGTCCTGGCCGAAACCGAAGACGGGACCATAGTCGGCACGG
>SLKS01000336.1 GCA_007134465.1 Kiritimatiellia bacterium | reverse complement strand
GTCTCCTTGCAGCGGTAGCGAAACTAACTGCAAGGCAAGGCCGACCTGCAACGACCGGGGCACACTGTGCCTGAACGGCGAACTCTTTGCAATCACTGCCGCGAAGCGGCTTACTTGAACAGGTTGTTCTGTCCGACTTCATTCTGCGAGAGCTGAAGGACAAGCTGATTCGCAAATTCGAATTCGCCGCTGCCGAAGTCAACGCTGCGGTGCGCCTGGTAAAAACGCGGAGTGAAATTGTGCGGCCTTCGCTTGTCGTCCCCTCCGTATGCCGGGATGCCGATGACGACAACATCATTGGGACCGCCATGGCCGGGCAATGTGCCTGCATTGTCACAGGCGACAAGGACCTGCTTGATCTGGGCGAGGTTGGCCCTATAAAAATCGTTGCGCCAAGCTCCTTTTGGAAATTTGAAACAGCGTTTTCCGGGTAACTGAATTGGGTAAGCCCCCGGCTCTGCCGGGGGACTCCCGAAGTTTGACAATTCCGGGAGACGATTGAACGAAGCGTTCGGCCAAAGATGATGAAGGAAGGAGGCGGGTCGGCTTCACCGTTGTCGCGATCTTCGTCGGGCTTCATCGTTGTCACGATCCTTGTCTTGATCGTCGTCGCCAATGATCGGGACGATGATCGAGACAAGGGTGGCGCCCTGAATTTTGTCATTCCGAGCTTGCGAGGAATCTCGGCCGAAGGCCGTTGGGTTGCGGGCGCAGCCCGCCTTGTTGTCTTAATCTGCCGATTTGGCCTATTGTTTTTTGCTGGACGCGCGCGACGCGATACGCTTGAATTCCGGACCAATGAGCGAAACGGCCCATAGCGACATGAAAGTGGCGGTCATTGACGACGACGCCATGATCCTGGAAGCGCTGAAAGCCGCGCTGAAGGATTTCGGGTTCGACGCGCATACCTTTCAGGACCCGCGGGCCGGCATCGAGTGGATTCGCGAAAACGGCGTGGACATCGTCGTTTGCGACATCTATATGCCGGAGTGCGACGGGTTTCAAGTGCTGAAGGAAGTCAAGCGCATCGACGCTCTCTGCGATTTCATTTTTATCACGGCTCACAGCCATGTGGACATTGCCATTCGCGCGCTGCGCGAGGGCGCAACCGATTTTTTCGAGAAGCCCTTTACGCTTTCGTCCTTGCGCGCGGCCATGGAGCGTACGCGTCGGTTCCGAACGCTGAACCAGGAAAAGGAGCTGCTTGCCCGCCAACTGCATACGTTGTCGGACGAGGCTCTGCCGCGTTCGCGGCGGCACGGGGTGATGCTGGGGCAAAGCGTGGCGATGAGAACGATCGCCAGACAGATCGTGGATTTGGCCGTCACAAATGCCACCGTGCTGATTCAGGGGGAAAGCGGCACGGGCAAGGAACTGACCGCCCATGCGATTCACCATGCCAGTCCGCGGCGCGACAAGCTGTTCCTGACGGTCAACTGCCCGTCCATTCCCGAAGATTTGTTCGAATCGGAAATGTTCGGGCATCGGCGCGGATCGTTTACCGGCGCTGTGGAGACGCGGGGCGGATATTTGAAAACGGTTGAGGGCGGGACGCTGTTTCTGGACGAAATAGGGGATCTCCCTTTGAAATCGCAGGCGAAAATCCTGCGGCTGATTGAAGAGAAAACGTTTCTGCCCATAGGCGAGCATCGGGAGCAGATCGCCGATGCGCGCATCGTGGCGGCTTCCAATCAGGATTTGGAAGAGCTGGTGCGCCAGAAGCGGTTTCGGCAGGATTTGTATTATCGGCTGAGCGTGTGCGTCGTGCGGCAGCCTCCGCTGCGCGAGCGCAAGGAAGACATTCCGCTGCTGGCGCTGTATTTCGCGCTTCAGTATGCGGCGGAAATGGGCAAGCCGGTCGACGGGATCGAGCCGGACGCCTTGCGCTCGCTGTGCGCCTACGACTATCCCGGGAATGTTCGCGAACTGCGCAATATCATCGAAAGCAGCGTGATTCATTGCCGTCACGATGGCGCGCTGACGAGCGCCGATCTGCCCGTGCTGTCGGGATCGAGCGCGCCGTCTTCTCCGCCTTCTTCGTCGTGGCCGATGGAAAGCGTTCGTTTCGAGGACGCCGAAAAGACTTTGTATCGGGAAGCGCTGTCGCGCACGGACAACAATGTTTCCGCCGCCGCCCGTCTGCTGGGCCTGTCGCGCGGCAAGCTGCGGCGCCGCATGAGCGATCTTGGCATCTCGGCCGAAGGGTACTAACGCGGGCTGCGCCCGCAACCCAAGTGTGTGGGTATGTGGGTTTGGGTGTATGTGAGTTTGCCCCACACACTCACGCACTCACACACTCGCACACTCGCAAACAATGCCGCCTCCAATTTCTTGTTGTTTCTGGCAGAGACGGCAGAATAAGGCGCTGATGCGGGCTGCCCCGAATGGCGCTTAGCCCCGTGTCGCAAAAGCTTGCCTGTGACACATTGCGACATCGTTCGTGGCCGTAGCGGCTGGCCGTTCCCGGCCATTTTTGACGGGGTGCGGCCGCTTGGAATACGTCTGAGTCGCTGGCGCCTTGTCTCGCGCAGTCAGAAACACAAGGGGTTTACAGGCTTTTCAACGCTTTCCCCAGTTATTTTGTTGGCTTGCCGCGTTGGCCTGACCGTATCCGGAATTATTGGCACGAAGGATGCTTTGTATAGAGGCGACCTTCAGTTGGGCAGGTAGGAGAGGGCGCCACAAAACCGTTATTCTCTTAACGATTAGGGCCCAAAGAAACCTGCCTGACTGAAAGGCGCCTTTCCCTTCGTTTCGCGCACGCTCCCGGCTTGACTTCGGCGCCTGTTCGCGTAGAGTAGCGCCCATGAAATCATTTCCTTCAAGCGGCTCCGAATGGCTTGTGGAGGAGAACGCCTTTCGGCCTTCGGAGCAAAACCTTCAGGAGGCCTTGTTCGCTTTGTCGAACGGTTCGCTGGGCGTGCGGGGGTGTCTGGAAGAGATGCCGACCGGGTGCATGTCCGGCACGTATCTGGGCGGCGTGTTCGACCGCAACACGTCCTGGACGCCGGATATGGTCAACCTGCCGTCTTTTCTCCGTCTCGATTGCCTGTCCGGCAAGGTTCGCTTCGCGGCGGACACGACGGAATGTATCGGTCACCGGCGCGCGTTGGACATGTATCGCGGCGTGCTGTATCGCGAATCGAGACTGAAGGCTCGCGATGGCCGCATCCTGCGGCGGCAGTCCTGGCGGCTGGTTTCTCTGGTCTATCCGGCGCTGTGCGCGGAACGCCATGTTCTGACGCCCGAGAATTTCTCCGGGTCGCTGAGCGCAGAGGCCTGTCTGGACGCCGACGTGGACAATTTCGACACGTTCATGCGCGAGAAGGTGCGACATCTTGACGACATTGTGTTTTCGCATACGGACGACACCATGACATGCAAGGCACGGCTGGCCGAAAGTCGCTGGCCTGTTCTGGTCGCTTCGCGACTCGTATCCGACTCGGCCACGACATGGAATGCAAAACAAGGGAAAAGAGGCCTAAGTCTGACCGGCCGTTTTACGGCGGATCCAGCGCGCAGTTTTGTTCTGGACCGGTTTTCCACGGTTGCCGCCGGTTCGCGCCACGAGACCGACCCTTGGCGGAACGGGACGGATAAGCTCGAAAAGCAGGCGCAACGGCTGCTGCGCGAAGCGGTCGCCAAGGGGTTCGAAGCCATTGCCCGGGAACATGCCGCTGCCATGGCGGAACGCTGGGCGATGGCCGACTTCGTGCTGGACGGCGACCCGGAATTGCAAAAGAAATTGCGGTTCAACATTTTTCATCTGATCCAGTCCGGTCCGCGCCATAGCGAACATGCCAGTATCGGGGCGCGCGGACTCACCGGCGAACGTTACCGCGGGCATATCTACTGGGACACGGAAATGTTCATGCTGCCGTTCTACGTGTTCACCGATCCGGCCAGCGCCCGCAACATTTTGATGTATCGCTATCGCATGCTGCCCGGCGCGAAACGATATGCCGCTTCCACAGGCTGTCGCGGCGCGCGCTACCCGAACCAATCCGCCGACACGGGCGACGAAGCCGCTCCCGCCTTCTACATGGGCGAGGGCCGGTCGGCGAACCGGAATCTTGACGCGCAATACGAAATTCACGTAACCGCCGCCATCGCCTACGGTTGCATGCTCTATGTCAAAGCCACGAACGATCTCGCGTTCATGCGTCGGCATGGCATTGACATCCTTGTGGAAACCGCGCGCTACTGGTGCAGTCGCATGGAGTGGATGAGCGATCGGCAGGCGTATGGCCTGCTGGATGTGGAAGGCCCGGACGAATACCACAAGCGGGTGCGCAACAATGCCTACACCAATGCCATGGCCCGATTCAATATCGCCTGGGCGCTGGAGGCGGTGCGAAGCGTTGCCCGGCCCCGCACGAAGATCGGCGCGGCCATCCGGCGCAGGCTTGGGCTCTCTCCGGCCGAACTGCGCGAATGGGAACGGAAACGAACCCTTCTGTTTCAGCCGTCTCCCGGCAAGGATGGCGTTATTGAAGCGTTCGAAGGCTATTTCAATCTGAAGCCCTACCAGATCGGGACGCTGCGGCATCGGGACATCATGGACATTCATTTCCAGTGGAAGCCGCTGCCCAACGGACTGGGCGGAACCGTGAAGGATCCGGAGCAATCGCAAATGGTGAAGCAATGCGATGTGATTCTGCTTCTCTGCCTGTTCCCGGATCTTTTCCCCGCCGACACGGTCCGCAAGAACTACGCGTATTACGAAAGTCGCACGGTCCATACTTCCAGCTTGAGCCCCAACACGGCGGGCATAGTCGGTCTGCGTGTCGGGCAGACGGATCAGGCTTGCGACCGGCTGCGCTACAGCGCCAGCATGGATATGGATAACATTCAGCGCAACGGCGAACACGGCATTCATATGGCGGCTGCCGGCGGGACATGGCTGGCCGCCGTTGCCGGATTCGGCGGCCTGCGCCTCGATTCGCGGTTCGAAATCGAATGGCGACCGGTCCTGCCTCGCAAATGGAAAAGGATTCGCTATCGTTTCTTCTGGCAAGGCCGTGCCATTCAGGTGCAATTCGACGGCAAACGGCTGCAGGCGACTCTGCTGCGCGGCAAGCCGATCCGCATTCGCGCGCAGGGACGGACAAGGACGCTTACCGCCGGACGATAAGGCGGTGTATCCGGCGCCGAGCGAGCATTGACTAGGCCTGGAATAAGCGAGGGTTTCGTCGCGAGAGTGCGCAAACGTCTGCGGATGCGGCGCTTGAGGCGGGGCGCGCGATTCTCGCATATTGAAATATGGGTGAAATGCGCGCCCCGCCTCAAGTGCCGTAGGCGTAGGCGTAGGCGTGCTCGCAGCAGAAAAACTCGCTTATTTTAGGACTAGGGAGGGGCGGCCCGTGGATGTTGACGTATTGTCGGATTCGGCGGAGTTGGTGCGGAAAGCGTTTGCGGGTGCGCGCACCAAGACGGCGCTGGTCCTGGGCTCGGGCTGGCAAGGCGTTGCGGACGCGGGCCGGGATCTGGGTTCCTTGCCCTACGCGGCGATTCCATGTCTGGGCGCGGCCGACGTGGCGGGACATCGCGGCCAACTGATTTGGCGGGAACTGGCCGGCAGCGAGGCGCTTGTCTTCGAGGGGCGCCGTCACTGGTACGAGGGGTGCGGCTGGGAACCGACTGTTTTCCCCGCTTTTCTTGCGGCGGAGATGGGTTGTACGACGCTTCTGTCCGCATGCGCGGCGGGAGCGGTGCGCTCAGGCTTGGAGCCGGGCGACTGGGTGGCGGTAGAAGACCATATCAATGCGATGGGCGCCAATCCGCTTGCCGGTCGGCACGATCCCCGGCTGGGCGCTCGCTTTCCGATACAGGCGCGCGTCTATACGCCCGAATTGCGCGATCTGCTGGTTTCCGAGGCGGCTCGGCTGGGGCGGCGCGCGCATACGGGGGTGTATGCCGCCGTGTCGGGTCCCACATACGAAACGCCAGCCGAGGCGCGGGCCTTGCGCGCGTTGGGCGCGGACATGGCGGGCATGTCGCTGGCGCCCGAAGCCATGCTGGCCCATGCGCGCGGCTTGCGTGTGGCCGGGCTGGTCTGGATTTCGAACCGGGCGGGCGCGGATGTCGGGCATGACGACGTGCTGGCGCGCGCGGAACGGGATCGAACAGAGATGCGGCAGCTTGTGCTCGGGTTTCTCGAAGCGCTGTCCTGAGGCGGGCTTCGCCAGCAACCCAAGTGTGTGGGTATGTGGGTTTGGGTGTATGCGAGTTCCCTCCACACACGCACTTACATACGAACGGCACTTAGATAGACTCTGTTGCGAAAAGTCTGTTTTTCACATCGGACGACACGGCTTGTCACGGCATAGCCCGCAGGGCGGAGACATCTGTGCCGGAGACGGTAAATGTCGCTTCTGTCTTTTTTCCTCTTGCATGCAAATCCGTTATGATGTTTTTTTGAGTCACAGTAGATCGTGTTTGTGTCATGGAGGGAAGATGAGTACACTAACCATACATTCGTTGGACGCGGCGATCGAAAGGCGGATCCGTTCCAAAGCAAAAAAGGATGGCCGAAGTCTCAATCAAACGCTGAAAGAGCTTTTAGCCGTAAGCACGGGTGTCCAGCCATTGCCCAACTCGGATCATCGCGCCGACTTTGCCGAATTTCATGGAATCTGGAGCGAGCAGGATGTCCGTGAATTCCAAGCCGCTACCGCCGATTTCGAGACCGTTGATCTAGCGCTGTTCTCGTGACCTATGACAGCCATTTTGACCGAGTGGACGGGCTGCGTCTTTGGACTCGTCCGCCTGCATAACGCATTTTCTGCGGCGGCGGCCCCAGGCTTTGACACCGGGCGCATGGGCATGTACACGGGTCTCCCAGGTCGCCGCACCCGGAGAGGACAGAATCATTTTTGAACCTAAGTGGAGCAGTTGATTAACCGCAAAGAGCACAAAGATCGCAAAGAAAGACAGTTGTGCAGTTTTATGGCCACACCAATC
>SLKS01000147.1 GCA_007134465.1 Kiritimatiellia bacterium | reverse complement strand
CTTTCCCGATTCGATCTCGCGCAGCACCTGCTGCTTGAATGCCTCGCTATACCGTATGCTCGCATCCATACACACCTGCTCCTCACTGTTGCAAGTGTCAACCTATATCAGGACGCGACATATTGAACTGATTACTGATCACCGATTACTGGTTACTGCACACTTAAGTTCATCGAGCCCGGCTTGGGGTTTGTCCCCGTTTCCGAACAGCGTCGGCAATCCGACTTCGGCCGGGGTCAGACTCAGCCGCCGCAGGCCGTCCGCCACGGACCGCCGGACAAACGCGCCGGTCCTGGACGCGTATTCGGCCATCTCGAAGATCGGCCGCCATTCCGTTGCTCTCGCCTTGCCTTCGCGGACCATCCGGCAGAATTCGGGCTCGAAGCTGGTATAGCCGGTCCGATGCACATCCACGGCGCCGAGCAGCGGGATCAGGGCGTGATTCGTCACCATGGGATGATTCGAGCCCGGCGCCAGCAGGCCGCGTTCGCGAACATGGCGCACGATGGCGCCTTCGGAACAGTTCCAGGCGTACAACGGGAACAGCAGGCGCGGACACGGTTCGCCTGCCGGAACCGACTGCCGCCAGAACAGTTTTTCCGAGGCGCTGAACATGGCGTCCAGATCGAGCCCGGCCACATGCGTACGGGCTGCGCGTTCCTGTTCCGGCGGGCTTTCGAAATGCCGAAGGCCGAGAATTTCCTCGACCTGGTATTTTGAGCAGCCGCACAGGATCAGGGGAATGCCGAGCCGACGCGCCAGATTGCGGGCGGTATCCACGACGAATTCGCCGTCGCTATAGTCCACTGTTCCGGAACCGCCGTTCTCGTTGAGATGCGTCAGGCCGTAGCGAAACAGTTTCTCCATGAATCCGGGCGGGGGGCGGAACTGCAGATGCGCCGTACCGAGCCGGGGGACCAGTCGGCGCACGTTGTCCAGCGCCACCGGGCTCATAAACGTGTTGTTCACGGTCAGGGCCAGCATGCGCAACCCGGGATAGTCCTGGCGGATGCGGTCAATCATGAAGGCGCTGTCCTTGCCGCCACTGAAGAGCGCGAGCGCGTCGAACAGCGCGCCCTTGCCCTCGTGCCCGCGCAACACGCTGTGCAATGCCTCTTGCGCCGTTCGGTCTGTCCGCTGCTCGGTCGCGGGCCGAAACGTTCGGCAGGCCGGACAAAGCCCCTGCTCGTCCAGCGCTGCGATTTTTTCGGAAGCGATACACTTGGCGCAACGCCGGGCCAGATGCCGCTTCACGAACTGGCGGTGCACCGGCCAAAAGCGGCGCGCATAGAACGTGAACATTTTCGCTTCCCGAACAACAGCGGCCGAGGTGCGCATGGGTCGGACTCCTTTCCGGACGAATTCGTTCACGAGACCGTCGTTTCGGCTTCCATGCCGGCGGCGGTTCCGGTTTCGGACAGCGCCGGCAGACGGCCGGTGGCCACCATCCATTGGTGGCAGTCCCGCAGCATGGTTTCGAGCGAGGACGAGCGATAGCCCAGATCCCGTTCGGCCCGGCTCGAATCGGAATAGACGCTGATGCTAAGCAAATAGATGGAGTGCGGCGACAGCATCGGTTCGCGCTTGAGCAGGCTCGAAACCAGATATTCCGTCCGCCCGTAGGCTTTGAAGAGCGGGGTCGGCAGGCGCATCTTCGGGCCGGGTCTGCGCAGAATGCGGCCGATCGTCTGCGCCACGTGCAGCCAAGTGGCGTCCGGTCCGCTCAGGATGTAATGCCGGCCGCGTCCGCCGCGATGGAACGCCGCCACATGGCCTTCGCCCACCTTGGCGGCATGGCAAACGCTGGCGCCGCCCGGCGGCGCGAAGGGCAGCGGCAGGCCACGCTGAATTTCCAGGAACATCTTCGACCAGGCCTCCTTGTCGTACGCTCCAAAAATAACCGTCGGATGCAGGAATACGGCGTCGAGCCCGGCCTCGATTCCTTTCTCCACCTCCACGTCGCCCAGCCGCTTGGAATGGATGTAGGGATCGCGGCACCAGTCGTTCGGCGCGGCGTCTTCCGTCACGCGGCGCCCGTCGCGGAAATCGTAACTGAGAATGGTGGACGTGTAGAGCAGCCGGCCGGCCTTCTTCTCGCGGCAGACCGTCACGACGTTGCGCGTGCCCGCCTGGTTGATCTCGTAGCGGAGCCCTTCCCGGCTGCGCGGCAGATTGCCGACCGAACCGGCGGCATGGAAGACGGCGTCCACGCCCTCGGGCATGGCCCGGCGCAGGGAATCCGGATCGGTCACATCGCCGACCGCGCATCGGACCCGGCGGCATTTCTTCAGTTCGGAAATATCGGACGAAGCCCGATGCAAGGCCACGATATCCCAGCCTTCGCGCTCCAATTGATGCACAATGTGCGTGCCCACCAGCCCGGTCGCTCCCGTAACAAACGCTTTCATGCCGCTCCCTCCTGTTTCGCGGGTTTCGCCTCTCTATAGGGATACAGCCGCCCGATCCGAAACCTTACAGAAAATTTTTTGCGCGAACCCTTAGCTCGAGCCTGTCCGAAAAGGGTTGGATGGCAAATGCCGGGCAAAGCCGAAGGAATACGTACTCGAAATATCTTTTCGGATGCCGTCTAGCTCGGTTCGGTGCGTTAGGGGGGTATCAAGAGATGTCGGGACAAACCCTCATGCGTTTTGACGATGGAGGGCGGCAGGCCTCTGCCGCCGCAAGGTGGTTGCAAGACGAAGGAACACTTCAAGGCTCTTGTGTTTCCGCCCAGGCGCCCGTCATCTCGAGATCGAAAAACTCGACGGCGCAGTGTTCGGCATAGACGCCGACATGGCCGACGGGCCGTTTCGGGATCGAAGTGTTTTGCGGCGTGCGTTCGTGCCGTTCCATGTTCCAGCCTTGTTCGCGATGGCCTTCCGGCCACACCTCGAATTCGCGCACATGAAGCGCGTCGAGATGCGCATGCAACTGGAACCGGACCCGGATATGAAGCAACGAGTTCCTGGCAAGCATGGCCGGGACCAGAGCCGCCGGAACATTCAGGGCTTCCATGTAGCGGCCGCCGTCTTCGACCGGATAGAGGAAGGCCACGCCGACGGTCGGCCGCGTTCCGGTCCGATGCACCCGAGCCTTGCAACGGAAGACGCCGGACAAAAGCCGCCGTCCGCCCGCCATGGCCATCGCTTGGGCCGCGCCCGCATCGTCTTGCAGAAGCGCGTATCCGTCGTCTTTCCATTCCATGCGCCAGGCGCCGCCCCGGAAAATCGTCTGCTGAAAAGCCATATGGGCGCCGGCATGAAGAACGCCGGGTTTCCGCTCCTCGGCAAGCGTGGCCACATCGAAGTCGAGTTCGCCCAGCCATGTCAATGCGGCGGCGGGAACCGGCGTGTTCAGCAGATGGCAGAAGACGGCGGCGATGTCGGGTACGGGCGCGGTTTGGCCCGGTCCGATCGTGAGCAGGGTTTGCCCCATGCGCGCGCGCGCGTTTCCCTCGAGCACGCTGACAAATTCGCGACCGTCGTTTCGGCCCGCCAGCAGGCGGGTGCCGAGGATGTCCGCCCGCGTTCCATTCGGGAACACGACGCCGAGCGGCGCGGTTTGCGGCGCAACATCCATATAGGCCAGACCTTCCGTCAAATGAAGATCCTGCGCGCCGGTTGTTCGTTCTTCGCGCCAGTCGAGGGCCGATGGGCCTTTGACGGCGATGGCCGTTCCGTCCCGCCGATCCAGACGGCAAAGCGAATCGGCGGGCAGCGCGAGCCGGGTGATTCGTTCGGTTGCCGATTCGTGATCGGAAATGGATAGCGGCCCGATCGCCTTGACGACGCGGCCCATGGCGTAGTCACGCGTCAGGTCCGGTCCCGTGTCGCGCAGCAGAAGCAGGCCGCCAAAAAGCGCCAGCAAAGCGGCAGCCGCCGCCAAGGCGGGCCAGAGTCTAAGCAAACGGCGGCGGGTGTCGCGGCGGGCCGCCACCTGTTCGTTGCCGGGCCGGCGCCAGCGGAAAACCAGGTCCGATCCGTCGCGCAAAGCGTCCAGACGCGCGGTCATGCACGCCAGCGTGGCGTGCATGTCGAGCAGTTGCACGAAACGTTTCCGACAAGCCGGGTCGTCCAGCATCCGTCGCAGCGCGTGGGCGTCCTCCTCGCCGATCGTTCCATCGAGCAAGGCCCACGTCTTGCTTTCCAGGTCAGCCCGGTTCATGCGCGGCCTCCGGTCATGTCCGCTTCCGCATAGCGGTCCACGCACTCGCGCAAGACCGTTCGGATGCGCGAAAGGGCCGCCGTGACGGCCGTTAGCGATTTCCCGAGCTTCTTCGCGACGTTCTCCAGGCGCATGACTCGGCCGTAGCGCATCTCCACCAAATCGCGCGCCTTGGCCGACAGGCGTTTCATGCAGGCGTCCAGGACCGCGCGCCGCTTCTCGAGATCGGGTTCCGACTCCTCGTAGCAGTCGGCCAGTTTTTCGACCATTTCGTCGTCGAACACCAAACGGCTGCGCGCCGATTGCCGATTCGCGTTCAGCACCTGGAAGCGCGCAATCCCGAGCGCCCACCCGAGAAAAGAACTGTTCGGGTCGTATTGGCCGTGCTTGCGCCAGAGAACCACGCAAACTTCCTGCACAATATCGTCCGTGAGACTGGCATTGTGCACATGCGCGTTCACGAACCCCCACAACGGTTTCTGTACCGTCATGAGCATGCGCACGAACTCTTCGTTCTGTTCGGATTCCGTCATGACGCCTTTCTGTCGTAAGCGACCTGATTTCAGCCGTTGACAACGATTGTTTCCTGCGCCCGCAAGGCGCATGGCAATCGTCGGCCGCGGCTCTTCCTGTGTTAATACCGCCGTCGTAAGCGAAACCTTACAAAAAAACTGTTTCCGCCGTCTATTCGCGATGTGGCTTGCCGATACAAGCATAAAAAAGATTGGATTTCAATCATGGGAATCGGGTTGACACGCAAAGAGCTATCGGCTAGGTTGCCTGCTTTTTATCGGGTCGGGTTCGACCCGCGCTGGCTCGAAACCTAGGCAAATCAACAAAAGGAGGACGATATGGCGGTCAAGGTAGGCATCAATGGATTCGGACGCATCGGTCGTGTGGTCACGCGCATGGCGCATGGCGACAAGGACATCGAGATTGTCGGCATCAACGACTTGGCCGGCGCGGCGACGCTGGGCCATCTGCTGAAATACGATTCCACGCACGGCCGTTTCCCCGGCAAAGTGGACATCAAGGAAAACGCGCTGGTCGTTGACGGCCGCGAAATTCCGGTCACCGCCGAACGCGATCCGGCCAGCCTGCCCTGGGGCAAGCTGGGCGTGGACGTTGTGCTGGAAAGCACGGGCGTCTTCCGCAGCCGCGACAAGATCGAGCTGCACATGAAGGCCGGCGCCAAGAAGGTGCTGTTGAGCGTGCCGTCCAAGAAGCCGGAAGACGTGGACGCCACCATCGTGCTGGGCGTGAACGACGCCGATCTCACTCCAGAGACCCGCATCGTGTCCAATGCGTCCTGCACCACGAACTGCCTGGCCCCGATGGTCAAGGCCGTCCATGACGCGATCGGCGTCGAAGAAGGCCTGATGACCACCATCCACAGCTACACCAACGACCAGGCCATTCTGGACTTCCCGCATTCCGACCTGCGGCGCGCCCGTTCGGCGGCGATCAACATGATCCCGACCTCGACCGGCGCCGCCAAGGCGATCGGGCTGGTGATGCCGGACCTCAAGGGCAAGATGAACGGGTTCGCCGTGCGCGTGCCCACGCCCGACGGTTCGCTGGTGGACCTGGTGGCCACGCTGAAGAAGAACGTGTCCGTCGAGGAAGTCAACGCGGCGGTCAAGGCGGCGGCGGCCGGCCCGATGAAAGGCATCCTGTACTATTCCGAAGACCCGCTGGTGAGCACCGACATCATCGGCGACCGGCACAGCAGCGTGTTCGACTCGCTTTCGACCATGAAGATCGGCGAAAAGATGTTCAAGCTGATCTCCTGGTACGACAACGAGTGCGGCTACTCGCAGCGCTGCGTGGAGCTGTTCAAGAAAATGGCCCAATAGGACCGGGCGCATCCGTACGACCATCCGGAAGGGCGCGATGCCAACCCGTCGCGCCCTTCCTTGTTTCGGAAGGTTCCGCAGGCGATACGTCGTTTGACATGTGACATGCGAGATTATGGATGCGGGCGAAGCCCGTCTTCGGCAGGAGACAGAAGGCATGAACAAGAAATCCATTCGGGATATCGAACTCAAAGGCAAGCGCGTACTCATGCGCGTGGATTTCAACGTGCCGATGAAGGACGGCGTCGTGGCCGACGATACGCGCATTCGCGCGGCGCTGCCGACCATCCGGCATGCGCTAGAGGCCGGCGCCTCCGTCGTGCTTATGAGCCATTCGGGTCGCCCGAAAGGCAAGGTCAAACCGGAATTCAGCCTGAAGCCCGCCGCCGACCGGTTGGGCGAGTTGCTGGGCGCGCCTGCGGGCTTCGCGCCCGACTGCATCGGTCAGGAAGCCGCCGCCATGGCGCAGGCGCTTCGGCCCGTCCAGGTGCTGCTGCTGGAAAACCTGCGGTTCCATCCCGAAGAGGAGGGCAAGCCCGACTTGCCCGCCGATGCGTCCGACGAGGACAAGAAGACGGCCAAGGCCGAAATGAAGACGCGGCAGAAAACGTTCGCCCAGCGTCTGGCCGCACTCGGCGACGTATACGTCAACGACGCGTTCGGCACGGCCCATCGCGCGCACGCCTCCATGGTCGCCGTGGCAGAATTCTTTGCCGACCGCGTTGCCGGTTTGCTCATGGAAAAGGAGCTGGCCTATCTGGGCGACGCCCTCGAAAAGCCGGAACGGCCGTTTGTCGCCATCATCGGCGGGGCCAAAATCAGCGGAAAGATTGACGTGATCACGGCGCTGCTGGACAAGGTGGATGCCATCCTGATCGGCGGCGGCATGGTCTATACCTTCTACAAGGCAATGGATCTGCCGGTCGGTCAATCGCTGGTGGAAGAGGAGAAGCTGGATGTCGCGCGCGAAACGCTCGAAATG
>SLKS01000356.1 GCA_007134465.1 Kiritimatiellia bacterium | reverse complement strand
TCTCTGGCGGGAAAGCTGGACGGAGGAGATCGGGCTCGACCGGCAACCCATGTTCGAGCTGTCTCAGGATTACGGATGGCTTTTCGCCGACGCCTACGCCTATCTGTACCGGGTTCTGGGTCGGGAGAAGGATCGGGCTCTGGCCCGGCGCGCCTTTGCCGACAACGCCTTCTACATGGGCATGGATCGGGTCAAGGGCCCGGAACGGCATCCGCTGGGCTATCACTGGGCCGGATCGCCTCTCGGATTCGTGTCCAAGGCGCAGGCGCTGAACGGACGCTACGGGCTGCTCTTTCTTCAGACGGAAGAACAGGAATGACCCTCTCGGATTATGGATGCCATGATAGATTTCCGGAGAAATGCAAACCATTTTTCTTGCTTTATTGGCAGTGGTGACAGATAACGGCACTAATGCGGAGGAGGCAAACATGAGAGCGAAACAGGCGAGCCGGTGGTTGACATGGGCATGGATCGGTGTGGCGGGCGCGGCGTTCGCTTCCGTCGCGTTGGCGGACGCCACGGCGGTGTCCGTGACGGTCGGCAAGATGGAAATCGTGGATACGCCTTTCGCCGTGGAAGGGTTTCGCGTGGCGAATCCGGACGTGGCCAAGGTGGAGGCGCAAGGCGAACGGCGCTTGCGCGTCATGGGCGTTCGGGCCGGCGCGACCGATTTGCAGGTGACCGGGCGCGGCGGGGCCACCGCCATGTTCGCCATCACCGTTCTGGAAGACGTGCAGGCGGTGTTTGGCGCATTGCTGCGCGATCTGGACACGGTGCCCGAGGTGGAATTGAGCATTAATCTTGGCCGGGTCGCGATCCGCGGCGAAGTTACCAACATCAGGCATTGGCAGCATTTGCAGCGGGTGCTTGCGCTCTATCCGCCGCAGCAGGTGGCGAATCTGGCCACGTTCCATCCGGCGCCGGAAGTCATGATCGCCTTGCGCGACGCCTTGCGGCAGACGGGGTTCACGATCATGGACGCCGAGACCAAGGGCGAACCGGCCCCCGGCTCGCTCCGGCTATCCTATTCGGGCAACACGCTTTTCGTGACCGGTTCCGTGTACAGCCAGGCGGAAGTCGCCCGCATGCGCCAGGTGATTTCCGCGCAGGAATGGCTCGTGTTGGCCGATGACGAAAAAGCGCGCGACACGTCGAAAATCAGGGCGATCGTGCAAGCGAATGTCGTGCCGGTCATGCTGGAGCTCGACGTGGTGTTTGTCGGGGTTACCGACGAGGAGGCGCGGCAAACGGGGGTGAACCTGGCCAAGGCCGGTCTGCTGGTTGTGGACGGCACGCGCGCCGTGTTCGAGGGGGTGATCGGCCGGCGCGGCGCGGGCGAGACGCACGGCCAGTTCGGCGGTTCCTATCGCATCAACACCGGCATTCAGGGCGCGCTCAAGTTCTTCGCGGGGAGCGGGCCGGGCCGGTTCCGCACGGCGGGCCACATGACGTTTCGCAACGACGCGCCCGAATGGCGCACCTATCACAGCGGCGGCACGCTGAAAGTGCGAACCGCCACCGCCGACCGGGTCGGTCTGGACGACATTGACTACGGCCTCATCATGAAAGTCAAAGGCGGGCTTACCGACAGCCGAACCGCTTCGCTCGATGTGGAAATCGAGTTGAGCTATCCGACTCCCGTCGGCGCGGACTACGACCTGAAGCGCAACAAGGTGGAGACGTCGGTATTGTGCGGGCTGGGCCAGACGCTGGTCATGGGCGGCATGAACAGCCTGATCGAGCAGACCGACCGGCAAGGCGTGCCGTTCCTGCGCAGCATCCCCGTGATCCAATGGCTGTTTTCCGAGAAGATGGAGCAGAAGCAAGACAGTACCGTGCTGATCCTGATGAGCCCGCGCCTGCTCGGCGCGCCGACCGAAACCGCGCCGACCTCGGAACGAACGATCTTGGCGGACGAAGAGTCGCAGCAGTCGGTGCGCGACATCGAAAAGCAGCGTCGCGGGCGGAAACGAAGATTCTTTTTCTTCTGAGCATTAAGAGATTCTTCCTGCGCGTTGGCGAAGAAGAGCGGGAAATGCGTGTCGGATGTCACGTGTCGCGTGTCGCGTGTCGAAATATGAGGGTTAGGCGGCGGGCTAAGGGTTCGCGCAGAAATTAATAGGAGGGATTGGGCGTCTAGGCACCCGCCCGGCAAGGCGCGAAAACTAAGGAATATTTCCGATATTTCGTGTTTTCGCAACGCTGCCGGGCGGGATGCATGGGCGTCCAAAACGCCAATTAATTTTTGCGCGGGCCCTAAGCCCGCCTTGGGAGAAACGTCGCGATGGCCTTGTTGACCATTACCTATGCGGAGAGCGGACGGGACCGGCAAACCGTTTCGCTGAAGCCCGGCGGCCGGACATCCATTGGCCGGGTGGACGGCAACGACGTGGTCTTGCCGAACAAGCAGGTGTCGCGGCGGCACGCGGTTGTTACGGACGAAGGCGGGCGCTTTCTTGTCGTGGACTCCGGCAGCACGTTCGGCACGCTTCTGAACGGGCGGGCTTTGCAAGGCTCGGCCGAATTGAAGGAGGGCGACCGCCTGGACATTGGCGGGAACCTGCTTGTGTTCTCTCTGCGCGATGCGTCCGCCGCTCCGCCTGCGCCAAAGGCGACCGCGCCGGATTCCGCGCCCGCGCGAAAGGCGCGTCCGGCGTCTTCGCAGCCCGAGCCGCAGAATTTGGCGTTTACGGAAATGGCGTTTCTGTACACCGAAGAGATGATGGCCATGAAACGCCGCATCCACGAACAGGTCTTGCAAAAGCTCAATTTGCCGGAAGTGGCGGTGAAGCAGATTCACGACGACGAGCTGCGCGGCAAGCTGGAGCTGGCGCTGGATCAGACGCTACGCGAAATCCGGCACGAACTGCCGCGGGACATGGACCACGAGCTGTTCCGGCAGGCGCTGCTCGACGAGCTGGTCGGGTACGGTCCGATCATGCCGATGCTGCGCGATCCGAAGGTGGACGAAATCATGGTGAACGGACCCGGCTGCATCTTTGTCGAGCGCTCGGGCCGGCTGTGCGAGACGGGCGCGAAGTTTTTCGACGACCGCCACCTGACGACGATCATTCAGCGCATTGTCGAACCGCTCGGCCGGCATGTGGACGAGGCCAGTCCGATGGTGGACGCGCGGCTGCCCGACGGTTCGCGTGTCAACGCGGTGATCCCGCCGCTGGCCCTGGACGGCTCGTCGCTCACCATCCGCAAGTTCGCGCGGGAACGGTTGGGCACGGACGATTTGATTCGGTTCGGCAGCATGACGAGCGAAATCGCGCTCTTTCTCGAAGAAGCGGTGCGCGCGCGCCAGAATATTCTGATCTCCGGCGGAACCGGATCGGGCAAAACGACCTTGCTGAATGTGCTGTCCCGGTTCATTGGTTCGAACGAGCGCATTGTGACGATCGAGGATTCGGCCGAGCTGCGGCTGAATCACCGCAATCTCGTACGCATGGAAGCCCGGCCCGCCAATATCGAAGGACGCGGCCGCGTCTCCATCCGCGATCTGGTCGTGAACGCCTTGCGCATGCGGCCCGATCGCATTATTGTGGGCGAATGCCGCGGTGCGGAAGCGCTCGACATGCTTCAGGCCATGAATACCGGCCACGACGGATCGCTGACCACCGTGCACGCCAACAATCCGCGCGACTCGCTGTCGCGCCTCGAAACCATGGTGCTCATGGCCGGCTACGATTTGCCTTCGGCGGCGATTCGCGACCAGATCGCCTCGGCCGTCAATCTTGTGGTGCAGCAGAACCGGCTCGTGGACGGGTCCAGAAAGATCCTGCAAATTTCCGAAATCACCGGCCGGGAAGGCCCGATTGTGCTCATGCAGGACGTTTTCGTGTTCGAGCAGACCGGCTTCACGGAAGACAACAAAGTGGATGGCCGTTTCGCGGCCACGGGCAACATTCCGCAGTTCATTGAAACGTTGCGCGCCAAGGGCGATTTGAGGCTGGACATGGACGTGTTCGTGCCGAAAGGGTGACAGAAAAGCGGGCTTGCCCACCATCGGTTTTTTGCCGCAGAAAGCGATGTTGTTTCGCGAAAGCTGCGAAGCGCGATAAACACGGAAACAGGCGTGCAATAACGTGTGTCTTTTACGAATGCTCGCATAGACGGAGTACGGGTTGCTCATGAAAAAGCAGATGACTTCCATCGAGTTGTTTACAGGCGCAGGCGGACTTGCCCTTGGATTGGAGCAAAGCGGTTGGCATCATGCGGCGCTGGTCGAGCGGGATAAACACGCCTGTTCAACCCTTCGCCTGAACCAATGTTCGGGACACCCCTTGGCTCGACAATGGCGCTTGATTTCCGACGATGTCCGTTCCGTTCGGTATGACGAATTGCCAGGCAGCTTCGATATGGTGGCCGGAGGTCCTCCCTGTCAGCCTTTTTCTCTTGGCGGGAAGCATCGGGCGTATCGGGACCAACGCGACATGTTTCCGGAAGCTGTGCGCGCGGTGCGCGATCTCCGACCGCCGTGCTTTGTGTTTGAAAACGTACAAGGGCTTCTCCGCCAAAGTTTCGCAAGCTATTTCCAGTATATTGTTCTTCAGCTTGCCTATCCAACGCTTGTCCTCGCAAAAAAGGAAAGTTGGACGGAGCATTTGTCGAGACTGGAGCGCTGTCATACCAGCGGATGCCAAGCGGACCTGGCCTACCGGATTGTGTACAGGCTTCTCGATGCGGCGGAATACGGCGTGCCCCAGCATCGGCGCCGAGTTTTCATTGTCGGTTTTCGCGCCGATCTTCAACGCGAATGGTCTTTTCCGGAACCAACGCATTCGATAGACCGGCTGTTGTGGGACCAATGGGTTTCAGGAGAATACTGGGACGAACACTGTGTTTCCCGTAAGCAGCGTCCGATCCAACCCGAGAAGCTGGCGGCACGCATAGGCCGGCTTCAATCCGATTTTCGCCTGTTCCCGCCTATGGGCAAACGGTGCCGAACGGTTCGTGATGCGCTTTGCGGGTTGTCGGATCCTCGCTTCAGGAGCAATGCCGTATCGAATCACGAGTTTCGGGATGGCGCGCACCCCTATCCGGGACATACGGGCAGCGTGCTCGATGCGCCCTCGAAAACCCTCAAGGCAGGGGATCATGGCGTACCGGGCGGCGAGAACATGTTGGCATTGCCCGATGGAACCTATCGGTATTACACGGTGCGCGAGAGTGCCAGAATTCAGACGTTTCCCGACGATTACAGGTTTAGCGGTTCATGGACGGAAGCTATGCGACAAATTGGCAATGCTGTTCCTGTCGCCTTGGCAAAAGTCGTTGGCGACAGCATACTGAAACAGGTCGCGTGAGAAGGGGGAGGCATGTCAAGCATATCCGAATTGCTGAACGACATGCAGCGGTTGCGAGCATCCCTGCTCGGCTTTGTGGCGGAAACGTCCGGCAGCGGGGCGATGCCTGAACGAATGGGGAAACGTCTTGTTGACGAATCGGGCTTGCTCATTGGAGAATTGCATCGGATGCGCGAGCGCGTGTCGCCGGTGCGAATGGGCTCCATCGGCATTACTCTCGGCCGATCCGACAGCATTGCGAAGTTTTTCGCCTTCAGCTTTACGAATCAGGACAAACGCCCTCTTTGTCGGCTCACGGAATTCCCTTTCTATGGTTCGGGCGTCTATGCGATTTATTATCATGGCAAGGCGGAAAAATGTTATCGGCCCATTGCGGGAACGGAAACGCCTGTCTATGTCGGGAAAGCCAATCCGAAGAATCCTCAGGCGGAAACGGTAGAGGAGCAAGGCCAGGCTATTTTTGCCCGCCTAAAAGAACATGCCCGTAGCATAGACAATGCTCGTTTGCCCTTGGCCGATTTCTTCTATCGTGCGTCACCGATCCAAACGGGCATGCAAGCTGCCGTCGAAGACTTCATGATTCGATTGTTTCGTCCTGTCTGGAACAAGGAGATGAAAATTTGCTATGGCATTGGCAAGCACGGCGACAGTGCCAAGACCCGACAAAACAAACGGTCGCCGTGGGATACGATGCATCCCGGCCGAAAATGGGCGGCGGCAACGAAAGCCGATCAAATAAAACGGCACGAGATTGAAGCAAGGATTGGCAACCATTTCAAAAGCCATCCTGCGATTCCAGATAAGGACAGACTGTTTAAACTGCTGTCTTTGGAGTGATTTTCTGATGAAAGAACCTTTGGTTTTGGGACTGGTTTTCGCGGCGACGGCCGTGCTGGTGCGGGTGTTGACGCCATTGCTGGCGCAGATCGGCATCGAGCGGTCGGCGGAACGTCTGGCCGAATCCGGCGCCACTCCGTCGGCCATGCTCCGCTTCACGACGCCCGAACGGCTCGCGCGCGCCTGCTGGATGGCGGGACTGATGGGCGGCGGTTTGCTGGCGGCCGGCTGTGTCGCGGCCGGCTTTCTGAATCTCTGGGCGCTGATTCCGCTTTCGCTGGCGACCGGCTTCCTCTGCTTTCGCATCCCCAAGGCATGGTTGCGCAAGCGCGTGCTGCAGCGTCAGCGCGCGTTCGAAGCGCGGCTGATGGATCTGACGCTTGGCCTGGCCAACGGGTTGCGATCGGGGGCGGCCCTGCCGCAAAGTCTCGAGCTGGTCTCGCGCGACCTTGGCGGGCCCATGACCGAGGAGTTCAATCTGGTCCTGCACGAATACCGGTTGGGCATGCCCTTGCCGGAATGTCTGGAACGGCTCTGCGAGCGCATGCCCTGCGAGGACCTGACGCTGATTGTGACTTCGATCCGACTCACGATGCAGTCGGGCGGCAGTTTGGCCGAGGTACTCGAAAAGATCACCGATACCATCCGGGAACGCACGGAATTCCACCAGCGCTTGCGCACGATGACCGAACAGGGCCGGTTCGAGGCCATTGCCATGGCCTTCTCGCCGGTGGCCACGTTCGGCATCCTGTTCTATCTCGATCCCGATTTGATGCGGCCGATGATCACGACGCCGCTCGGCTGGACGGCGATCGGCACGGTGATTGTCATGGAAACGATCGGATTTCTGATCATCAACAAAATTGTGACCATAAAGGTTTAAAGACGGATGGAAGTGACATTCATCCAGGCATTGGCGTTTGTGGCCGTGGTCCTGTTCGCAGGCGCGCTCGCCGGACTGCTGCGCGGCGACAGGGCGCCGGTTGCGGGCACGGCGCCGCCGCTGTTTCGGGCTTTCGCCCGCGAAATCGAAACGCTCGGCCGCCTGATCGGGCCGGCGCTCGACCGCGCGAATCCTGAGAAGACGGCTATGATCCGGCGCGATCTGGTGGCGGGCGCGTTGGCCCCGCTGGATGTGGCGGACATTCGCGGCATGCAGGCGCTGGCGGCCGCCATGCTGGGCGGCATGAGCGGCATCGGAACCTTCGTGCTGACCATGAATCAGGGCTATGCGACGATCGGGCTTTTCTGCATGGGTCTGCTGGGCTGGATTTGGCCGATGACCTGGCTGAACGGCGCCGCGCGCCGGCGCAAGGAGGACATGTCGCGAAGCCTGCCCTATGCCATAGACCTGATTACGGTCGCCATGCAGGCCGGCCAGGATTTCGGGGCGGCGGTTCGCTATCTGGTGACGGACGGCCCGCCGGGGCCTTTGCGCCAGGAATTCGCGATCATGCTGCGCGAGACGGAGCTGGGCAAGGCGCGTACCGACTCGCTCAAAGCCATGGCGGACCGGATTCAACTGGACGAATTCCGCGCGCTGGTCACCTCGGTGATTCAGGGCAGCGAAATGGGCGCGAGCATTGCGCAGACGCTCAAGATTCAGGCCGAGGAGATTCGGCGCGCGCGGCATCACAAGGCCGAACGGCAGGCGGCGCGCGCGCCGTCCCTGATGATTATCCCCATTGCGCTTTTCATTCTGCCTTCGGTATTCATCATGATTTTCGTTCCCATCATTCTGCGCATGAAAGGGTCGGGGATGGCGGGATTCGGCGGATTCTAACGCGAGCGAGGCACGGCGTATGTGGCAGGCAAGAGTCGAATTGAACGGGGAACCGGCGGGCGTGTTCCCCTTGCGCGAGGGCGAGTCGGTGGCGGGCCGTTCCCGCCAGTCGGACATTCAGGTGAACGCGCCCGACATTTCGCGGGCGCATGCGAGAATTGTCGTTGCCGGCGCGCGCGTAACCGTGGAGAATCTCGGCAAGAGCGGGTCTTGCCTGGACGGCGTCGCTCTGCAACAGGTCGCCGAATGGAAAGCCGGTCAGCGGCTTGCTCTGGGGACGGCGGCCACGCTGATGCTGGAGCCGGCCGATGGCCAGGCGGCGCCGCCGCCCCGCGAGCCGTCCGATCTCACGCTCGCGGAAACGAACCGGGAAACCGAAGCCTGCCCCGATCGCACGGCGGACGATGCCGTGGCCGATCGCACCGGCGCGGGCACGGACCCCGAGGCCGACCATACGGGGGCGGGGGACGAGAGCGATCGGGCCGACCGCACGGCGGCCATGCCGGCCGAGACGCGGGACGGAACCGCGTTCGGCACGCGCATGTCCATGGCGGGCGGGCAGACCGATGGCGGCCGGACACGAGCCATGCAGACGCGCATGGTCAGTCCCGAGGAGCTCGAGCTGTTGCGCACGGTCGAGCAGGCCCGCATTCGCAAGCGCTTGGTTTTGAGCATCGTGGCGGCTGTTCCCGCATTGCTGTTGCTTATCCTGTTCCGCCCGCGTCCTTTGCCGCCGGAAACGGACATTGTCTGGCCGCGCGACGAGCAGTCGCGTCCGATCCAGGCCGTGGAGCCTGCGCCGGGCGGCGGCCTGCGCGAAGGCGGTTTCGATTTGCTCGTGCCGGGCGCCGCGTCGCGCAGGACGACGCCGCTGGCCGACGGGGTTCAGGTGGATACGGTTATCGGTCGGGATGGCGATGTGCCGTTCCGACTTGTGCTCCACGAGCAATCGGACAAGCGTTATGCGCTGATGGGCCGCGAGCAACTGGTCTCCGAGTGGATGGAGGAGACTCTCCGCAACGAGTCGGGCTGGAATTTCGACCCGCCGCAAGCGCGGCTGGGTTTTTACGGGTTCGAGCAGGGCATTCCCTTTACGCGCGTACCCTATCTTCGCCAGGAAGGGCGGGAAGCCTGGGACGGAATGGCCTGCCTGTTCCGGCATGGCCGACGCCGTTTCGTGCTGAGGGTGGAAACGCCGGCGTCCGAACGGCTGCGTACGGAACGCATGCTGTTCATGCGCTACGTCAAGCCTTCGGTCGTCTTCGAGCGTTCGCATTGGGAGGCGGAAGACGACACGGTCGAAAAGGCGGCGACGGAAGACATGCTGGCGCAGATTCGCCGCGATTTGGCGCGCGTGGCCCCGCTGACCTGGGCGCGACTGGAATCCCGGCTGAAAGCCGTGCTGATCAAGGCGGTGGCCGAAGACGATTCGGCCGCCTATCGCGAGGCGCTGGACATGCTCGCCGACTTGCGCGCGCGTCAGGCGCGCTGGTTCAACAGTCAGGCGCTGGCGCGAGACAATGCTCGCGCGCAGGGCGACAAGCTGCAGGCCCTGCGCATTGCGGAGCTGGCCAAAGCCGTGTTTTCCAATCCGGACGACCGGCGCTACTATCAGGTGCGCCGATGGCAGTGAGGGATGGCATGCTGATTCGACTGGAATACGAGGGGCGAACCCTCTACGAGCTTTCGCCGGCCGCCGGCGAACCGACCGAGGAGATCGTGATCGGGCGCGGCAAGGACTGCGCCTGGCGCGCCTCGGCCAAGGATCCGGTGGTCAGTTCCCGGCATGCCGCGATTGCGCGCCAGGGCAAAGCGCTGTGGCTGCGCGATCTGGACAGCAAGAACGGCACGTTCTGGCGCGGCAAGAAAATCGAGAAACGCCGGTTGCGGCCGGGCGACCAGTTCGGGATCGGCAGTCATATTCTGTGGGTCGAGGATGTCGCCGCCAAAACGCCGGGCCGGGCGGCGTCGGAATTGCGGGTGCTGACCGGCAAGTCGCGCGGGCATCGGCAGCCGTTGCTGCCGCCGGCCGTGACCATCGGTTCCGATCCGGTTTGCGGGCTCGTCCTGTTGGACGCGCTGGTGTCGAAACGGCATGCCGAAATCGGCGTAAAAGAGGATGGCAGTTGCTGGATTCGCGATCTGGGCAGCAAGAACGGCACCAAGGTGAACGGCCTGCCCATGCGCGAGGACAAGGAGCGGTTGCTCAAGGATGGCGATCGCGTGAGCATCGCGCATCTCGAACTGCAATTCCATGACGGCGCGACGCGCCGTACCGGTTCGCAAGCGTGGCTGCGGCTGGGGATCGGGGCGGTTACGCTGGCGGCGGCGCTGGGCCTATATGGCGTCTGGCTCGCCATGAAACCGTCCGCGGCCGCCTATGCGAGCCGAGCGCGCGATCTGGCCGCCATCGAGAATTTCGAAGCGGCGCGGCAGGCGCTGGACAGCGCTGAAGGCGCGCGCGGTTCCGCGGCGCAGAGCGCCCGCCTTCAGGATTCGCGACGCCGAATCGCCGTGTGGGAAAACACGGCGCGGCAATGGCGCGATGCGCGCGGCGCCCTCGAACGCGGGCAATGGGTGGAATCCGCGCGCCTGCTCGGCACGCTTCAGGCCGAACGGCTCGAAGCCTGGGACTGGAACGAGCGGGGCGTGGCCGAGCGGACGGTCGCCCGACAGGCTCAGGCCATGCTGGACGCGCGCCTGCGCGCCGTGGGCTCCTTGCGCCGCGACGATGCCGATGCCGCCACGCTTCAGGAGGACCAGGCGCGGCTGCGGGCCATGCTGGCGTCCACACCCGCCGAACGGCCCGCCTTTCTGCAACCCTTGGCGGCGGAACTGGAAAACACGGCGACATCCGTCGAACGCGCGCTGCGCGACATGCTTGCGCTGGACGAGGCGCTGGACAAGCTGACCGATCCGTTTCCGCCCTATCCGGAAATCGTGGCGGCGCTGGAAACCGTGGCCCGCGAGGCGGACGGAGCCGTCAAAAGACGGGCCGTTCAGGTGCTGGAACCGGTACGGGGGCTGGCCCGCGCCTTCGCCGGGCTCAACGACATGGCCGATCTGACCCGCGCCATGGCCTTCGACAAGCTGGAAGACGCGCCGTTTTCGCTGCCGTCACCGGAGGCGGTCGCCGCGGACATTCGCGTGTCGAACGCGCGCGGCGCGCTGGAACGGATAGACGACCGATTGCGCACGGCCGCCATGCAAACCGCGCACCTGCTCAAGACGCTGCGCGACCTGATGGGCGGCGACACCGCCGTCATGCCGGGCCTGGACATGCTCGAACAGGACGAGACCATGCGCAAAGTGTTCGCGTGCGACAGCCTGAGCTTCGAGATTCCGCGCCGCACCCGCACCCGCCCCTCGGGAGAATACGATCGCTTGCTCGGCGTCGAGGAATTCTATATGCGCCTTCGGCTGCTGCCCGACAAGCCGGATGCCGCCATAGCCATGAGCTGGCCGTTTCCTTCCATGCTGACCCGAACCGGCGATGCCCTGAGGCGAATCCGAGAACTGGACACCTTTCTGAACGAACCCGCGAACCGCTGGCTGCTGGGCGGACGGCTGGCCGAAGAAATGGGGCGCCTGAACGGCTACCGGGCGCGGGCCGACAGTATCGCGGCCGCCATGCTGGCGGACGCGCCGCGCCGAGTCGGCCGGGAACGGCTGATCGCCGGCGGCATCGCCCTGACCTTGGCGCCGGATCCGACCGCCCTGACCGTGGGCGAGACGCCTCTTGTGCGCTGGCTGTCCGACGAACTGAAGCAGATCCGCGAGAACCTGAACAAATTGAATACGGAATATCGCGCGGCGGCCCCGACCCGCCAGATCGAATTGCGAGGCGAAATGCTCCGGACCGGCTTGCCCGGCGACCCCGCCATTCGCAGCATGTGGGTCATGCAAACGGCGGCCCCGTAGGCGGGGTTGTGTTCAGTGACCAGTTAACTGTGAACTGTAACCAGTGAACAGTGATCAGGAATTGAACAGAAGACAACGAAGAAAATCAAAGCGGGCTGCGCCCGCAACCCAGAGGTCGGAGGTCAGCAGGATACAAAACGGAACACGACTACGGCGACGACTACGGGGGACGACCTGCCCGCAGCGCTACAGCGTTGCAGGCGGGCTTCTGTCACTCGTAATCCGTAGTCGTCGCCGTAGTCGTCCACCGAATCCTCTTGTTTTTAGCGCAGCAATGCGGGATTAAGGCATTAAGGCGGGCTTCGCCCGCAACCCAAGGCGTTAGTCCTTAGGCGTTAGCCACTAACTCCTAGCGCCTAGCGCCTAACGCCTACGTTGACCTGACCGCATACTCGCAAACAATACGGATAACATACACGCAAAAGCGTGTATCTTTTCGAAAAAGGGTCTAAGGAATCGCGAAGAGAACGGTTATGGCCGAAGAAACGATCAAACGCATTGGCGACTACGAGGTGCTCGCCGAAATCGGCGGCGGCGCCCAGGGCAAGATTTTCAAGGCCCGTTGCGTATCCGATTCGAACGCCGCCGTGCGCCAGGGCGAAACGGTCGCGTTGAAAGTCGTGCGCCGGTTCGGCGACGACGATAAGAGCGAGGAACGGTTCGAGCGCGAAGTCCGCATCTTCCTGAAGCTGAAACATCCGAATCTGGTCGAGTACAAAGAGACTTTTACCGTCCGCGACGAATGGGCCGCCGACATCCATTGCCTGGTCATGGAATATCTCGAAGGCGAGGATTTGGGTGTTCGGCTCAAGGACCATCCGGGCGGCCTGCCTTTCGAAACGATCAAGCCCATTTTCACGCAGGCGCTGGAAGGGTTGGTTTGCGCGCGCGAGAACGGCATCATCCATCGCGATCTGAAACCGGCCAACATCTTCCTGCTCTCGGACGGCAGGGTCAAGGTCATTGATTTCGGGATCGCCCGCAAGGAGGACGGCACCGTCACCACGACGGCGGGCTTCAAAGGCACCTACGATTACATGGCGCCGGACTTTCTGACGGCCGGCGAAGATTTCCGGGGCGACGAGCAGTCGGACATCTTCAGTCTGGGCGTTTGCTTCTACCGGGCGTTGACCGGGCGTTTGCCCTATCCCGGCAGCAAGGAATCCGGCTGGGTCGCCTATTTGAACCGCTGGCCGCGCGGCAAGCTGAAGGATATGGCTTTGCCGAGCGGGGCGCTGCGCGTGCTGAACGACCGTGCCTTGGCGTTTTTACGTACGGCATTGCGCGCGAACCGCAACGAGCGCTACAGTTCCTTCAAGGCCATGCTTGCCGATCTCGAAGGCATCGAGCGCCGCAGAATCGAAGTCGGGAAGACCGCCTACGAATTTTTGTCCTATCTTGGCAAGGGCGGATTCGGCGAAGTGTTCAAGGCGCGGCGTGTGGAGGACGGCAAGCTGTTCGCGATCAAGCGGCTGTTCCCGGGGCTGGACGCTTCGCGCTTCGAGCGGGAAGCGCGACTGCTGCGCAAGTATCCGCATCCGAACATCGTGGCCTACGAGGATGCCGTAACCTTGCGGCAGATTGACGGGGAAGACCATTACCTGATTCTCGAATTCCTGGACGGCATGCCCGGCTTGGGCTTGCGCAGCCGCATCAAGCGGGAAGGCGCGCTGGACGTGGCGGAGGTTCGGCGCCTGTTCGACGCCTGGCTGGCCGCGCTCGATTTCCTGCATACGGTTCAGCGCAAGCCGATTCTGCACCGGGACATTACTCCGGCCAACCTGTACGCGCCGCCGCCGGGCCCGACGGCGGACGAGTCTCTGATCCCCAAACTGTTCGACATGGGCATTGCGCGCAGCGAACAGACCCTCACCGGCGGGCATGTGCCGGGCAACCCCGAGTACATGGCTCCGGAATTCGTTACGGAACCCGATTTTCGCGGATCGGTCCGCTCCGATCTCTACTGCGTCGGTCTTTGCCTCTACGAGGCGCTGACGGGCCGGCCGGCATTCGAGCGGCTGTCCAAGCAGACGGCGGAGATGTGGCAGGGGCTCAAGGCGCGCGCCTCGGGCGACGCGGCCATCAGTTACGATCATTCGGTCTTTCGCGAACAGCCGGCGGTGGAACAGCTCGTGCGCAAGGCGATCGCGTGCGATCCCGCCAAACGTTTCGGGTCGGCGGCCGAGATGCGCGCCGCGGTCGCGACGCTGGGCAAAGCCGATTCCGTGTCGTCGGCGTCGCCGGAACCGGCCGACGAGGCGGCCACCCTATTTGTTCCGCAACCGGAAGTGGCGCGCGCGGTTGCCGGCATGCGGCGCGAACGCGGGCGACGGCTGGCGCTGGGAGCGGCCGCGGCGGCGGCCGCGCTCCTGCTGGCGCTCGGGATCGGACTGCTGGTCCGGCGCGATCCCGAAACGCGGGCCGTACGGCGCGCGCAGAGCGCGGCCGACCGTTTGCTGACGTTCGAACCGACAGCCGACTATGTCGGCCGTCTGCGCCAGGGCGTGGAAGAGAACCGGGCGCTGGAAGCGCGTTTTCCGCGGCAGCCCGATCTGACCGCGCTTGGCGAGCGGATGGTCGCGCAATGGGACCTGCTGTCCCGCAATTTCGAGGCGGCGTTTCGCGACGCGCTCGCCCGCGACGACGACGCGGCGGCCGAAACGGCGCTGAACGAATGGAAGGCGGCGGAAACGCATTTGCCGTTCGCGGGCCTGACCGCCTTCGAGCATCGCGCCCAGACGCTTTCCATGGAAACCCGCTTGGCTTTCGCGCGCGATTTAGCCCGGCAGCGTGCCGAGCTGGCCGCGCGACGGCCGGCCGCCGCGCAAGGGCTGGCGGAGCTGGCGCAGCGCGCGCGCCGCATGGGCGAGCAGGCGGCCTCGGAACCTGTACGCGACTGGTGGACGGACATGCGGCGCGCGCTGGCGAACGACGCCGCGCCGATTCCGCAAGCGGTGGCGGCCGCGTTTGCCGAAGCCATGCGCAACGAGCAGTTCGCCGAGGCGGAAACGGTCGCGCGGCAATGGACGGCCGCGCTCGAAGCGGATGCCGAAGACGAGCTGTGGCCGTCGGCCGCCCTCGATGCCGCCCGGCAGGCCATGGCCGATGAAACCGCTCGTACCGTTCAGCGTCGGCGCGATGCGGCCGTGGCCGCTTACGCCGCCGACCGGCCGGACGCCGCCGATCCGCTTTTCGTCTGGCTGCGGGGGTTTGCCGACAGCGCTCCGGCCTTGGCCGGCTGGATCGGAGACGTGCTGCCCGTTGCTTTGGAAGATGTCGAGCGCGCGCGTCAGGCCGCCTGGCGCCGCGCGCTCGAACGCCTGCCCCGCGAGACGGAGGCGGCGAACTTGGAAGAGTATCGCCGTCAGCTCGCGACGCTGGCCGAGCTCTACGAACGCTGGCACGCCGCCGTTGCGCCCGAGGAGGCGACGCGCATGCGACAGGCCGTTGCGGACGCCTGCGTGCGACAGGCCCGGCGTCATGCCGACCGCGCCGTACAGGCCTACAACGCTTCCGAATACGAGCGCGGCCAGGCGGCGCAGGACATGGTCAAACGTTTGGCGGATGCCGTGCCCGAGCCGTTTCGCGACGAATCACTGGCCAGTCTGCCGGCCATGGCCGCGCGCGCGCACGATCAGAGCCGGCGCAAGGACGAACAGTTCGCGCGCGCCGAGGCCGATTTGACCGCTTTGCGCAACGCGTTGGCGGTTCGCCACCCCGGCGAATGGGCCGATCCGCTGAAAGACTGGAAGGGATTGGCTTTGCCGGCCGACACGCGCGCCACGCTGGCCCGCGGCGAAACCTGGCAGGCGCTGGTTGCCGTCATGGACGAACGCATCGCCGTGGCCATTTCGGATGCCGACCGGTCCGCATCCGTGCGGGCCCTGACCGACCTGCTGGCTCTGGCCGAAACGGGCGCGCTGCTTGGCGACGTGCGGCTTGGCCGTCTGAGCGCGCGCTTGAACGCCCAGCGCGCGGTTGTGGACACCCTCGCGCGGCTGACACGCATTCGCGCCGCGATCCGTCCCGAAGATCCGGACGGCTGGGGGCAGAGTTTCCGGGATCTGGCCGAGTGCGGCACGCCCGAAGCCTTTGCGCGCAGGGACGTCAACGAAGCCTGGCGCGCGACCGAAATGGCCTTGTTCGCGCAGGTGCAGCAATATGTCGCACGCCCGACAACGGCGGTTCGGGAACGGAACGCGCGCATGGCGCGCGCCGACAGTTTGCTCAAGACCGTGCGCGCCGCCGGCGTGTTCGATGCGGAATCCGTGCTCGCTCTCGAGACCGCCATTGCCGAGCGGAAACGGGCGCCGACGAAGCCCGTTCGTCCGCCGCCCACCGCCTATGACGATCCCGAGGCCGATCCGGACGAACCCACGCCGCCGCCGGTCGCGCCCAAGCCCGTCGCCGTCGCGCTCGAACCGGAGCGGCCTGTCGCGCCGAAACCGGCGCAGACGCAGCCGCTGAAGCCGCTGCGCACGGATGTGGTTCGCTTGCTTGAACCGATCGAGGCCTTGTTGCGACAGCGCCAGACACGCGCGGCGGCGAAGGAGATGAGCGAGGAACTGCCGCGCCGGTTGCGGGACCTGGCGGCCAAAGCGCCGTTGGAACCCGACACATGGGAGGCGGTTCGCGAATGGCTGCGCGACCGGCGCGAGACGTATCCGGTACTCGACCTCGCCGACCGCGACGGGCTGGATCGGTTCGACCGGGAACTGGGCGAAGCGCGCGCGGGCGCACTGCCCGCGCGCTGGAGCGAATAGCGAAGTGCGCAAGGAAATCACCATGGATGGAGCAACCGAAAATCCGCAGAGAAAAAGGCGAACAAGGCTGGCTTCGCCCGCAACCCATTTTTATTGTCACCATGAAGGGCATGAAGAGCGTGAAGGAAGCCGAACGAAGGAATTCATAACTTCATGTCCTTCATGCTCTTCATGGTGCGCATTCCAAAAGATACACGCAAAAGCGTGTGTCTTTCTGAAAAAGGGTCTCATGACCGAGCAGGGCGGCAGGCAACCGCGCGGACGCCCCCGTCAAAAGCCGTTCGCCCGCCACGCGGGTTTCTGCCTCCCGCTCGCGCTGGCGTTCGCGCTTGCAGTGGCGGCGCCAGGCGTTGCGCATGCGCGCGGACGCGGCGCGCCGACGCCGGCCGGTCAATCGTATTATGCGCGCGTCAATCTTCACTATGACGCCCGCAACGAAATCGCCACCTTGAACGAGCATGTGCTGACCGGCGAGCGGATTCCCGTTGGCACACGCGTATCCGTTCGTTCCCGATCCGAGACCCGCGTCGAGTTCTCCGCGGAGGGACGAGGCGAGTTCGCGCTTGTGATCGACCGCTGGGGGCGGAGATTCATAACAATGGACGAATTGTTCGCCCGCGTCTTTTCGGCGCAGGATCCGCTGGCGCCCGATGCGCCCGTTCACAAGCTGACGCGCGCCGAGCAGCGGGCTATAGCCGACGGCATTCTGACCGAAGGCATGCGGCGCGAGGCCGTGCTCATGGCGGTTGGCTATCCTTCCCCGCATACCACACGCTCGCTGGACAACAACCACTGGACGTATTGGACTTCGCGCAGACGTTCGTTCCGCGTGACGTTCGACGCGGACGGAAAAATCGCAGAATTTCGGGGGTATTCGCCGGCCGATACGGCGGAGAGCGCCGAAGAGGAGGATGAGTTGCCATGAAACGCTGTCTTTGTATCGCCCTGTGTCTGGCTCTTTCCGCTGTCGGCGCCAGTTCCCGTTCGGTCCGGCATGAACACCGGCTGGGCAAAACCTTCTATACGCGGGTCAACATCTGGTACGAGAACCCGCGCAGCATACCCAGTACCAATTTTCATCGCGGCGGCCGGATTCCGGCCGGCACGCCGGTCAAGATTCTGGGTATGCAGGACCCGCAGATCACCTTTCTGGACGAGGCGACCGGGCTGATGACTCTGTCCCACGTGCGCCGGCACACGCGCATTCCGTTCGAGACGTGGTTCGAGAACATGTTTTCCGAAACCGATCCGAAAGGCCCCGAAACGCCGTATGCCGACTTCAGCGAAACGGAACGCCGGGCCATTGCCCAGGGCACCATTGTGCCCGGCATGCGCCGTGCCGCCGTGCTTATGGCCTACGGCTATCCGCCTTCCCACCGCACGCCCGACCTCGACGGCGACCGTTGGATCTACTGGCGCGACCGGCGTACGCTGGCGCATGTGGATTTCGGCCCCGACGGCCGCACCACCGACGCCGTCGTCAGGGATTTCCCCTCCGACAACGGCGAACTGCTCGTGTTCGATCCGGTCGGCAAGGAATTCCATACCGCCGTCAACATCTGGCGCGCGGACCCTTCCCGCATCTATTCCATCAATTATCACGAAGGCCCCATGATTCCGGCGGGGACCAAGGTCAAAATCCAATCCTACGGCGACGAACTGATCGGCTTCGTCGTGGACGGCGAAACCGAAAGCAACACCATCGTCCATCTGCTGCGCTACAGCAACATTCAGTTCGACGAGCTGTTCGACCGCCTGTTTTCCACGGAGAATGTCCGAGCCGAAGGCGGACCGTTCCATGCCTTCAGCGAGGAGGAACAGCGCCATATCCGGCAGGGTACGATCGGCGTCGGCATGAGCAAGCCGGCCGTGCTTATGGCCTACGGCTATCCCCCCGGCCATCGCACGCCGGACTTGGACCACCACATCTGGGTGTACTGGCTGCGGCGCGGGGAACGGCTGACCGTCTATTTCCGCAACGACCGCATCATCGCCACCGAACCTTAACGGTTTCGGGGTTAGCAGTTCTAATTATGAACAGGCCCCCTGCCGCCTCGTGCGGCAGGAGCCGGAGATTGGGGTGGAAAGACGCGCCTTTCCACCCCAATCTCCCGTTCCCGCGACGCAAGGTCGCGGGGGACGGCGTCATAATGCGAATTGCTGTTTCGGTGTTGCATTCCGCCGCTGAACGGCGTACTTTCCGGCCATGCTTCGCGCAAGGCGCGCGGCAACAAGCGAGCCGGGGCGTTGAGGCCCGGGGGAGAGCCGACGATGATCAAACATGAAACGCTGGATTCGTGGACCATTGCCAAATCGGAAGAACTGTACGGCGTTCGAGAATGGGCCAAGGGCCATTTCGCGATCGGTTCGGAAGGCCTGATGGGCGTCAATTTCACGCACGAAGGCGGAGTCAAATCCGTTTCGCTGCTGTCGCTCGTGAAAGGCCTCAAGGAACGGGGTATGCGCTTGCCCGTGCTGCTGCGGTTCGAGCATTTGCTAGAAACGCGATTGGCCTTGCTGAACGACTCGTTTCGCAACGCAATTCGGGACTGCGAATACCAAGGCGAATATCGCGGCGTCTATCCGATCAAGGTCAACCAGCAACAGCAGGTGGTGGAGGACGTTACGCGGGCCGGGCGACGCTATCACCATGGGCTGGAAGCGGGCAGCAAGGCCGAACTGATCGCGGCGCTGGCCTACATGCACGATCCCGAAGCCTACATCGTGTGCAACGGCTACAAGGACGAGGAATTCGTGGATTTGGCCCTGTTCGCGCACAAGATGGGCCTGCAAACCGTGCTCGTGCTCGAAATGCCCGGCGAACTCGATGTGATTCTGCGGCGCGCCGAGGCGCTCGGCGTACGGCCCCGCATTGGCGTGCGGGTGAAGCTGTCGTCGCGCTCGGGCGGCAAGTGGACCGAGTCGGGCGGCGACCGCAGCATGTTCGGCCTGAATCCGGCCCAGGTGATTGACGTGGTGGACACGTTGCGCGCGCACGACCGGCTCGACTGCCTGCGCATGCTGCACTATCATCTGGGCTCGCAGATTCCCAATATCGCGCACATTCGCGGCGGCATCGCCGAAGCGGCCCGCTTCTACGTGGAACTGGTCAAGGAGGGCGCGCCGATGGGGCTACTGGATATCGGCGGCGGTCTGGCCGTGGACTACGACGGCTCGCACACGAACTTCGCGAGCAGCAGCAACTACAATCTCGAGGAATATTGCGCCGACGTGGTCGAAGGCGTCATGCAAGTGGCCGATTCCGCCGACGTGCCGCACCCCACGCTCATCAGCGAATCCGGCCGCGCGCTGATCGCCTACTATTCCGTGCTGCTGTTCGACATCCTCGATGTCAGCCGCTTCGAATCGCACGGCTTGCCGTCTTCTCTGCCGGAGGATGCGCCGACCCCGCTGCACAATCTCATGGAAACGCTGGGCGCGTTGACCGAGAAGAAGGCGCTCGAATGCTATCACGACGCGATGTACTATCGCGACGAAATCCGCAACGGTTTCGCGCATGGCGACGTGTCCCTGCGCCATCGGGCCGTTGCCGAGCAGGTGGTCTGGCACATCCTGATGCGGCTGGCGCGCATGACCGCCAAGATGAAATACGTGCCCGAGGAGCTGCAAGATCTTTCGGAAACCCTGGCGGACATCTACTACGGCAATTTTTCCGTGTTCCAGTCCCTGCCGGACGTATGGGCGATCGAACAGCTTTTCCCCATCATGCCGATCCATCGCCTGAACGAGCCGCCGACACGGGTGGCCACGCTGTCGGACATCACCTGCGATTGCGACGGCAAGATCGAACGTTTCATAGACCTGCACGATGTCAAGCGCACCTTGCCGCTGCACGAGTTGCGCAACGGCGAGGATTACGTGCTGGGCGCCTTTCTCGTGGGCGCCTATCAGGAGACGCTGGGCGACCTGCACAACCTGTTCGGCGACACCAACGTGGTGAGCATTCGGCTGGACGAGCAGGGCCGCATCGCCTATACGCGCGAGATCGAAGGGGACGCGGTCGAGGACGTGCTGGGCTATGTCGAGTACAACACGAAGGAGATGATCGAACGGGTGCGCGCCCTGGCCGAGGAGGCCGTGCGCCAGGAGCGCATCGCGCCGCAGGAACGCCGCCACATCGTCGAAGCCTACGCCAACGGCCTGCGCGGATATACATATTTCGAGACATGACAAGTCCGCGATTCCAATCGGTCGAGCGAGGAGACACAGTACGTCATGAGCCAGAAAGAAGCAAAAGCGCGTATTCTGGTGAACGATCTTCTGACGAGGTCGGGATGGCGTTTCTTTGACGACGAGCGCGGTCCCGCCAATATTGCGCTGGAATCGAACGTCAAACTCAAAAAGAAGAGCGTGGATGCCCTTGGCGACGACTTTGAACGGACGGCCAACGGGTATGTGGACTACCTGCTTCTGGATGCGCAAGGATTCCCGCTCGCCATTCTGGAGGCGAAGTCCGAGAAATACGATCCGCTGGTCGGCAAGGAACAGGCCCGACGTTACGCCCATTCCCAGAACGTCCGGTTCGTCATCCTCTCCAATGGCAATCTTCACTATTTCTGGGATCTTCAACACGGCAACCCTGTTATGATCACCGAATTTCCGAGACCGGATTCGTTCGCCAGTTTTCACGCGTTCAACCCGAATCCCGACGCGCTGGTTGCCGAGAAAGTTGAAGCCGATTACGTCGCGATCACGCAGAATCCCCTCTATCGCAATGATCCGCGCTGGACTGACACGGCACAGCGCGAGGACTTTATCAAAGATGCGGAACTGAAGTTCCTGCGTCCCTATCAACAGGGGGCTGTTGCCGCCATACAAGATGCCGTCAGCAAAGGACAAACCCGTTTCCTATTTGAAATGGCGACCGGCACGGGCAAGACCCTGACCGCCGCCGCCGTCATAAAACTCTTCATGCGGACCGTCAATGCCAAGCGGGTTCTTTTCCTCGTGGATCGGCTCGAACTCGAAACCCAGGCATGGAAGGCTTTTGTCCGACTCCTGAAGAACGACTTCCGCACGGTCATTTACAAGGAGAACCGCGACGATTGGCGCAAGGCGGAAATCGTTGTTTCCACGGTACAGAGCCTCCAATTCAACAACAAATATCGGCGATTGTTTTCGCCGACCGATTTCGATTTGCTGATTTCCGATGAAGCGCACCGTTCCATCGGCGGTAACAGCCGGGCGGTATTCGAGTACTTCATCGGCTACAAACTGGGCCTGACGGCCACCCCGAGGGACTATCTCAAGAAGATTGATCCGGCCCGCATCAATGCCCGCGATCCACGGGAATGGGAGCGGCGTCAATTGCTCGATACCTACAAGACGTTCGGTTGCGAATCCGGAACGCCCACCTTCCGTTACAGCCTCATAGACGGCGTACGCGAGGGTTTTCTCTTGAATCCGTCGGTTGTCGATGCCCGTACAGAGATCACGACGGAACTGCTTGCGGACGAGGGCTATTCTGTCATGCAGGAAAACGATGACGGAGAACTGGAAGAACAAACCTTCTTCGGCAAGGATTTCGAGAAGAAGTTCTTCTCCGATGAGACGAACTGCGTATTCAGCGAAACCTTCATCAAACACGCTCTCCGCGATCCGTTGAGCGGCGAGATCGGCAAGACCATTATCTTCTGTGTCAGGCAGGCCCATGCCACCCGGATTGTCCAGACGCTCAACGACATAGCCCATGCGCTTTTCCCCGGCAAATACAATTCCGACTTCGCCGTCCAGGTTAGTTCCGATATTCCGGGCGCGCAACAGATGGCCGCCAGCTTCGCCAACAATAACCTGAACGGCCACACCCGCTTTCTGGAAGGCTATATCAGCGCCAAAACCCGCGTTTGCGTCACAGTCGGCATGATGACCACCGGTTACGATTGCGAAGACCTGCTTAACATCGTCCTGTTGCGCCCGATATTTTCCCCGACCGACTTCATCCAGATCAAAGGCCGGGGCACTCGCAAATTCGCCTTCCGCTACCGCGATTCCGGAACTGGAGGGCCGACTTCCACGTCGGCCGCATCCGGTGCGGGTG
>SLKS01000344.1 GCA_007134465.1 Kiritimatiellia bacterium | reverse complement strand
TGAAAGCATCTAAGTGCGAAGCCTCCTCCAAGACTAGATTTCCCTTCCCGACTTCGGTCGGGACTGAAGGCCGGTTGAAGACGACAACCTCGATAGGCTGGAAGTGGAAGCTCGGTGACGAGTGTAGCTAACCAGTACTAATTGGCCGTGAGGCTTGACCTTGTTTACATGCATGTCCGAGTTCGCCATTGCGTCGGCTCGGCATGCGTGCGGGAGCCCGTTGCTTACCCTGTTCTATGCGAGTCGTTCGATTTAATTCCCGGTGATCATAGCGAGGAGGAAACACCCGTTCCCATCCCGAACACGGAAGTGAAGGGCCTCAGCGGCGATGGTACTGCGGCAGACGGTCGCGGGAGAGCAGCTCGTTGCCGGGAATATGCTTGAAAAGCCGGATTCCAATGGAATCCGGCTTTTTTTTTGCCCTTTCCGCTTGACGGGTATAAAGCGCTGTTCTATTCTCTTCTACATTCCCCTTAAGTCTGGTAAGGGCAGGCAAATCCTTGACAAGTTCCTGCGCGCCCCTGGCGCAGTTCCGGAGGAAAGAATGAATTACGGAGTTGTGGTTGCCGCAGGACAAAGCAAGCGAATGGGCCAGCAGGTGGACAAAGCCTTTCTGAGCTTGGGAAACATGCCGGTGCTTGCCTATTCGCTGGGGGCCTTCGAGAAGTGTCAGGATATCGATGGTGTCGTTCTCGTCGTGCGCAAGGATCGGGTGGAAAGCGCATGGGCCATGGTGCGCATGTACGGATTTACCAAGGTGAAAAGCGTTTTGGCTGGCGGAGCCATGCGGCAGACGTCTGTCTCCATCGGCCTGAAGGCATTGCGGGAGGATGTGCAAATCGTCTCGGTTCACGATGGCGCTCGCCCTTGCGTTACCCCTCAGTTGATTTCCGACACCATCAAGATCGCCAAGCGTTACGGTTCGGGCGTGGCAGGCGTGCCCTTGTCCGATACGGTGAAATATGTCGAAAGAGGGTTGACAGTCAAAAAAACTCTTGACCGAAACAAATTGTGGGCCGTGCAGACGCCGCAAACATTCCGGCTTGACCTGCTGCGCGACGCGATGGCTTCGGCTTCGCGAAAGAAGAAGACGTTGACTGACGAAGCGTCGGCTTTGGAGTTGTACAGAAAAGAGGTTCGTCTGGTTCAGGCTTCGGTTGCGAACATAAAAATCACTGCTCCCGACGATTTGATGCTGGCGGCAGCCATACTGAAAGTTTAACCATCGCCTAGGACGAAGATCGGCGTCGGCGCTGGCGAGCATAGTCGGGCATGGGGCTCCGCTCCGGTATGCGTTCGTTACGCACGGCCGTCCGGAAAGCGGGAACTACGAAAATATGAAGAAAATCTACGCTGTTTTGGGCGATATACATAGCAATTTGGACGCGTTGAACGTGGTGATCGAGGATGCCGAACAACGCGGCGCAACGGGATTCGTTTGCGTGGGCGACATCGTGGGCTACAACGCGTATCCTTCGGAATGTCTCGAAAAGATCCGCGCGATCGCCGCAGGCGTCTGCCGCGGCAACCACGACCATTATTGCGCGCACGACGAATGCCTCGAGGATTTTCATCCCCTGGCCGCCAACGTGATCGATTGGACACGGAAGCAGTTGACGGAGGAGCAGATCGCCTATTTGAAGAACCTGAAGTACAGCGCGCGCGTGGACGGGTTCACGCTTGTGCACAGCACCCTCGACATGCCGGAAAAATGGGGTTATGTTTTCGACACGCTTGAGGCCGACGCCCATTTCAACTATCAGTCCACATCGCTTTGCTTTCACGGACATACCCATGTGCCGCTGGTCTTCGAGAAGAGCGGACGGGCCAAGCGTCTGTTCGCGAATCGCGTCAAACTGTCGCTTGGCGTAAAGTATTACGTCAATGTCGGCAGCGTGGGCCAGCCGCGCGATGGCAATCCGCAAGCCTCCTACGTGCTCTACAATATGGAGAAGCGCGAGATCGAATTTCGTCGGCTCGCGTACGATGTCGGGGCGGCCCAGGCCAAGATACGCGAAGTCGGCCTGCCCGAACGCCTGGCCAAGCGCCTCGAACTCGGCAAGTGATTTTGCGCCAAACCAATCGCTCTGTCAGGGCAGCACATCCGAGAGGGTGTCGTTTCGAGCGCAGCGAGAAGTATGGCCCCCCGCATCTCTACTTGACGAGCCGACGGTTCTGTTGGTCTTCGATCCGGTGTTCGTATCCCGTTTTCGTTTCGGATACACGCCCGATGCTTTATGGTTCCGCGTGGAAGAGCGTCCTTTACGTCAAGCTTCGCGATGGACGGTTGAGTGCAAAGCGCCATTCGGGGCAACGCATAATAGCCCGTGTCGAGTTGAGCCAGGGGGTGGAAAAGCGGTGCCAAGGAATATCCCGAAGCATCCATTTTGATGTTTCCTTATTCACGCTTTGCTGGTATTCGTAAGAGCTGAATCCATTTTGAATGCCTCGGAAAAGGATGCTGCATGACAGGGGTTTTGAAGAAAATCATAGGAAAATCGCATCGAGACCTGCGAAAGCTGAAGCCGCTGGTCGCCCGGATCAATGCGCTCGAGCGGGAATACCAGCAGTTGACCGAATCGGCGCTGAAAGGAAAAACCGCCGAATTCAAGGAGCGCCTGGCCAAGGGCGCGACGCTCGACGATGTCATGTGCGAGGCGTTCGCGGCGGTCAAGAACGCGTGTCGCCGGCTCAAGGGATCGCGGTTCGACGTGTGCGGCGAGGATATCGTCTGGGACATGGTCCCGTTCGATTCCCAAATCATGGGCGGCATAGCGCTGCATCAGGGAAAGATCGCCGAAATGGCCACGGGCGAAGGCAAGACGCTGGTCGCCACCATGCCTCTGTACCTGAACGCGCTGACCGGACGCAATGTGCAGCTGGTCACGGTCAACGATTATCTGGCCCGTCGCGATTCGCAATGGATGGGGCATGTGTACGAGTATCTCGGGCTGACGGTCGGTTGCATTCAGGACCAGATGACGCCGTCGCAGCGGCGCGAGGAGTATTCCCGGGATATCACCTACGGCACCAACGCGCAGTTCGGCTTCGACTATTTGCGCGACAACGGCATGGCTTACAGCCCGGAAAACATGGTGCAGCGCGACTATTTCTTCGCCATCATAGACGAAGTGGACAGCATCCTCATTGACGAGGCGCGGACGCCGCTGATCATTTCGGGTCCGGCGCCCGTATCGTCGCATCAGTATTTCGATCTGAAGCCCAAGGTCGAACGGCTGGTCAGAAAACAGCGCGATTTGTGCGCCCGGTTCATGCGCGAAGCCAAGGAGTTTCTCGACGAGGGCAAGGACGAGTCGGCGCAGATTCGCCTGTATCAGGTGCATCACGCCATGCCCAAGCACAGGCAGCTTATGCATCTGCTGGAGGAGCCGCGCGTTCGCAAGCTGCACGAGCAGGTCGAGAACATGATGCTCACCGACATGCGCAAGGAGGAGGCGCGCGCCTTGCGCGAGGAGTGTTTCTTCACCATAGACGAGCGCAGCCACGACGCGAGCCTTACGGACAAGGGCACGGAAACCCTGAATCCGGACGATCCGGAAATGTACGTGCTGCCCGATATCGCCTCCTCGCTGTCGGAACTGGACGGCGAGAGCGTTCCCGAAGAGGAGAAGCAGACTCGTCGCCAGAAGATCCAGCGCGAGTTCGCCGAGAAGAGCGAACGCATCCACAACGTGGACCAGCTCATTCGCGCCTATTGCCTGTACGAGAAGGATGTCGAGTATGTGGTGCAGAACAACCAGGTCATGATCGTGGACGAGTTTACCGGCCGTATCCTGCCCGGCCGCCGCTGGAGCGACGGGCTGCATCAGGCGGTCGAGGCCAAGGAAGGCGTGAAGATCGAGCGCGAAACCCAGACGCTGGCCACGATTACTATCCAGAATTATTTTCGCATGTACAAGAAACTGGCCGGCATGACCGGCACGGCCGAAACGGAAGCGGGCGAGTTTCACGACATATACAAGCTGGACGTGATCGTGATTCCGACCAATCGTCCCGTGCGGCGCGTGGACTACAACGATTTGATCTACAAGACGCAGCGCGAAAAGTACAACGCGTTGCTCGATGAAATCCGTGAATGTCATCAGGACGGCCAGCCGGTGCTGGTCGGCACGGTTTCGGTCGAGACCTCGGAAATCATCAGTCGCATGCTCAAGCGCGCCCGCATTCCGCACAACGTGCTCAACGCCAAGAATCACGAGCGCGAAGCGGATATCGTGCGCCATGCGGGCCAACCGGGTTCGGTCACCATCGCCACCAACATGGCGGGGCGCGGCACGGACATCAAGCTGGGGCCGGGCGTCGTGAAGATCGCGCGCGACATCATTGAATCGAATATTCGGCTCGAAGACAAGGTGGACGGCGTATCTTTGCGCAAGACGCTCGAAGGGAATCCTTGCGGCCTGCATGTGATCGGGTCCGAGCGGCACGAATCGAGGCGCATAGACCGTCAGCTTCGCGGGCGTTGCGCGCGGCAGGGCGATCCGGGCTCGTCGCGCTTCTACGTTTCGCTGGAAGACAATCTCATGCGGCTGTTCGGCTCGGACCGCATCGCGAATTTCATGAGCAAGCTGGGGCTGGAAGAAGGGCAGCCGCTCGAGGCGCGCATGCTGAACCGTTCCATCGAGCGCGCGCAGCGGCGGGTCGAGCAGCAGAACTACGCCATTCGCAAGCGCACGCTGCAGTACGACGATGTGATGAACAAGCAGCGCGAGATCATCTACGGGTTTCGCGGCGAGATCGTGCGCGCGGAAAACGTGCGCGAACATGTGGACGACGTGCTGCGGGATGTCGTGGGCGATCGCGTGGAGCGGGAATTGTCCGCCGGCGACGACGAAGGCATGAAGCTTTTTGTGGAATGGGTGCAGGGCATGTTTCCCATTGCGGTGTCGGTCGAGGATTTGAAGCCGCTGAAGGGCGATGTCGAGGCCGCAGCCGACTTGGTTTTCGAAAAAGTCCAACGCGCGCACGATTTGAAGCTCTCGATGGAGGATCCGAAAGCCGTTGCCATGATGGAGCGCCATATCGTGTTGCACGCGATCGATTCGCAATGGCAGGACTATCTGCGCGGCGTGGACGCCTTGCGCGAGGGGGTCGGCTTGCGCGCGTACGGGCAGCGCGATCCGCTGGTCGAATACAAGCGCGAAGCGTTCGACATGTTTTCCGAGCTGATGGACTCCATCAAGCTCGACATCGCCTCGGCCATTTTCCGTTCCACTACGTCGCCAGAATCGTTCGAGGCGTTTCTGGCCGGCATGCGCCGCCAGCCCAGTACGCTGGTGCACGAGGACGTGTCGCTGCTGTCGGCTGACGGCGCGGTCGGACGTACCGATGGACCCGCTTCGCCGCAAGGCTCCCCGCTGTCTCTTTCGCTTGGCGCGGATTTGACACCTGCCCGCGAAGGGCCGAAAGTGGGGCGCAACGATCCATGTCCTTGCGGCAGCGGCAAGAAATACAAGAAGTGCTGCGGACAGTAGCGAACGGGCCGTTATGGGCAGTCTTGCGAAATTTTGGTTTGCCGCATGGCGAGGGATAGCCGCGATCGGATCCGGGTTGCTGTTGGCCTCCGCCTTCCCGCCCATGGCGTCGGCGGAAACGGCCTGGGTGGCGCTCGTGCCGCTGCTGGTTCTGGCCTGGATGACCGAACCCGCGCGCAGTTTCCGCTACGGTTTTCTTTCGGGGGCAGTTTTTTGGCTTGTTGGTCTGTCCTGGCTGCTGGCGCTCGGCCGAACGGGCGCACCCTGGCCGCTGGCCATGCTAGGCTGGCTGGCGCTGGCCCTCTACTGCGCATTGTATACAGGCGCCTTTCTTTTCATCGCATCCTTTCTGATCGGAAGGCTGGGCGTTGCCGGCAAGCCGTTGCCGGCAGACTGTTCTCTCGGCTGGCGCGCGCGGCAGTGGGCGCTGCTTGTTCTGATTCCGTTGGCGTGGATCGGCATGGAATATTGGCGGGGCGTCCTTTTCACCGGCTTCCCCTGGAACGCGCTGGGCATCAGCCAGTTCAATCAGCCCGCCGTCATTCAGGTTGCCGCATGGGGTGGCGTGTCGGCGGTATCCGCGCTGGTCATGCTCGTCAATGTCGGCTTGACCGTCACCGTGCTTCGGTTCGCCGACGCAAGCCTGTTCCGACGCCGCTCGCGTTTGCATCCTGAACTGATGCTGTCGCTGCTGGTTCTTCTGACTCTGCTCGTGCAGGGCAACCGGAGCGTTGCCCGGCATGCGTCGTGTCGGCCGGGCGATACGTCCGTCATGGTGCGCGCGGTCCAGCCGAACATCCCGCAAGTCAAGAAATGGCCGGAAACATTTTCCGAGAGCATTTACGACAGTTTGCGCGACAAGACGGAGTTGGCCCTGGCTGGGAACTCGCATCTGATTGTGTGGCCGGAAACGGCCTTGCCGCATCTGCTGGAAGGAGATCCGCGGGCTGCCGCTTTTACGCGGGATCTGGCTGCGCGCGGCGTTCCGCTGTTGGTCGGTTCCCTGGAATTGAGCGACCGTTCCGGACTGGCCGAGGCTCGCGTTGAGACGGGACCTGACGGAGACATCCGCTGGGTGGACGATCGCGGGCGCCCTTGGATGCCGCGCTACTACAACACGGCTTATCTGCTTGACGGGCGCGGCGCCATCGCGGGCCGCTACCGCAAGCGGCATCTTGTGCCGTTCGGAGAATATCTCCCGTTCGACAACCGTATCGGTTTCATCGCGCGCCTGGCTCCGCTCGGTTTCAGTTGCGATGCCGGCGACGAACCGACCGTATTTCGGCTGCCGCCCGTTGCGGAAGAATCGGGCGGATATGACCTGTGGGAGGCTGAAAACGAAACGAATTCGACAGAGGAGAACGTTCCCCGCATTGCGGCGCCGGAACGGGAAGCGGCCTTTTCGGTTTTGATCTGTTTCGAGGACGTGTTCGCCTATCTCTCGCGCGATGCGACGCGTGCCGGCGCCCGGTTTCTCGTGAACCAGACGAACGACGCCTGGTTCGACGGCACGAGCGCTTCCGTTCAGCATCTGGCCCATGCCGTGTTCCGTTGCGTGGAAAACCGCGTGCCCATGGCACGCTCCGCGAATACAGGCGTGACTGGATTCATTGATCGCGCAGGCCGGCTTGACGAGGGCACGCGCACCATCATTCGCGACGGTACGGCTCGGCAGGTGAATTTTCGCACGGAACGGCTTTGCGTGCCGCCCGCCGATATGGCGCCGACCTTCTACACTCTCCATGGCGACCGCTTCCTGGCGCAGCCGGCGGCCATCGCCGCTGCGCTGGGGCTGGCGCTGCTGGCCGTCCGCCGCCGCAAGCAAAGGAAAGAGCGCGTTCGCGACTAGCCCTTTCCCATAGCAATTCGCATTTGGCTTGGCCCCCTGCCGCCTTGCGCGGCAGGCGCCTGAGATTGGGGTGGGAAGATGCGCTTTCCCACCCCAATCTCCCATTATGCGAACCGCTGCCTTTTCCGCTTGCGCGCAGGCGGCCGTCGAAGTAGTTTGTCCGATGAGTGCAAAGAGGGAAAAGAGATGCAAGACATTCCGACATGGCTGAACGGGTTGCGGGAACAGGTCGAAGAGATGCGGGGGTATCTTTGACGTCGAGACCCGGCGCAAGACGTTGACCGAACTCGACGAACGGGCCATCGAGCCGGATTTCTGGAACGATCCGAACGCCGCGCGCGCCGTACTTGACCAGGCCAATCGGCATCGGGCCGTAGTGCAGCCGTTCGACAAGGCTCGCTCGTCGGTCGAAGAAGCCGCGTTGCTGGCCGAGCTGGCCGAAGCCGAGGAGGACGAAGCGGAGAAGGGGCGCGCGCTCGAGGAAGCCAGAGGCTTGCTGGCGCGGGCCGAGAAGGCCGCGCGCGATCTGGAACTTCAGGCGCTGCTCTCCGAACGGTTCGATATCAATAACGCCTATCTGACACTGCATGCCGGGGCGGGCGGAACGGAATCCTGCGATTGGGCCGCGATGCTGTTTCGCATGTACCGCCGTTTCTGCGAAGAGCGCGATTTCGCCATGGAAACGCTCGAATACTCGCCCGGCGAAGAGGCCGGGCTGCGCACCGTGTCGCTGCTCGTTTCCGGCCCCATGGCCTACGGCTATCTCAAGGCGGAACGCGGCGTGCACCGACTGGTGCGCATCAGTCCGTTCGACGCGAACAAGCGGCGCCACACCTCGTTCGCCTCTCTCGATGTCGTGGCCGAACTCGACGAGGATGTCGAGGTCGAGATTCGCGAGGAAGACATCCGTGTGGACACCTATCGCTCCAGCGGCGCGGGCGGCCAGCATGTGAACACCACAGATTCGGCCGTGCGTATCACGCATGCGCCCACCGGCATCGTGGTGGCCTGCCAGGCGGAACGGTCGCAGCACAAGAACCGCTCCAAGGCCATGAGCATGCTGAAGGCCAAGATATACGAATACAATATGGACCAAAAACGCAAGGAGATGGAACGTTTCTACGGCAAGAAAGGCGAGATTGCCTGGGGCAGCCAGATTCGCTCCTATGTGCTCCAGCCCTATACGATGGTCAAGGATCACCGCACCAAGACGGAGACATCGAACGTGAATGCCGTGCTGGACGGCGATTTGTCCATGTTTATCGAAGCCTGGCTCAAACGGCGCGCCCTGGAAAAGAGCGGGCAGGGCGGCGGCCAGTAAGCGGTGACCCGTGATCAGTAATCAGTGATCAGTGTTTTGTTCGGGAAGGCTTTCTATGCAGAGCATGACGGGATTTGGACGGTGCGCGAAGACGGCGCGCGGATGGATGGCCGAGGTCGAGATCGGGTCGGTGAACCGCAAGCAATTCGACTTGCGCGCGAATCTGCCGCGCTCCCTGCAGGCGCTGGAGCCGCGGCTGGTGGCGCTGGCACGCCGCCGGATTGTACGCGGGCAGGTGAACGTTTCCGTGCGTTTGGCTCCGGTCGGGATGTCCGGTTCCGTGCGCCCGATGGACGAGCAGGCGGTTGTCGCGCGTGTGGGCGAGATTCGGCGCATGGCCAAACGCCTGAAGCTGGCCGACGATCTGACCGCCTCTTCGCTGCTGTCCTTGCGCGAAGTCATGCAAGGCGATAACGACGTGCCAGAACTGGAGCAGGCATGGCGGCTGATCGAACCCGCGTTTGCCGGAGCGCTCGACCGCCTGCTGGCCATGCGCGCGGCCGAGGGCAAAGCCCTGCAGAGACACTTGGCGGAAGGCGCGCGCGCCTTGCGCGACATTGCCGCGAAAATCAAGGCGCGCGCGCCGCGCATTGTCGCCCGCTATCGCCAGAGCCTGCGTCGCCGACTCCGGGAAGGCGGGATTGCCTGCGCTCCGATGGATCCGACGCTGGCTCGCGAAGTGGCCCTGTTCGCCGACCGTGCCGACATCGCCGAGGAACTTGTGCGGCTCGAAAGCCATGGCAAACAGTGGGCGCGCCTGATCGCATCCGACAAGCCGCAAGGGCGAACGTTGGATTTTCTCTGCCAGGAAATGTTCAGGGAAATCAACACGATCGGTTCCAAGGCTAATGACGCGCGCGTCGCAAGCCTTGTTATTCAGGCCAAGGCCGTGCTCGAACGCATGCGGGAACAGGCGCAAAATGTCGAATAGCAAGATACCTCTTCTTATTGTGGTTTCCGCTCCGTCGGGCGCGGGGAAAAGCACGCTGTGCGACCGACTGCTCGCCGACCGGCCGGACATGGCCTATTCGGTTTCCTGCACCACCCGTGCGCCGCGCGGAACGGAACGCGACGGCCGGGACTACTTCTTTCTGGACGAGGACGAATTCGAGCGTCGCGCGGCGGAAGGACAGTTTTTGGAGCAGGCCGTCGTGCATGGATTCCGCTACGGCACCTTGCGCGAGACCGTAACGTGTTCGCTCGCCCGGGGCGCGGGCGTGCTGATGGACATTGACGTGCAAGGCGCCGCCCAGATTCGCGCCGCCGCGCGCGGCGCTCGGCCTGACGACCCGATTCGCCGCGGTTTCCTGGATGTATTCATTGCGCCGCCTTCGCTGGAAGCTTTGCTGAGGCGATTGGAAGAACGCGCCACGGACTCGCCAGAGACGATCGCGCGCCGCCTGCGCAACGCGGAAGCCGAACTGGCCCGCAAACCGGAATTCGCGCATGTGGTCGTCAATGACGATCTGGAGACCGCTTATGGCGAATTTCGCAGTCTGATCGAGAGTGTGGAACTGGATGCTCGCAGCGTGAACGGGGAAGCCTTGCGCATATGAAATTCTGGGATATGCTTTTCAATATGGGCCTCTTCCTGCTTTGGTTCCGATTCTGGAACCGGCCGGGACGAACGGCATATTTCAATCCTTTTGTCGGTGTTGTGGAACGCGCCGGTTATTCTGTTGTCGGGTTCGTGCGTTCGGCCTTTCCGTTTCTGCCCGATTTGACCGCCGCGCTGCTGGCATTCTTGTTTCTGCTCGCTTTCCGTGCCGTACTGTTTCTTTACCTTGTCGGAACTTATTCGGCCGAGTGGCATTTGGGATTTGGCATTGTCGGACAGGGTCTGCCTTCCGTGGTTTCTCGGACGTTCGGAGGATACTTCTTTTTGAGCCTGCTTTCTTTCGGAGTCTTTCTGTTCTATATTGGCAGTCTGTCGCTCATCTACGTGCGACCTGGCCAGGGAACATCCATGGGCCATCCCGAAGAGGCTCTGGCCGCGTATGCGAGCCCGTTGACTCGACTCCGTCCGGAATTCCGTCCGTTTACGCTGCTGGCGTCCGGCATGGCCTTGACCTTGGCGCTGGTCGCGATCAGCCCTCTCAGTTTCGGGATGTTTCTTGGAGGGCCGTTCGTTGCGACGGTCAAACTGACTGTTTCGGCCATGCTGGGGTGGGTGGCCAGCCTGCACATCCTGCTTATGCTGGTCATGGGCCTGATTATCGGATCGTGGGTCTCGATGTTTTCGGGTTCGATGGGACTGGCCAGCTTTTGTCGGAACTGGCTGGACATGTTTCTCGGGCCCATGCGCCGTTATCCGATCCGCATCGGCATGCTCGATCTATCGCCCATCGTCTTCTTTCTTGTACTGCAGTTGATCGCCGGCTTGCTCCAAAGCGTGCTGCAGGGCGTCTACGACCGCCTGCCTTGAGCAGGGCGGACCCGGAAACCTTAAGGCGGGCTGCGCCCGCAACCGAATGCCAGAACCACGAATGAACACGAATTCACACGAATAAAGATAAGACGCAAATGCGTAGCATCATTTGAAATGTGAAATTTGAGATTTGGGATGCGGGCGTCAGCCCGCCTTGGGATCGCTGGTTCGCGTCTCTGGAGGGCGACGGGCTTCCGTCGCCGTTTTCACTTTCCGGCTTTCCGGCGGCAGGGGCCTGCCGCCCTCCATTACCCTGGCGTTCTTCATAGCCCTCTATTCGACCGTTGCCTTGTTTGCCGTAGCGGCCAGGCTTGCGGCGCTTGCCGAGCCATCCATACGGTCATCGGATGGCAGCCCCGGTTTCCCCACAACGCATAGGGAATGGCGCGCATGACGGTCGGCTCGAACCGGACGGATCGGCGAGGCGCATACAGGCCGCCGGCATGGCTGTCTTTCGCCCATGCGCTTTCGTCGGCTGCACATGCGTACGCATGTCAACACGGCCTGATGCGCCGTAAGGCCCTACATGAAATAGTGAGGGGTCACTTTGAGCTTCAGGGCGATTTCCAGATTCATGACGAAGGGCAACAAGCCGTTGCGCCGGTACGGGAAGTAACGGCCCAGGATCGACAGCGGCGAGTAGAACGCGCGCATCGCCTTGGTCATCAGTTGCAGGCCCGTGGGCGCGCCGTCCCCGTATCGAATGCGTACCCTGCGGGTCGTGTGGTCGTCGCTCAGCCACCAGGAATCCGCGTACAAGCGGCCCTGCTCCCGCAAGCGATCATACAGTTTGGTTCCCGGCGTGGGGATGAGCGGGAAGAAGGCCGCAATGCTGGCCCGTTGTTTCCGGAGAAACCCGACGGTCTCGGCCACGGTATGCTCGTCGTCGCCGTCCAACCCCAGAATAATGCTGGCGTAGACATGAATGCCGTGCTGCGTCAGAAGATCGAAGAGCCGACCGTACTCGGCCGGCTTGTTGAAGCCCTTGTTCACGGCCTCCAGCCCCTGACGGCTGACGCTTTCGAAGCCCACGAAGGCGATGACGCAGCCGCTGTCGGCCAGCAGCTTGACCAGCTCGGGATGCTTGTAGGCGAAGGAACTGAGCTGGCAGATATACTTGATCTTGAGCGGAATCAGGGCTCGGCACAGTTCGGCGGTCCGCTTCGGGTTGGCCATGAAGTTGTCGTCGGTGAAGAAGACCGTCCGCGCCCCGCTCAGTTTCACTTCCTCGATGATTTCCGGGATCGGCCTGAAGCGGAGTCGGCTCCCCCAGAATTCTGTGACCGAGCAGAAGTCGCAGGCGTGCGGGCAACCACGCGAAGTCTGAATGGGGATGATAGGGGTCGAGGTCATGGGCGGATGGATGTATTTTGTGCGGTCGACAAGATCGAACCGCGGATGCGGCAGATTGTTCAGTTCCGGCTTCTCGGCCGACTGGTAAAGCTTGCGCAATCTGCCGGCCTCGTGGTCGGCTATGAGCTGCGGCCAGAGAATGTCGGCTTCGCCAATGACGACCGCGTCGGCGTGCGCGGCCGCCTCTTCCGGCTGGCATGAGGCGTGGATGCCGCCCAGAACCACCGTTTTGCCCTGTGCGCGGAACCGGTCGGCCACCTCGTAGGCGCGTTTGGCATTGGGAGTGATGACCGATACGGCTACCAGGTCGGCAGGGAAAGAGAAATCTATGTCGCTGACGGATTCATCGACAATCGAAACTTTGTGCCTGTCCGGAACCAAGCCGGCCAGGTAGAGAATGCTCAGGTTGGGCATGGTCGCCTTCTTCTGTTTCAGGAGACGACCCTCGTCGTAATAGCTGGTGGGAAAGATAATCAATATTTGCTGCGCAGACATGATTCCTCCCGTCAATCCGCCAGCTTGCGGATTACGACCCGATCCACGATCAGCGTGTTGCGGCCGATCTCGTCCGCATACAGGCCCACGCGGGAAAACGGCCCCAGAATTTCAACCTTGGTTTCGGAGAGCAGCGCTCCGCCCTCTTGCAGGCGCGAATGCTTGATGCGGTCCCGAACCTCGGCGCGCAAGCGCATCCAGCGGCCGGGTCTCGCGCCCCTTGGCCCATGCGACACATCCAGCGTGCGAGAGACCACGGACGGGTCCAATCCCTTCGGCGTGGCGACATGCGTGCCCAGTTTGAACGGGCCTGCATAGGGTGTTCGAATAAACCACTCGACCTCGTAGTTCCTGTGCCGCGACAGCCATGCGGGCATGATGGCCGCGCGCGCGTTGCTGTCCCAGGTCAATCGCAAGGCCCGGCTCCCGTTTCTGCCTTTGCCCTCGACAATTTCGGCCTGCCCGTACCATATCTCCCATTGGTCGAGTCCGTCCTCGAAATCGTCTTCGAACAGCACGGCTCCCGCCGGAACGTCCTGGGGCCGGAACTTCCAGTCGGCGATTTCGTAGGGCATGATGCCCTCGGGCTTGCCGACTGTCCTCCCTTTCGCGGTTGCCTGCGTGAGGGCGGTTAGGGTCGCATCCGTTTCGCCGGCCTGCAAGCGGACTTTTCCGGTTTCGACCCGCAGCGTGGTTTCATCGGCCTGCGTGTGCAGCTCGAAACGCGTGCCCAGCGCTTCGGCGCGATGGCCGTTGGCCAGCGCGATGGCCAGTGCGGGCGCGCCGGGCGGGCGCGGCGCCGCGGCCAGATACAGCGCGCCGCGTTCCAGACGCAGTGTCGTGCCGGCAGTCGGCGGCAGAAGCTGAACAGCCGTTTCTTCGTTAAGGGACGCGACCGATCCGTCGGCCAAGGTCAGGACGACTAGCGCATCGGGCTGCGTGGCGATTCTAGCGTCCGCCCGTACGGCGGCGCCCGCGCGCAGCGCGACCCCGGTCCGGAAGCCGGGTCCGTCGCCTGTCGCCCTGCCGCGCACCTCCGTTACGGTGGCCAGTGCGGGACCGCGGAGCGTATGGCTCCGCCAGACGAGGCCTGCGCCGACGGCCAGCAGCAGGGCCGCGGCGGCAGCCAGCGCGAACCGCGCGAATCGCAAAGCCGGACGCGGCCGCCAGCGGCGCGCGAGCGCGGCTTCCGTCGCCGTGTCTGGCAGGGCCAGATCGAGCGCGCGTTCGACGGCGGCGGCAAAGCGGCCGGGCGCCTCGCGCAGGAGCAGAACGCGCAAGGCGCGATGGTCGCGCACCTGTTCCGCGAACCGGCGCCGGGCGGCCGGATCGTTCTCCAGCCGCTGCCGCAGCAGGCGCGCGCCGGCGGAATCGAGCTCGCCCTCGAGCCAGTCGGCGGTCCAGCGGTCAACATCCTTCATGCGCCACCTCCTCCGCCCGCAATTGCTCTTCCACGCATTCCCGAAGCTGTTCGCGTATGCGGAACAGCGCCACCTTCACCGCGCTCGCGGAACGGTTCAGCGTCGCGGCGATGGACCGGATCGGCTCGTCGCGCGTATAGCGGCGCTCCATCAGCGTCCGGGCCTTCTCGCCCAGCCGTGCCACGCAATTCCGCAGATGCTCCGTACGATCCTCCGTCGCGCGCGATTCGGCTTCCAGTGTCTCCGCACCGGCCACGAACTCGAAATATTGCGCACGCTTCTTATGCTCGCGCACTTCCCTGCGCAGCTCCTCGAGCGCGAAATTTCGGCAAATCGCGCGCAGCCAGCCGTAAAAGTTCGTGCCCGGCTCGTAGCGGCCGATGTTGCGGTAGGCGAAAACGAACGTCGTCTGAACGATCTCGTCCACCATCGCGCGCGAGGCCACGATCGAGGATGCGAAAACCCGCAACCGAAGCTGATAGCGTTCGACCAGGATCGAAAACGCCGCCCGATCCTTGCGTTGCACCCGTGCGATCGCTTCTTCGATTTCGTCCGTCATTCCCGCCCTCTCCGCGTTTTGGCCCGAAAACCTTTCCGGCAAAGAAGCGCTCTTTTGCGTGCGTTATTTGTCTCTGGATTGTTTAACACCCGCTTAGCTCAAGAGCACGAAGAAAACAATGTGTCTCGCCTCTGCTTTTTTTTCTTAGTTGACTTCTGTTCAATGCCATATTGTCTTCCTGGCCAGTCTTCCTCACGCTTTTTGGGCTGCCGAAACGCGCATGTCAACCCCGATTCGTCCAGGAACAGACCGCCGCCCGTCCGCCGCGTCCGTTCGCCCGTGCTGCGCTTCGGCCCGGCCCACATCGCGCTCGCCCGGCATGCCCATCCGCATCAGCGCGCTTTTAACTGGGCAGCAGTCTGTTAGGGCTGAAAAAGTCAGGTTGAGAGCCACGCCCATCGTGACCCAAAGCCAATGGGGGCTGTGCAGCCAGCCCAGCGTCGCCGTGAGCAGCACGGAAGCGCCGGCCAAGCCGCGGCCGAATCGCTCGTGGGTGATCGGTGTCGTGGACGACAATAGGTTACCGTTTGCTTTCATGTCAACCTCCTTCATGGTCATGGCTCCTTTTGCCCTGTAATGACTCGCCCCTGGCAAAGGTTACATTAAAAAACACGGGAAAGGAAAAGGTTCGCCGCAGGTTGACAAGCGAAAATCGTTCATGCTACGGTCGGCGGCAATCGTTGGAGGGAAAGTATGAAAGCGAAAGTGGATGCGGAGGCCTGTGTCGGATGCGAGCTGTGCGCGGAATCCTGTCGGGCGGTTTTCCGGATGAACAATGGCGTGGCGGAGGTGCAGGCCGACCCCGTTCCGCCCGAGGCGGAGGCCGATTGCCGGGACGCGGCGGAAAACTGCCCTGTCCAGGCGATCATGCTTGAGGAATAGAGCGACATGCGCTTGATTGTGAATGGCGAACCGTGCGAGATGGCTGCGGAAACCACGTTAGACACGTTGCTGCGCGCCCTGAACATGCCGCCCGAGCGCGTGGCCACGCTGGTCAACGACCATGTCGTCCGCAAGGAATCGCGCCTTGCGACCTCTCTTAAGGAGGGGGACAGAGTCGAGGCGTTCACGTTCGCTTGCGGCGGATAAGACCGAAGCGCTATTGGATATGAAAACGGACAATTGGACACTGGGCAACCGCAGCTTTTCGTCGCGGCTCCTGGTCGGGACCGGAAAATTTTCGGACAATGCGACCATGCTGCGCGCGGTGGAAGCCTCGGGCGCGGAACTGGCGACGGTCGCCTTGCGCCGGTTCAATCGCGAGCGACCGGACGAAGATTTGGCCGGACCGCTTTCGCGGCTGCCGGGGCTTGTTCTCATGCCGAACACGTCCGGCGCGCGCGACGCCGACGATGCCGTCCGTCTCGCCATGCTGGCGCGCGAACTATGCGGCAGCCCGTTCATCAAGCTGGAGATTCATCCGAACCCTCACCATCTGATGCCGGACCCGATCGAAACCTACGAGGCGGCCAGGGTTTTGGTCAAGGAAGGGTTCCATGTGATGCCCTACATGGGGGCGGATCCCGCGTTGGCCAAGCGGCTGGAAGATGTCGGGTGCGTATCCGTCATGCCGCTGGGCGCCGCGATCGGAAGCGGGCAGGGGCTGCGGACGCGCGAGCTGCTGAAGCTGATCGTGCGCGACAGCGGCGTTCCTGTGATCGTGGACGCGGGCATTCGCGCGCCGTCCGAGGCAGCCGCCGCTTTGGAAATGGGATGCGCGGCGGTTTTGGTCAACAGCGCGATCGCCGCCGCGGACGACCCCGTAGTTATGGCCGAGTCCTTTGCGAAAGCCGTGGTTGCCGGACGCGCGGCCTGGCAAGCCGGGCTCATGCCGGTTTCCGACAGCGCCTCTCCGACCAGTCCGCTTACGGCCTTTCTTCCGGCATGAACCCGGCTCCGTCATATTGGGCCGAGTCGGCGCCATGGCGCGCATTCGCCGACCGCGCGAGCGACCGCGACGTAACCGCCGCTCTGGCGCATTCGGAATCGGGCCCGAAAGAATTGGCCGCTTTGCTTTCGCCGGCGGCCGGTCGTCGGCTCGAGGACTTGGCCCGCAAGGCCTTGGCGCTTACGCGCCGCCATTTCGGGCGAACGCTTTCGCTGTATGTGCCGCTCTATCTCTCGAACCATTGTTCCGGCGGCTGCGCGTACTGCGGGTTCGCCGCCGATCGGCAGCAGCCGCGCATGCGCCTGGATTCGGCGCGCATGGAAGCGGAGATGGAAGCCCTGCGCGCCATGGGCTTCGACGACATCCTGCTGCTGACCGGCGAAAACGCGCCCGAAGCCGATTTCGCCTATCTGCGCGACAGTGTCGCTTTGGCCGCCCGGCGTTGCCATCGTGTCGCCATTGAAACGTTCGCCATGACCCGGGAACAGTATGCCGATATCTTCGCCGCCGGTTGCGCCGGCGTTACGCTCTATCAGGAGACCTACGATCCCGACACGTACCGGCACATGCATCGCTGGGGCGCGAAAACCGATTTCGCCGGACGCCTGGACGCGCCCGCCCGCGCGCTGGCGGCCGAAGCGCGCAGTTTCGGGCTGGGCGCTCTGCTCGGTTTGGCCGATCCCGTCGGCGAAATGCTGAGCCTTTTCCTGCACCTGACCGCTTTGCGCAAGATGTTCTGGAAAGCAGAGTATTCGGTTTCCTTTCCCCGTCTGCGTCGGCAAGCCGGGGAGTTTCGCGCGCCGCATCCCGTGGACGACCGCCGGCTGGCCCAATTGATATTCGCCATGCGCATCTGCCTGCCCACGGTGCCGCTTGTGCTTTCCACACGCGAAAGCGCCGCGTTTCGCGACGGCATCGCCGGAATCGGCATCACCCGCATGAGCGTGGCCAGTCGCACCACCGTGGGCGGCTATCGCCGTTGCGAACCCGATACGGACGGCCAGTTTTCCGTCTGCGACACGCGCGATCCCGTCGCCTTTTGCGACGCCTTGCGCCGACAGGGTCTGCAACCCGTCTTCAAGAACTGGGATGCCGCTCTGCGGTAGAAAATTTCGCTTGTCTTTCCGTTATTCCGCTCTACTATGGCGCTCGCTATTGCTGCAGGAGACTCGTATGCCCGGAAAAAAGAGCACGGCTAAAGGAGCATCCCGTCCGCATGCCCGTCTGACGTTGCTGAAGAAGAGTCGCGCCGCGTTCCCCGATTCGCCGGAACAGGCGCGGCTGGAAGCGTTTGCCAACCGCCATGCGGAGCGGGACTACTGGGTGGAATTCGACTGCCCTGAATTTACCGCGCTGTGCCCCGTAACCGGTCAGCCGGATTTCGGTCGCATCCAGATTCGCTATGTGCCCGACGCGTTGTGTCTGGAAAGCAAAGCGCTTAAGTTCTATCTGTTCGCCTACCGCAACAGCCGCACGTTCCACGAGGAGGCTGTGAATCGGATACTCGACGATGTCGTACAGGCCATCCGTCCCCGGCAGGCTGTGGTCAAAGGCGTCTTTCGTCCGCGGGGCGGCATTGCCATCACGGTGGAAGCTTGCCACGCCGCGCGTGCGGGAGAGTATGACGCCCGCAGAACGCCATGATCGTATTCCTGTTCGAAAACCGATGGGAAATCATCTCCGCCGGCTGGCTATGGCTGGGCACGGCGCTGCATCTCGTCGCCTTTTGTCTGATCGTGTTCGATTCTCTCATGAATCGCAAGGAAATCGCTTCGACCCTGCTCTGGATTTTTCTGGCATGGTCGTTTCCGGTTGTCGGTCCGATTCTCTACCTTTCGTTCGGTGTTGACCGAGTGCCGGTCAAAGGCTGGCGCAAGCGCCAATCCAATCAGCGGCTCATGAATGTTCGGGAAGCGGACAGAGAGGATGCCGCCATGCCCATGGCCTATTGGCACGCCATACGCCGCTCGCTGGCGGTCGTGCCGGATACGCCGCTCGCTCGCGAAACCCATGCCGCCATGAACTCGATCATCGAGGATTTTCCGCTGCTGAGCGGCAACCGCGCGGATCCGCTGCTGAGCGGCGACGAAGCCTTCCCGGCCATGCTCGAGGCCATCGCATCGGCCAAGCATCACATTCATCTGCAAACCTTCATTCTCGGAAACGATGCCGTCGGCCGCATGTTTCTGGACGCGCTCAAAGCGAAAGCCGAGGCCGGCGTGCGCGTGCGCTTTCTGTACGACCGGTTCGGGTGCACCCACGCCATCTTTGCCGGACTGTTCCGGCGCTACGCCCGCGTGCCGAACATGGAATTGGCCGGCTGGACCCAGGTCAATCCGATCAAGCGCCGGTTTCAGGTCAATTTGCGCAACCATCGCAAGTTGCTGGTCGTGGACGGACGCCTGGCCTTTGTGGGCGGCATCAACCTGCGCGGCGAAAACGTAACCCGCGCCGGACGAGCGCCCATCCGCGACTACCATTTTCGCATCGAAGGCCCGGCGGTTCAGGAACTGCAGTATGTCTTTCTGCGCGATTGGTATTTCGCGACCGAAGCCGACCCCGAAACGCTGCTCGTGCGCGATCATTTTCCCGGGATCGAGCCGGTCGGCTCGGCTTTGATCCGCATCGTCAATGGCGGGCCGGAATCGGAAGAGGAAGTCATGACCGATGTCTTGTTCGCCGCTGTCACTGCCGCGCGCAAGACCTTGCTGGCCGTGACCCCCTATTTCGTGCCCACGCGCGATTTCGTGCGCGCGCTGCGCTCCGCCGCCCTGCGCGGCGTGGACACGCGCCTGATCGTTCCCGCTCGCAACAACCACGTGTTCGTCGGCCTGGCCGGGCGCGCGCTGTACGATTCGCTCCTGTCCGCTGGCGTTCGCGTCTTCGAACGACCGCCTCCTTTCCTGCACGGCAAAGCCCTGATCGTGGACGACGCGCTCGCTATCGTCGGCACGGCCAATCTGGACGCGCGCAGTTTGCGGCTCAACTACGAAACCAATGTGGTCGTGTACGACGCGGATTTCATCGACCGACTCAAGCGCATGATCCTGGACGATGTCGCCGCCAGCGTCGAACTCGATCTCGCCGTATGGCGTCGGCGCCCGCTACGGCGCCAATTGATCGAGAACTTCTGCTATCTGCTCGCCCCGATTCTTTAACGCGGGCCCGAATACCGTTGACGGCCTGACAGGAATGCACTATAGCTCTCACTGTTGTCCCCGCTAATGCACAAAGCGTAGGAGGAAGGAGCTTTACATGGCCGATAACGCACGCACAATCCCGTTTCTTGGTCTGACCCTGGCGGCGGCGCTGGCGGCCGGATGCGCCACCACGCGGCAGCCCGCCCCCCCGGTTGTTCCCGATCAAGTCGTTCTGGATGCGCGCCGCCTTCATGAAGGACTGGAATCCCGCAAGACGAGACTGGACGAAAAACGCAACGTGCTGGAACTCGATGCGCGCGTGTTCCTGTTCGGCGAAGAACGTCGGGGCGTCATCGCCACCGACATTGTCGATCTTGGCGCGCAGAGCGGCCTGTGGGGGCAGGAATCCGATATTCGCAGTGTCGGCGTCGCGGTGGCCGGATTCGTGCCGGACGGCGCCGCGATCGAGACGCAGGTGCGGACCGGCAACCATGCGTTCGATCAGACGCGCTGGAGCCCTTGGATGCCGCTCGACGGGCTCTCGGGCGCCGTTACGAATCCGGTCGGCAGGTACATCCAGGCCCGCATGGTTCTCAAGGCCGATTCGCCCGACCGGCTGCCGAATGTCGTCTCGCTCGCCTTCCAGCCGCAAGGCCAGGTGCCGGAAGGGCCGCGTTGGCAGCGTTTGCGCGTTGTGGACGCCGCCGTCCAGACCATCGTACGCAGCCCCATCGAATTCCACTACGAACGTCCCGACCATCCCAAGCTGACCCGATTCCGCAAAGCCGCGAAACTGGACGCGGTTGTCGCCGGAGCCCGCGACGATTTCGACGCCCTGGTCAAGCTGATGGACTGGACCGGCAGTTGCGCCAATGTGCGGGGCCAGACTCGGCATCGGCAGGAAGGCTTCTACGCCTGGGACATCGACAGCGTTTTCGAGATGCGCGACGGCAAGCCCTACATTCACGGGCACTGCATGAGCTACGCGTCCGTACTGATCACGGCCGCCACCTCGCTGGGCTTTGTCGGGGCGCGGCACTGGGTGATCGAAGGCTTTCGCGAGGCCACCCATGAAATCGCCGAAATCTGGGTGCCGAGCCTTGGCAAATGGGTCTATTTCGACCCGTCGCTCACCAACTTCTATTTTGACAGAAACACCGGTCAGCCCCTGAGCGTTCTCGAAATCCACCGCATCGTCGCGGACAACTTCATCCCGAACGGCAAGGACATGCACTGGTGGACAGTACGCAAAAGCGAGGAAACGCGCGCGCGCGTCCGCAAGGTGGGCGGCAAAAAGCCCATCGGCGGCCGACTTGGTCCCTGGCATTACGGCGCGCCGATGGACCCGAACTACGACTGGGGCTTCTATCACGGATACCTCGCCGTCGGCTTCGCCCAGATGACGCCGCGCAACGATTTCCATTCGCACCCCGACAAGGTCTCCCGCCATTTCGGACACGGCCCAGGCTACGACGGCTATCCTTTCTGGGTGGACGACAAGACGCCGCCCACGCAGGGCGGGCACAATTGGTACACGCGGCGCCGCGATTTCAACTGGACTCTCGATCAGGCCTCGTTCCGGCTCGTGCGCAGCGCCGGCGGCGGAACGCTGTTCGTGGATTTCGGGCACAGCATGCCGCATTTCAGCCGGTTTCGGCTCAGAATTGACGGCCGCGAAATCGAACGGGTCGGCTCGCGCTACGAATGGCAGATGAAAGCCGGCCTCAATACGCTGCAAGTCGTCCCCGAAGATCAATTCGGCAAAATAGGGCAGGGCAGTTCCATTGCCATCTATTGCAGCCGCTAACAGGAAGGGAACAATCCCGTGAACAAAGGAACTCTGATGGGAACCGTATGCGTGGCGGCAGGCGTGACCGTATCGGCGGCGCAAGCCGGACCGCTAACCCTGAACGCCCGCCAGCTCTACAACGGATTCGAGGCGCGTCGCGTTCTGCTGTCCGACGAAGGCGACGCCGTGCGTCTCGACGCGCGCGCGTTCGATGTCGGTCGGCGGCGCAACGGCGTTCTGACCACCGACCCTCTCGATCTGGGCCCGGCGCAAGGCCTGATCGCCTTGCCTGCGCGCCTGCGCGCCGTCTCCGTTGCCGTGCAGGCCGACGTCCCCGAAGCCGCCGCCGTGACCGTCGAGATCCGCACGGGCGCGCACGCGTTCGATCTCGCTTCCTGGACGCCCTGGAAGAAACTGGACGGGCTCGATGCCGCCCTGAACGATGTCGCCGGCCGCCATGTCCAGGTGCGCCTTACGCTGACTGCCGCTCAGCGCGACCGCCTGCCAGCCGTACGCGCCCTGACTTTGACGCCGGACTTCGAACAACAGCGGGCGAAGGCATCGGTCGCCGTCAAGGACAGCCATATCGAAACCATCGTGCGCAGCCCGATCGAATTCCATTACGAACGCCAGGACCATCCGCGCATGGTTCAGTTTCGGGAAGAGAACAAACTGGACGAAGTGGTCGCCGGCGCCACGAACGATTTCGAGCGGCTCGTCCGGCTCATGGACTGGACCGGCGCGTGCAACAATATCCGGCGCACGCGCCGCGAACGCAACGAGGACGGCTCCTACGCCTGGGACATTGACAAGGTGTTCAGTCTCGACGGCGACAAGCCGAACATCTACGGGCATTGCATGAGCTATGCCGAGGTCCTGATCACGGCCGCCATTTCCATGGGGCATGTCAGCGCGCGTCATTACGCCGTGCAGGGCTTCCGCGATGCGACCCACGAGGTTGTCGAAGT
>SLKS01000109.1 GCA_007134465.1 Kiritimatiellia bacterium | reverse complement strand
CGCAGCGTCGGCCTCGGCCCACGCCGGGGGCCTGGTCTCCGCTCTGCCTCGGAAGTCTGTGTTATGAAAACCATCTCTATTAACAACCAAAAAGTGTCAAACGGAAATCAGGACGTGACAGCTCATGCATGGATCGCAGCATTTTGCCGACCTCTGAATTCAGCGACGTGAGCTGCGCGTGCGCCTCCGTGCTGATGTAGCCGCAGTCACGCGCAAAGTCGAACACTGTATCCGTTTCCCAGTTTTCTCCGATGCAATCGGAAAGCTTGCTGACAAAGTGGGCTTCGTACTGCCTCTTCGCCCACGCTTCCCGCAGGTTGTGGCAAACAGAGCGGGAAGAACGACGGCCTTGGGATGTGAGCGCATATCGTTCTTCCGCAGGAAAGCCTTTGCTTATTTCGAAGAATTCCATGGCTACCCGGTATGCTTTGGTGTACACCGTCAACTCCTTGACATCTCTCACGGCCATAGTTCTCTAACTCCCTAACAACTAACGCCTAACGCCTAGCGCCTACTCCCTCTTCTCACGCCGACAATCCCGTGCTGAGGCTGAACACGGCCATCAGAATTGCGATGGCGATGAAGCCGACTATCACGGCCACGACCACGATGAGCAGCGGTTCGAGGGCCGTGATGAAGATTTTCAGGCTGCGTTCCAGCTCGTTTTCGTAGCGGCGCGCGATATGGCGCAGCGCGCCGCACATGTCGCCGGTTTGCTCGCCGACGGAGAGCATGTCGGTGAGCATGGGCGGAATGGCTTTCGAGGCGGCGAGCGGGCCGGAGATGGTGGCGCCGTCGGTTACGCGTTCGCGGGCGTGCCCGATTTCGCGCGCGATGACGGCGTTGCCGACGGTTTGCCGCACGATGTCGAGCGCCTGCACCACGCGCACGCCGTTGGCCATCAGCGTTTCCAGCGTGCGCGCGAAATTGGCCAGAATGCCGGCGGCAACCACGCCTTTGACCAGCGGGAGCTTGAGCAGGAATCCGTCTCGCCAGAGTCGGCCGGCGGGCGTCTTGAAGGCGCGCGAGGCCAGGACGCAGCCGATCACGGTTACGGCCAGCAGAATCGGGCCGTAATGCAGGGTCCAGCCGCTGAGTCCGAGCAGCATGCGCGTGGGCAGTGGCAGGGCGGCGTCCATTTGATCGAAGACTTCCTGGAAATTGGGCACGACATAGACCATGGAGAAGATCAGCGTACCGATGCCCATGGCCAGCACGATCATGGGATAGATCAGGGCCATGAGAATCTTTTCGCGGGTCTCCTGCACGCGCTCGTAGTGATGCGCGAGATGGGCGAGCGAAGACTGCAACGCGCCGCTCGCTTCGCCGGCGCGCACGATGCTGACGAACAGATCCGGGAAACTGCGCGGATGCCGGGCCAGCGCGTCGGACAGGCTGGCGCCGCGCAGAATCTGGTCGCGCAAGTCGGCGACGATGGCGGAGCCGGCTTTGCCGGTCTGGCGGCTGGCCAGCGCGTTCAGGGCGTGGCCCAGCTTCATGCCGGACGCCAGCAGGTCGTTCAGTTCCGTGGCGAACAGCAGCATGGCGCGCAGGTTCAGCCGGGACGGGCCGCGGCGCCAGGTAATCCAAGGGCGTTGCTCCGAAGTGGAGGCCGCGGCGACCGAACCGCGGTCCGTGACGGTAACGGGGATATGGCCGAGCCGTTCGATCTGGAGCAGGGCAAGCCGCCGGTCCGGGGCTTCGACTTCGCCCCCGGTTTTTTCTCCCGTCCGCGTGCGGGCCGTATAGAGATAGACGGGCATCAGTCGTTCTCCTCGGTTACGCGCAGGACTTCCTCGATGGTCGTGACGCCGTCCAGCACCTTGCGCCAGCCGTCGTCGCGCAGGGTGCGCATGCCTTGCCGCGCGGCTTGCTGGCGGATGTCGTTGGAGGCGCTGCGCGCGACGACCAGCGCCTCGATGCTCTCGTTGACAGCGAGAATCTCGAATATGCCGGATCGCCCGCGAAAGCCAGTCTTAAGGCACTGCTCGCAGCCGACGGCTTCCTGGATTTCGCCTGTCGCTTCGGGGCCGGTCGGGAAGCCGATTTCGCCGAGAAAAGCCGCGTCGCGCCGCGCCGGCCGACAGCAGGCCGGACAGAGCCGGCGCACAAGGCGCTGGGCGACGATGCCCTCAACGGCCGAGGCGACAAGAAAAGGCTCGACACCCATGTCCAGCAGGCGCGTGAAGGAGCCGGCCGCATCGTTCGTATGCAACGTACTGAACACCAGATGGCCGGTCAGCGAGGCCTGAATGGCGATTTCGGCCGTTTCCAAGTCCCGGATTTCGCCCACCATGATAATGTCCGGGTCCTGGCGCAGAAAGGAGCGCAGCGTCTTGGCGAAGGTCAGGCCGATGTCGGGCCGAACCAGGACCTGATTGACGCCGGCCATCTCGTATTCGATCGGATCTTCGGCGGTCATGATGCGCACGTCTATGGTGTTGATTTCGTGCAGATAGGCGTAGAGCGAGGTGGACTTGCCCGAGCCGGTGGGGCCGGTGACCAGCACGATGCCGTTCGGGCGGCGAATGATCTTGCGGATCAGCTCGGAATCGTGCGGGCTCATGCCCAGCCGGGACAGCTCGACGAAGCCGGCTTTGCCGCGCAGGAGGCGGAGGCTGACGCTCTCGCCGTAGACGGTGGGCATGGTGGACACGCGAATGTCCACGTCTTCGCCCTCGACTCGCAGGCCGATGCGTCCGTCCATGGGCAGCCGTTTTTCCGCGATGTCCAGGTTGGCCATGACCTTGATGCGCGAAATGATGGCCGCCTGGAAGCGGGCCAGTTGCGCGGGGACCGGCGTCTGGTAGAGCGCGCCGTCCACTCGGTAGCGAATGCGCAGGCGGTTTTCCATTGGCTCGAAGTGGATGTCGGTGGCGCCTTGCCGACAGGCCTCGTAGATGATCTGGTTCACGAACTTGACGATCGAGGCCTCCTGGTCGAGTTCGTTCAGGTCGGCCTTGGCCAGCGTTTCGCTCTGGTTCACTTCGAAGCGGTCGTCCTGCATCATGCGGTCGAGCGTTTCGGCGCCGACTCCGTAGAATTTCTTGGCTGCCTGGGCAATATCGGCGCCGGGGCTGAGCGTCAGTTTCACGCGCGCGCCCGCCGCCAGCCGCAGGGCGTCGGCCAGATCGGTGTTCAGCGGATCGTTGGCGGCGACGACAAGCGTGCCGTTCTCGAACGCGATCGGAATGACATTGTACTGAAACACGACTTTCGTGGACAACCGCTCGAGCACATGCGGTTCCAGCTCGACGTTTTCCAGACGCACGTAAGGCAGGCCGAGCGCGGCGGCGAGCGCTTGCAGGAAGGCGTCTTCGCTGGCCAGTCCGCGATGTACAACCTGTTCGGTAACGCTGGCTCCGTCGGCGCGGGAAGCCTCGAGCACGGCACGCGCCTCTTCCTCGCCGAACAGGCCGGTTTTCGCGAGCAGGCTTTCCAAATGGGTCGGGGGGGCGCTCATGGGCAGGCATCCTTGCCTTTTGATTCCTCGCTGTCGGCGCCCCCTGCCGACTTGCCAGGTCCAACCCGGAGACTGGACGTTTCCGCATGGTTGGCGACCCCTGCCGGCTTGCCCGGCAGGATCGCAAGATTGCTGGAAAGCGCGCGCGCGCCCCCCTTTCTTTTATCCCCCGCGACACCTGCCTTCGTCGCGCAGCCGCGTCGCGCAGGAAGGGTTCCGGCATGGGGAGAGGCATGCGGCCCCGGTTTCGCGTTGGCGCGAGCCCATTCGGCCTGGCGTGCGACGCCCATCAGGATGTGCACATCGTCCTCGGTGCGGGCGCCGCGCGCGAAGATGCGGCGCAGACCGAACATCATGTGGTCGGCTTTTTCGGGTTCCATGAAGCCGATATTGAGCAGCATGGTTCGCCACAGGCCGAACATGCGTTCGCGCAGCGCGGCCGGGGCCTCTTCCGATTTTTCGCGCGGAGGTTCGTACTGGTCGGTGGCCAGATAGATTTCATAGGCGAAAATCAGGACGGCTTGCGCCAGGTTGAGCGAACGATAGGCGGGCACGGACGGGATACGAACGACATGCGTACACAAAGCCAGTTCTTCGTTGCTCAGACCGCTGTCCTCGCGGCCGAACACGAGCGCGGCCTTGCCGGATTGCGCCGACTCGAGCGCGCGCGGCGCCCATTCGCGCGGCGACAGCGCATGCTGACGGTACAGGCCGTCGCGGGCGGTTGTGCCCATGACGGATCCGCAGTCTGCTACGGCGTCTGCCAGCGAGGCGAATACCGTTCGTTGTTCCAGAATCTCGTGGGCATGGCAGGCCATCCAGCGGGCTTCGTCGCCCAATTCCTTCGGATTGACCAGGGCCAGATCCGACAGCCCCATGTTGGCCATGGCCCGACACACCGAGCCGATGTTGCCGGCGTAGAGCGGCTCGACCAACACCACTCGAATGTTGTCCAGAAGCGCTACCATCGCATCCAATCCTCGTTCCCTGTCAGCTCGCTGAGGCGTCGCTCGATAATGGCCTGGCGGTTTTGTTCCCGCTTTTCGACCAGAACGCGCAAATCGTTTACGCCGCGCGCCAAGGCTTCCAATTCGTCTTTCATCAGACTCTGCTTGATTTCGAATGCTTCGGCAAGCACGGCTTGCAATTTCTTGAGGATTTTCTTCTGCGATTCGCCCTGCGTCTGGCCAACAGCGGCGGCCAGGCTTTGGGCCTGCCGTTCGAGCCGATGCTGGCGCATGAGCTTCTCGAAAAGCTCCGGATTCTCCTGTTGCGTTTTCAGCAGACCCAAGCTCTTGTGCACCAGATCGGTGAGCGCCTCCATGGCTCGGTCGGGCCGCGTGGCGCTGGCCAGCCTTATCTGCTTAGTTTCCCGAGGGAAATGCTGATGGATAAAGAGCAATGTGGCCTCGCGGTCCGCCTCGGGAAAACGCGCGAAGGTCATGCGCGAGACGTAGTCCCAGTCGGGCGGCGGCGGGGGCAGCTGTGGCAACCGGGGGACAGGCTCGGCGTCGGCTGCGCGCGGCTTGTCGGCGTCGGGTGAACGGCGACGTCGCTCGGGCCGCTCGCTTTCCTGTGCGGCCGCAAGCGAGACCAGAACGCCGGCGGTGCAGGCCAGAGCGGACAAGGCAAGGGCGGCATGTTTCATGGGCGGACTCCATTGCGGGGGTGTGCCGACGCCAAAGCGTCGGGCAAGTCGAGGCGAACCGAAAAGGCGAGCAAGTCCATTTGCCTTCGCAAGCGCCCTGCTGCGTCCGTTGCTTCGGTAGAGGCAGGCGGGGAACGATGCCGGTCGGCGAAGGCACGCATGTCTAACGCGAGCGAATGCCGCAAAGCGAGAATGTTCCGTTCCATATCGGCCGGGGCGAGGTCGGATGCGGCCGCGACGGGTTCGGGCGCGACCGACGGGTCCGGCGACGGCAAGCGCAAGACAATCAGCAGCGTGGCCGCGAGCGCGGCGGCGGCCCATGTCCATCGCGGCAGGAGCAGAAGACGCGGGTGGCGCGGCGCATGGTGCGGCAAACGAACCAGCATGGCGGCCGCGCCCTGTCGCGTATCGGCAAGGGCGCGCGACGACATGTCGCGGTTGCGTGCCTCCGCGCCAAGCCGGGTCAGGGCATACGCCAGATGCTGGACGGCCTGGCAGTCGGGACAGGATTCCGCGTGCGACCGGTCCGCGTCCGATCGCGAAGCGGCGCTGCCGTTTTGCAGCAGGGTTTGCCGAAACTCATGGCAAGCTTTGTTTTTCATGATCGTTTTCCAGCAGTTGTTTCATCTTGGCCAGCGCATTGCGCGCTTGCCAGAGAACGGTGCCCAGCGGCCGACGCGCAAGCTTGGCAATCTCCCGAAACCTTAGGTCCCCAAAATAATGCAGGGCGATCACATCCCGTTCCCGCAGGGGCAACGCGGCCAGCGCGGCCTGTACGCGCGCGGCGGATTCCGCTTGCAACATGGCGTCCAGAGGCGACGGCGCAGGGTCGGTCTCGCCAAGCGCCGCCAACGTTCTTCCGGCCGACAGCGCTCGCTCGTCGTCCGCCGGGCCTGTCTCGAATTTGCGACGTCGCACAGCATCGATCGCCTTGTTGCGCGCCACTCGGTACAGCCAGCCCGCGACATTCCGGCCCGGGTCCACGCTTTCGATCCGGCGGACCAGTTCGAGAAAGCAGTCCTGCACGATGTCTTCCGCCCGGCCCGCATCGTTCAGCATGCCGAACACGTAGGCGAGCAGAGGCCGACGATGCCGTGCGAACAGCGTGTCGAATGCCGTCGCGTCTCCCGCCCGCAAGCGCCGGATCAGACTGGCATCCGTTTCGGAGGTCGGCTCGGGCATCTTCATGGAATACTACGGTTGGGCCCATTGATTATTGGGTCGCATGGAAAAACGCAACCGCCGATGCGGAGCCGACGGTTGCGAGCCACGGAGACAATCAAACAGATTTCGTATCGAATGGCAAGACGGGGATGACGAATCCGCATCGTTTTGGAAGTGGTCAGTTGAGAGCCTGTTTTCGAAACACGGCAAGGAGACTGCTTGCCTGACATGTTCCATCTTCGGTTCAGGCAGGCGACCGATCTCCGGCAAGCATGAGCGCGTATCTTGTCCGGCGCGCTTCATGCCCCCGGCCTTCCCGACGACGTTCGGCTGTGGACACGTCGGGGCGTCCGATTTCCGGCAGCTAAAAAGAAGCGTTTATCCGAGGGCTCGCAACAACGCCGTTTTCCATATCGCATTGACATTCAATGCTATGCGCCACACTCCGGGGCATTATGCAAGCGGCTCGATGGGACGGAGCGGTTTCTTATCCATGGCCAAGTTCCAGTCCTCCATCAGTTCCTCGCGATGCAAAGAGCCCGCCATGAGCAAAGCAGCCCATTGCGGCTGCTGGCGCCGGCTCGCCGTCCTACCGCGAGCCAGACACGTCCTCGAGCGCGCGGGCGACGGTTTCGACCGTGCGCGCGGTTTCGTCGGCCGTGATGACGAGCGGCGGCTGGATGCGAATGACATTGGCCAGAACGCCGCCAAGCCCCACCAGCACGCCCTGTTCGCGACAGCGCGCGCGCACGGCTT
>SLKS01000275.1 GCA_007134465.1 Kiritimatiellia bacterium | reverse complement strand
TTTCCCGATTCGATCTCGCGCAGCACCTGCTGCTTGAATGCCTCGCTATACCGTATGCTCGCATCCATACACACCTGCTCCTCACTGTTGCAAGTGTCAACCTATATCAGGACGCGACAAATTGAACTGATTACTGATCACCGATTACTGGTTACTGCTCTTTCCAGGTTTACTGGCCGCCGGACGATTTTTCGATTTGGATGTTCAGAGATCCGGAATTGTCGCGCAGAAACCGAGGCTGTTCGTTTATGCCAAAATAGAGTTCGCCGGATTCGGGCGCGACAAACCGGAGACTGCGCCCGACGGCGCCGACACGCCCCTTGTCTCCAATGCGCATGAGAAGCGCGCCGTAGTTGGCGGTGCGGAGCAGGCGCCGGTCGCCATGCGGCGCCCGGTAATACTGCGGGAAACGGGCTTGCGGATAGCCGAGCGCGTCGGTGTTTTCCCTGCCTTCTCCGCAGGACCATTGGCCGACGACGACGATGGAAAGGCGGTCGCCCTTGTTCACGCGGATGCGCGTGCCGCGCCAGCCGGTCTGAGCGAAGGCGCGCACAGTGACTTTTTCCATACCGCGATCCTTGACAAAGGTCCATTCGGCCACGGCGCCGGGTTTGGCCGCGAAATCGCGCAGCACGCCGTCGAGGAATCCGAACAGGGTCAGGCGAATCTCGCGAGGACCTTCCGGCACGACAATCTCGGCCGGCGTCCGCAGCGGAACGTTGTTGACCATCTGCCGTTCGCCATCCACGAATATTTCCGCGCCGGGCGGAACGCTGCGGACGGAGAGCTTTACCGGACGCGCCGGTGGCGGCTTGGGTTCGCCGACATCCGGTCCGGCGATTGGCGAGACAGGCGCGGCGGCGGTCAGGACGGCATCCGCGTTCACTTGCAGCTCGATGGCGTGCAACGAGGGAGACGCGCCGTGCGGACGAACGCGGAGGTAGAGCGTCCAGCGGTTGCGCGGGCCGGGCCATTCCACGACATCGGCGCCCAGCCGCCCCTTGACGCTTTTGATGCGAAACGTCATGGTCTCGCTTCGCTGCAAGGCTCGCACGGGCCGATAGAGCGTTTCGAGATCGGCGCCCGACATCTCGCCCTTGCCCGTGTGCTTGCGCTCCTCCGTCACGTTCAGAACGGGGATGCGAATCAGTTCCAGCGCGTGAACGCGCGCGAACCAGTAGCCGAACGTTACCCAGTTGTCGGCATGGCCGGAACTGGCGAGCACATCGGGCAGTTCGGGCGCGGGCGGCGCGTCGGGCGGCGGAGGCTCGCCCGGCATGGTTTCCGGCGGAGTGGCGGGCGGAGGCTTGACTTCGGTGCGCACGAGCTGGTCGAACCAGACCTTCAACTGGTCGTCGGGAACGAAGCGGCCAAGCTGCTCCTGGGCCAGATCGGAAAAGCGGAGAAAAAAGCGGTCGCGCAACGGCTCGAGCAGGATCGAGTATTTCTGCTCGATGTTGTTCTTGTTCTGTTCCAAGGTGCGGACGCGGTCGGTCAGTTCGCGACGGACGCGGTCGGGGATGGCGAAGTCGCCTTTGGCCTCCATTTCCTCGGCGCAGGCCTCGAACATGCGCACGGCCGCGCGCGCGACGGCGAGGCCCGAAATATTCCCGGACCGCGTGTTTTCCTCCAACTGCGCATTGGCCCAGTCCACATTGTCCTGAACCAGCCTGGTCAGTTCCTGGACGCGCGACTGGGCCTGCCGTTCGGTTTGTTCGATGAACTCGCGGCGGATCGCCTGCATTTCGCGCGTGGTCAAGTCGGGGGCGTCGGCCCTGACCGGAGCGGGCAGGAGGGCAAGAAGCGCCGACAGAAGCGGAACGCGCACGCATGCGAACCGGCGCATGGCGCGCGCAAACGATGTGGCGCTCCCCGCAGTCATTTCAGCCAGCTCGGCGTTGCGTCAAGATCGCTGAGGTCTTCCGTCTTGGCCTTTTCCCGCTCTTCCCGTTCGCGCTGTTCGGCGACGAGCTTCGGAATGTCGTTCTTGCCGCGTGCCGGCATCGAGTAGGTCCACAGCGTCTTCTTGCCCGACACCCCGGAAATGGTCATGCGCTCGATGGTGACCGGATAGCCCTTGTTGAAGGTGTGTTCGCCGTACTTCTTTTCAAGATCCTTGCGATCCACGGGAACCCGGAATGAAATATGATGGTCCAGCTCCTGCACCAGGTTCACGGAACGCCGGCGATAGACGAACGAAACCGGCTCGTGCACGCGCATGGTCCGCTTGCCGCGCGCATCGATCCAGGGGAAGGTCTGATGATAGTGCAACTCGAAAACGATGGCGTCGTAGCGTTGCGTCTTGCCGGGAGCCAGGCGGACGGAATAGTGCATCTCGCCTGGCTTGCCCGCCGGTTCGATCGAGATTTCCGCCTCGCTCAGCCATTCGGCGCGGGCTACGCCCGCCCCGAGCCCAATGGTTGCGAAAAGAACGGCCGTACCGTTCAACGCTGCGCTGAACCGATTCCTCGTTTTCATGCTGTTCGGAAGCTACGCTCCTTTTCGCCGACGGATCATTTGACGGTGGACACATGCCGGAACTGTCCGCGATAGGCACGCGCGAGATTGCGGAGGAAATCGGAATCCTCGCGGCCGCTGCGGAAGCCGATGATGTGGATTTGCGGCATGCGCTGTCCCTTGGGCTTCAGGAATTCATTGTGAAGCATCTCGATATGTCTCTGGTAATCGGCCAGCGTCCAGATGGTTTTGGGCAATTCGGGCCGCGGGGGCAATCGTGGCGCGCTGGGCCCGCCCCCGCCACCGCCGCCGACCCTGACCGTACGCGTCACCCAGCGTCCTTCCGTGGCGGCCCGGGCCGGTCGGCCTCCGCGCTCGCGAATGACAGCCGACTGAGCGGGGCGGCCTTCGCGCCAGACTTTTTCCGTACGTGTTTCGACCGGCGGCGCGTTCGCCTGCCACTGCGCGACGGCCTGCTGGTGCGCGGCACGCGCGGGCGCCGTACGCTCCTGCCAGCGCTGCAATTCTTCCTGATGCTGCTGCCGTTGTTCGGGCGACGGCGCCATCTCGACCCAGACATCGCCGTCGCAAATGATCAGAATGGTGTCCGCCCCGCTCTTGAACGCCAGGGACAGGGCCAGATCGAAGCGGGTCGTTCCGCCCGCCGCCCGGTTGCCCAAACCGTACGGAAGATGGGACAGGCCCGATTTGTGGCCGACCGCGTTCCAGTCAACCTTGCTGTTGAACGGCTGCAGAAATTCCTTCGCGGAACGGCGGCTGTCGGCCGTGGCGTACTGCATTTCGTCGCGCCAGGCGGAGGCGGTTTCCGCATAGACAATGACATTGAACAGCGCGCCTTCCGGCAGGGAATCGATCACCTGGCCGATCCGGTTCTTAACCCGCTGATACTGGGCTATGCCGGCGGCCGTCACGCCGAGCTCCTCGGTTTCCTCCGCCATGCTGATTGACGCGTCCACGATAATGGCGATACGCTCGCCGCGCGCGCGCAGACCGAAGAAGTTCATGTTGGCCACGCCGGACCCGAACCCGTGCGTGCCATGGCCCGTGCCAAGCCCGGCGCCGAGCCCGCGCCCGGACACGGCCCGGAACTTGGGCTGGAAGGTCGTGTGGATGACCTTGGGGTCCACCTTGACTTCCGGCAGCGACAGATCCGAGACGCGCATGGAAACCATGCGCGGCATCATGGCCGGCCGGCTCGAACTGCGCTGCTGCTTCTGAACCTTCACCTTGTGCTCGAGTTCGCGCGGTTCATAGCGCCGGGCCGGCGGCGGCGTCCGGAAAATGGTGGCCTCCTCCATCGTCGGCCGCATGATGATCATGCCGCCGAAGATCAGCAAGGCCAGGATGTGGAGCGCCAGGCTGCCCCCGAACACGTACGTCAGCATTTTCCGGCGCTTGACCGAGAGCTTGTAGTAGCCAAGCCCCGAAAGCAGAAGGGAACGGCCCCTGCCCGAATCCGCCTCGGTAACAAGAGGCGCCGCAGGTTGTGAAGGTTGCGTACTCATAACAAGCCCTCCTTATTCCAACGAACTTGAGAACGTGACATTCTCGATCCCGGCCCCGGCGCAGGCGTTCATCACGTCAATCACCCGCTGATGCTTGGCCGTATCGGCGGCCCAGATGGTGACCAGAGCCTGGTTGCCCGATGCGACGGACGACGCATTGTAGCGCAGCAGCATTTCTTCCAGGTCGGAAAGGTCCTGCGAGTCGTGATGTCCGTAACGACGGCCGTTCAGAAAAACCTCGCCGGTTTCCCGCACCTCGATGATCTGCTCGTCCGGCATGTCCAGCGTAACAGACTGCTGCACAATGCCCGGCAGCTTGATCCCCAAATCTCCTTCCGACTTGACCAGACTGGCAGACACCATGAAATAAATCAGCAGCAAAAACACCATGTCGATCAGGGACGACACGTTAAGCGAGGGATCGTCGGCTTGCGCCGTCTGCACCTTCATGCTATCCGCCTCCCGGAATGAATGCACCGAAAATGAAATCGTCTATGCCCGCCTCGGCCATGATGCCCATCACGCGCTTGACATGCACGTGATCGGTCATTTGGTCCGCCCGCAGGTACACCCGCAAATGCGGCATGAGTTCCTTCTGATCCTTGATCTTGTCGCGCAAAACGGACAGCGCGTCGGGGTCGTTCGACAGCCCCAACGGGTCGGCGCCGGCATGCACGAGCCCGTCCTTGTCTATATTAACAACGAATCGCTCGGGCCTTTCCTTGGGCACCACAGCCTTTTCAGCCGTAGGTATCTCCAATTCAATGTTTTGCAAAACGCTGAGCCGCGAGGCAATCATAAAAAAGATGAGCAGGAGGAAGACCATGTCAATCATGGGCGCCATCTCGAACTTGGCTTCGTCTTCCTTGCCGAGCGGTATTTTCATGTTTTGTTCCGGGACTCGGTGTACGACACATCACTGTTCCGACATGCTGGCAAGATAGACTGTCCAGCCTCGGAACGCAAGAAAAAAAGACAATTTAAGCTTCCGCGGACGGGGCTTCTTCCGCGCCGCCTTCGGCGGCGCGGCGGGAGGCGGCGACCAGGCTGTGGGCGAGGTTGCCGAGCACGCGGCCGAGCCGGGTGACATTGGCGCTGTAGCGGCCTTTAAGATAGAAATAGAGGAACATGGCCGGGATGCCGATGATCAGACCGGCGGCCGTGGTGACCATGGCCTGGCCGATGTTGTCGGCGAGCACTTCGGGCCGCCCCATGCCGCCGCGTCCGATCTGGGCGAAGGCGCCGATCATGCCCCAGACGGTGCCGAGCAGTCCGATCATAGGCGCGATTTGGGCGATGATGGAGAGGTAGCTGATGGTCTTGAGACCGGAAGACGTCTCTTCGATGGAGGCTTCCTCCATGGCCTTTTCCATGGCGGGCACATCGAGCACACCGTCGCTGATGCGCTGCAGGCCGGCGTTGAGAATGTTGGTGAGCAGGCTGGGGTTCGTGTTGCAAATGCTGGTGGCGTCGTCCATGCGCAGGTTGTTGAGCGTATCCTGCAACTGGGGCACCAGTTCGGGGGTGAGCATTTTCTTTTCCGGCACGATCATGAAACCGTAAATGCCCAGACCGATCGTGCCGACCGAGAGCAGGCCCAGCGGTAGCATGAACCATCCGCCCTGCCGGATCAGTTCGCGTATGCGCACGCCTTCGCCGAGTTCCGGCTGTTCCTCCACCGCGCCTGCGCCCTGCGCAAGCGCGAGAGAAAGCATGCCGCCCAACCACAATGCCACTGCCGCCGCTCCGATCGTCCTTGCCGTTTTCGTCATGGGTTCATCTCCTTTGCGCTTTAGTCGAACACTTTCAGGTCCGCGTCCTCGTCCGGGTCGGCGGCCTCCGCCGAAGGTTTGGGAATCTCCTCGTCCTTGTCCTGTTCCGCCAGCAGATCGCGAACGAGCTTGTTCATGTCCTCCTGCAGGCCGAAGAACACGGTTTCGACAGCGGATTTCTCTTCGGCCTTGGTGAGTTCCTTGTCCATGATGAATTGCAGGCGGGCGCGGGCGGCGCGGCTCCAGTCGGTTTTCGGGAAGATGCGGGCGACTTCGTAGTAGACGTCGCGGGCGCGGTACCATTCGAGGAGTTCCTCGTAGCAGCGGGCGGAAATCATGAGGGCGTCGGGGAAGGTGTCAATGTCCTTGTTCTCGAAGCACAGCGACTTGACGGCGGCTTCCATGGCGGCGCGGAAATCTTCGCTGTGCAAGTCGAGTTGGGCTCTGATCAGCCAATAGAGGCCGTAGGCGCGGTCGCCGGGATTGGGCTCGATGGCTTCCTGGAAAAGCTTGCGCGCGGCTTGGGGACGGTCGAGCGCGAGCAGGCACTGCAGGCTTTTCAGGTCGGCGATCTGTCCGGCGGAGGACCATTCCGCGCGCTGGACGCGGCGCAACACGGTATAGGCGCGCCGATACTGTTCCTCGGCGGCTTCCCGCTGCTTGGGCGTGCGAGCCGCCTGCAGGCTCAGGTTGGCGGCGCGCATCATGTAGTCGCCCATCGAAAGAGCATATTCGACGCCGTTGTTTTCGGGCAGGTCGAGATAAGGCAGCAGCGGCGTAATGAAGGGGGCAAGCAGGCGGATGGCGCGTGTCCACTGCTGGCGGCGCACGGCCATGTGCAGTTCGCCCCAGTCTATCTTGCCGAGGTCGAAGAATACGGCGTCGAACTGGGCGATTTCGATGGTTTGACGAGCGCCGACAGGCCGTTCTCCCAGTACGAACGAGACGGTATCGCGCGTACGGTCCACGAACGTGACGAGCCGTTCCTGGTTGTTGACCGATACATAGGCTGTTACGGGGCGCAGCTTCGATGCGCCCGGCTTGCGCGCGGTCGCGGCTTGGCCGCGCGCGGACAGGAGCGGCGTCGCGCAGGCGACGGACAACAACGCGATGGACAAGAGTCTGTTCATGGGTCAGCGTCTTACCGAAGCCAGCAATTTTCTGGCTTCCTTGCCTTCGGCGGTTTCTGCCAGGTCGGACTGGCCCAGCATTTCTTCCAGAACTTCGGCGGCCTTGTTGTGCTCGTGCAGGCGCTGGAGCGCTTCCGCGCGGCGCAGATAGGCTTTGGCCGTCCAGCTTCTGTAATGGGAATAGAGCAGGTAGATGCGCTCGTAATAGGCGGAGGCTTCGAGGAACATGCGCTGGGCGAAAAGCGCCTCGCCGCGTCCGTAGAGGGCTTCGGGCCGCATCGGACGCCATTCGGGCGGGCCGAGCACGGCGGTGAAGGCTTCGTCGGCCGCCTTGAAATCGCGCTTGTCAATGTAAAGCCAACCGAGCGTAAGCAGGGCCTGGGCGGCCTCCGGGGTGGCGGCGTAGATCGAGCGGATGACGTTCATGTGGCGAATCGCCTCTTCGTACAGTTCGTCGCGCTCGATCGTTACCGTGGTTTTTTTGGCGTCCTCGATGGCGAAATTGGCCAGGGTCATGCGCGCATCGAGCGCATAGTCCGTTTCCGTAAAGGCTTCGATGATGTGACCGGCAATTTTGCGGGCGAGATCGCGCTGCTCGCGTTCGATGGCGAACTCGAGCATGGCTTGCGACACGGCCGGACTGGCGTGCTCCAGATTCTCCTCCTGCAACATGTTGCTGACAATCCGATGCCGTTCGCCGGCCGGCAGGTTGGGATCGTAGAGCAGGATGCGGGTCAGGCGCAGAACCAGCGCCGGCTGGTTGCGTCCCCGCGCGTTGCGAAGATGGACCCTGAGATTGTTCCAGGCGCTCTTTTCGAGTTCGGGGCCGCCGCGCTTGGACAACGCGATCCATTCGTCGAGAATGAGATCTATGCCGATTTCGCGGGGATTCTGCCCGAATTTCTCGACAGCTTCCTGGTAGTAGCGCAAGGCGCCTTCCTGTTCGCCGGTGTTCCAGAGGGAGCGTCCTATCCAGTAGATGGCCTGGGGCAGATTGGAGCCTTCCCGATTGGTTTCGATGTAGCGGGTGAAATGGGCGCGCATTCGATCGTAATCTTCGGCGTCGTGCAGGATGGCCGCCGTTTGAAACGCGCTATGGTTGTAATGCTCGATGTTCAGATGCTCGTGGCGCATGGCTTGCTGGTAGAAGTCCACGGCGTCCATGGGGCGAGCGAGCGCGCCGGCGATGTCGCCGCGCATCATGGTGCCTTCGCCGACAAGCTGGCTTTCGGGATAGCGCGAGATGAATTCGGCCAGGCGCTGGTCCGAATCCTCGAACTGGCCCATGCCGTAGTCGCAGACCGCGCGCCGAAACATGGCGTCTTCGAGATAGATGCTGTCGGCATGCCGTTCGAGAATCTTGTCGAATTCCGGCGCGGCCTCGTCGTACTTGCCATCGAAAAGCAAGCCCATGGCCGTCCAGTACGTGGCGTCGGGAACGAGTTCGCTTTGGGGGAATAGCTCCATCATCTGGCGGAAGGTGGCGACGGAACGTTCGAACATCTCCTCCATGAAAGCGGCATAGCCGATCAGAAACATGCATTCGGCCGCCGCCGTGTGGCCGGGCGAGATCTCCAGCGTGCGCGAGAGATGCTCGATGACCATCGGCCAGTTCTGTTCCTTGGCGTACATCTGGCCCATGGCCAGCGTGACCATCTCGAACCAGTGGCCGGACGGGAACTGGGTCATGTACATGTTGCCGATTTCGTAGGCGCGCGTCCAGGGCAGCAGCGCGCAGGAACTGCGAAAGGCCAGGAAAAGCGCTTCGTCGGCCATCTCGCGGTCCGTGATGCCATGGAGATGGAGAAACATCTCGCGCGATTCCCAGAAACGGGACAGCTCCATGTAGCCGCGCGCCACGCGGAAGAGCAATTCGACATCGTAGTTGTCGATTTCCGCGATGGCCTTGATTTCCTCTTCCAGTTCGCCGATGCTTTCCTGAAGCCGCATCAGGGTGCGCGCATCGCCGCCCGTTTCCCGGACATGTTCCGCGCGGCGCCGAAGCGTTTCCAGATATTCCTCGCTGCGCACGGCGACCAGATCGTGGGGGTACACGAGCCGATGCACCCAGAGCGCTTCGCGGTAGCGTTCAGTGGCGAACAGCTCGTCGCCGGCCTCGAGCGCGGCCATGTTGAAGGCGACGGAGCGCGCCGCCAGCGAATCCCGCTGCAACAGCAGGGGAATCAGCGGGTAGACCTTGTCCAGCTCGAGATTCTTGAGATAGGCGGTTACCAGCAGGGTGGCGGCCCAGTTGTACTGATGGAAGTCGGAGGAAAGGCGAACCACGCGTTGCAGCGGTTCCATGGCGGCGGCCCAATCGCCTTTGGCAAGATGGCAGCGCGCGATCGAACTGTGCATGTCGGCCAGCAGGATGGACGAATAGTCGTGGGTGCGCATAGCGGTTTCGTACGCCTTGATGGCCTCGTCGAATCGTTCCAGAAAGCGCAAGCAGTCGGCGATGAACAGGTCGGCTGTGGCCATGTTTTCGCGCGGCCCGCGCGGATAGCGGCGCTTGTAGTCCTGGAAGGCCTTCATGGATTCTTCGAATTGGCCCAGAAAGAAATGCGCGATGCCCAGATTGAAGAAGACGCCTTGCATGCGCATGCGCATTTGCGGATCCTTCGTGTCGCCCAGGATGTCCACAAGCTGCATGATGTCCGGAATGACTTCGGCAAACTCGCCTTTCGACATGTTCATGCCGATCGCCTGGAACAGTTCGTTGATCGAAGCCTGCCCGTAAGACGGCGCGGGGGCGAGCCAAATCAGGATCGCGCAGAGCATGGCGACCGAAAGGAAGCGGCTGTGTCGAACGGCTAACATGGCGCATTGATGACACAACGCCCGCCTGGACGCAAGCTTATTTTTGATTTTTTACGCTTGCCATGCCGAACTGTTCCGGATAGTATTTGGCGCTTTGTTTCCCGACTCGCCATACGGGGTAGTTTCATGGAACAGGGCAGCATGACCATCCAGATCCGGGCCGAGCCGCTTCGCGAGGCGAAGTGCTCGGAATGCGGCCAATTGCTGGATTTGTCGCGCGAAAAGCCTCTGAGCAAAGTCGCCTGCCCCTCCTGCGGCGCCCAGAAGACCGTACCGGGCCGGTTCGCGGAATATCTGATCCTGGAATTGCTCGGTTCGGGCGGGATGGGCGCGGTGTATCGCGGACTGGACCCGTTGCTCGACCGACAGGTCGCGCTCAAAGTGCTGCTGAAGTCGTTGCGCGACAATCCGGAACTGCGCGCGCGCTTCCGGCGCGAGGCGAAATCCGCAGCCAACATCAACCATCCCAATGTCACGCACGTGTACGCCTTTGGCGAGGAGGAAGGCCAGCCGTACATTGTCATGGAATATGTTGACGGCTGTTCCCTGGACTTTTTGATCGGCCAGGAAACGGCCTTGGACCAGCAGTTTCTCGTGGAGACCGGCATTCAGATCGCGAAAGCGCTGCAGGCCGGCATTAAAAAGGGACTGGTTCACGGGGATGTCAAGCCCGAGAACATTCTGTTCAATTCCGATTTCACGGCCAAACTGATTGATTTCGGGCTGGCCAGCCTGGTGGACGAGGATGTCAAGGGCGGCGTGTGGGGCAGCCCCTACTACCTGTCGCCCGAGCAAGTGCGGCGCTTGCCCACCGACGAGCGCTCGGACATCTACAGTCTGGGCGCCACCCTGTACCATGCCGCCGCCGGCTGTCCGCCGTTCGACGGGGAAACGGCTGTCGAAGTGCTCAAAGCCCGGCTGGACCATCCTCCGAAACCGATGCAGGAAATTCGGCCCGACATTCACCCGAGCGTGGAGCGAGTGATCGGGCGCATGATGAATCTCGACGTAACCCGCCGTCATTCCGATTACGCCACGCTGATCGCCGACTTGCAGAACGCGCTGAAACATCTGACCGAACCCGACAAGGCACATGCCGAGGGAGACGCGCATCCGATCAAAACAAAGAAGATTCAGGCAGGCCGCAAAGCCACGCAGGTACGGAAGCGGGCGGCCGCCTATGCATCGTCGTCGGCCGCTGCGGAAGCGAAGGCGTTTCCCGCGACAACGCGCGCCGGCGCGGGGCATGCGCGGCGCGGTCGAAAACACGATACGTCGCAACGGCGTCGTCGCGCTTCGTACGGGACGCAAACAGGCTTGAAACGAACGACGGGGCGGCTCGACCACTCCCTATCCGCCCCTTCTTCGTCCGGCGGCGGCAAAATTTTCTTGGTGATGGCTTTTATCGCGCTAGGCGCTCTGCTGGGCTGGGGAATTATCAGGGCCGGGTCGCAAAACAGCGAGGGTCCGCGACCGCCCACTCGGCCAAGCCAGCCGACACGACCGGCTCAACAAGGGCCGACACCAGGCGCCCGCCCCGAAGCCGCCACGCCGGCCTTGACGCTTCGTCAGGACCGGCTTACCCCCTGTCGCGGGTACGGGGGGCGCGGCACAGCGACCGTTTCCGACGGCGGACGCACGCTGACCCTGCGCGGACCGGTGTGGCGCGCCCATCCTTTTTCCTATGCCATCCGGCCCAACACGGTTCTGGAATTCGAGTTCAGCAGCGGCCGCGAAGGCCTGTTCCAGGGAATCGGATTGTCGCAGAACAGCGGCGCGCGCCCCGAGCGCATCTTCCAACTGTACGGCACCCGGCGCGCCGGCGGGATTCGCGGCTACGAATATGCCGATGCCGCGCCCGGCCGCAAACGCTACCGCATCCCGGTCGGTCAGCACTATCGCGGACAGGTCCTGTTTCTGCTGTTCGCCAACGACGACCACACCGCCGCCAACAATGCCGAATCGGTCTACAGCAATATCCGAGTGTTCGAAAGCCCATAGGCGCGCTGGCGCGAGAAGAAAGAACGAAACAATCCCAAAGAACACCCTTTTGCGACCGGGGTGAACGGCGTATGTACGGAAACGATGAATGAAAGAGAGCGCCACATGAACAGCCAGTAATCAGTGAACAGTGAACAGTAATCGGTGAACAGAACATGAAGGACAGAAAGAGAAGTCGCGGAGTCGTGGCGTTCCGAGCCGGCGAGGAATCTCGCCTGCCTGCCATGCTCCGTCTTCGGTGCAGGCAAGGGCCGAAGGCCGTAGCGTTGCGGGCAAAGCCCGCCGGAAACGCTTGGCCGGCGAAGCGGCGGCGCTTCGTCGCGACAGTCCGGGCGGCGGCCGTTTGCGCCCTGCTATCCTTGTTCGGCGCCGGCTGCGCGCCCATGTCCGAAGCGGTCTTGTTCGAGGAAGCGGTGGCGGCGCTTAAGGCCGACGCCGAGTTCCCGGCGCAGGCGGAAATTCGCCCGAAAAAGGAAGCGGAATTCCATGTCGGCAAAAGCGCCGCCTGCGTGGTGGTGGCCTACGATGCGATCGGGCCCGACGGAACGAAACGCACGCGAACCCATACCGTCTGGCTGAAACGCATCGGAACCCGCTGGGAACCCGACCGCCTGTTTCCGACACCGGACTATTGACCGGAACTTGTGCCCGGATAACGTAGCCGCAAAACATTCGTACTGGCTGGCCTCGCAATTACGCATGAGCGTGTTCAAGACGATCGGCGATCCACACTTTGATCACCGACTGCCTTGGAACGCCAAGCCGCTTGGCTTCGCGGTCAAGAGACTGAATCATCCAGACGGGAAAATCTACGTTGACTCGCTTCTGTTCCCGACCGGGCCGGGTAGCATTGTTGAAATCCAGATGCTTTGAGATGTCCTCGCCATTATCGAACTTCTTGTCAAACGCTTCACTCTTCATATCGTTCCACCTCCTTATGGCAGAAATATACCGGAAGCATACCGAAAGTCAACAATAAAGATGTTTTTTTCTTGTTTTTCTTCGGAAAACGAGCGAGCCGCTTCGAAAATTGCGCGACAAGCGCCACCGGTGGAACCGCTGGTATGAGGAAAGCCCATAAAAGCGGCCGTAAAACAAAGCGGATCCGGTGGACGACTACGGCGATCCCGACGCGCTTCGCGGTCGGGACGGATTACGAGTGACGGAAGCCCGCCTGCAACGCTGTAGCACTGCGGGCAGGTCGTCCCCCGTAGTCGTCGCCGTAGTCGTGTTCCGTGACCTCCGCCCTTTTGGGTTGCGGGCGCAGCCCGCCTTAGACCCGGAACAAGCGAGTTTTTCGTCGCGAGAGTGCGCCAACGTCTGCGGATGCGGGGCTGGAGGCGGGTCGCGCGATTCTCGCATATTGAACCTGGAAAGAGCAGATAACCGCAAAGAACACAGAGAACACAAAGATGGAGAACAGCTTGCAGAGATGCGCCCTTGCACCCGATTGGTGTGGCCATAAAACTGCACAACTATCTTTCTTTGCGATCTTTGTGCTCTTTGCGGTTAATCAACTGCTCCACTTAGGTTGAAATATGGGTGAAATGCGCGGCCCGCCTCAAGTCCCGCAGGCGTTGGCGTTGGCGTGCTCGCAGCAGAAAAACTCGCTTGTTTTGGGCTTAGATGTGATTCAGGCGGCGGGCAGCGCCCGCAGGGTGGCCGCCACGCCGGCCTCCAGAGAGGCGAAGGGCTTGTCGTAGCCGGCGCGCCGCAGTTTCGCCATGTCGGCCCGGGTATGGTACTGATAGCGTTCGCGCAGCGCTTCGGGCATGTCCGCGAACACGATGTTCGGCTCGCGGCCCATGGCGGCGAAAACCGCGCGCGCCAGGTCCAGCCAGGTGCGCGCGCGGCCGGTCCCGCAATTGAACAGGCCGGACACATCCGGCCGCTCGTGGAAGAACAGAGTGACATCCACCGCATCGTCCACATGGATGAAATCCCGCTCCTGCCTGCCGTCGGCCCATTCCGGCCGATAGGACTTGAACAGCCGCACTTCGCCCGTTTCCAGAATTTGCCGGCGCGCCTTGTGCACCACCGAGCGCATGTCGCCCTTGTGCTCCTCGCGCGGGCCGTACACGTTGAAGTATTTCAGACCGGCGATCCGGCCCAGCAGGCCCTGCTCGCTCGCCCACAGATCGAATCGGTGCTTGGACCAGCCGTAGGGGTTGAGCGGCGCCAGCTCCCGCAAGCGCGATTCGTCGTCGGCATAGCCGCGCGAACCGTCGCCATAGGTCGCCGCGCTGGAGGCATACACGAACCGGGCGTCCGCGCGCAGGCACCATTCGCACAGCTCGCGGGTGGTCGCCGTGTTGTTGTCCGCCAGGAACGCCTCGTCGGATTCCGTGGTGGAACTGCAAGCGCCCAGATGGAAAAGCGTGACGGGAACCGGCTGCGCGCCGCGGCGGACGCGATCGCGGAATTCGGCCGGCGCCATGAGTTCGCGAAAGCGCAGGCGCTCCAGATAGCCGCGGCGAACCGGGTCGTCGGCCGGATCCACAATCAGGATGTTGTCGTGGCCGCGCCGGTTCAGCGCCTCGACCAGGTGGCTGCCGATGAAACCCGCGCCGCCCGTCACGATAAAAAAGTCCTGCCCGCTCACGACGGAGTCCCCTCCAGCAGACGCAGCAGCCGGGATGTCGAACGGTTCGGCGTCAGCGGGGCCAGAACCACGCGCCCGCCGTTCGCTTCCACCGCTTCGCGGCCCGACACGTAGTGCGCCCAGTCCTCGCCCTTCACCAGCACATCCGGCAGCAGCGCTTCGATCAGGCGGCGCGGTTCGTCCTCGTCGAACACGATCGCGTAATCCACCGGTTCCAGCGCCGCCAGCAGCCGCAAGCGTTCGGCTTCGCTCACCAGCGGCCGTTGCGGCCCCTTGTTGCGCCGCACCGAAGCGTCGGAGTTGACGCCGACGATGAGCGCATCGCCCTGCCCGCGCGCGAAAAGAAGATAATCCAGATGGCCGGCATGCAAAATGTCGAAGCAGCCGTTCGTGAACACCGCGGTACGCCCTTCTTCGCGCAAGCGGCGGCGCGCGGCCAGCAATCCGTCCAGTCCGGGAGTTTTCGATTCCGGCGTACGCATAGGCTTGACTACGGTTGACTCAGCGGCCGAATCAGCCCCTGATAGAGAGGCCCGTCGGCGCCGATCACAAGCGTGGTGTTGGTGTTGACCGTTTCCGAATAGGCGGCCAAGGTTCTCAGAAACGCGTAGAAATCAGGATCGCGGTTGAACGCCTCGGCGTAAATTTGAATGGAGGCGGCTTCCGCCTCGCCGCGTATGCGTTCCGACTGTTCCTGGGCGCGACTCTGAATCACGGCCAGCTCCCGCTCCATTTCGCCGAGCCGCTCTTCGGCCCGCTGGCGGCCGGCCGACCGGAATCCGGCGGAGATTTTCTGCAGTTCGGCATTCATTTGCGCATACACATTGGCCTCGATCGCGGCGCTGTAGTTCAGTTGCTTGACCAGCAAGTCTTCCAGATGAATGCCGATGTCAACCATTTCGAGCCGCTGCCGCGCCTCGGCCAGAATCCCTTCGATCGCCACGGGCCGGCCGGCCAGGTAGCGGCCTTGGTCGTCTTGGCGAAGCGGCGGCGTTTCGCCGCTGCCCAACGCCGTGACCAGTTCCGCGACGGGCGGCAGGCCGTCCTCGTCCGTTTCCGGTTCGGCAGCCTCCTCCTCTGCTTGGAGGATGCGGTTGCTGCTGCGCACCACCTCGTACAGGTCGTACTTGGCGATTTCGTCCTTGACCGCGCCTTCGATGATGCCGTTCAGGCGGCTGGCGGCGAACCGTTCCGACCCCACGGCCTCGCGAAAGCGGCGGGCGTCCACGATCCGCCATCGGGCCGTCACGTCCACGACCACGGTTTTGCGGTCGCGCGTGATCGTAGTCGTTTCCTGGCCGTCCCAGCGCAGGAGCCGTTTCTCGAAACGCAGCACGTTCTGGATGAACGGGATTTTGCGGTGCAGCCCCGCCTCGGTGATCGGCTCGCCGACAATGTCCCCGAACTGCAGCACCAGCGCCTGTTCCCATTCGTTCACGACGAAAAAGGTGTGGTAGGCGAGAAACGCCAGACAGCCGGCCACGACCGCGGCGGCGATGCCCGCGCCTCTTCCCTTCCTCGCGCCTTGCTTCGGAAATTTCATGCGGCTACCTCTTCTCCGGCGCGGCGTCGCGCACATTCAGATGCGGCAACAGCGAACGCACGGCCGGATCCACAACAACGATTTCGCGCGCGCGCGGCAGGCAGTCTTCCATGGTTTCAAGGAAGAAACGCTGGCGCGTCACTTCGGGCGATTGCCGGTAGGCGTTGAGCGTGTCGGCAAAGCGCTGGGCTTCGCCGCGCGCCACGTTGACGCGCCGCTCGCGAAAGCCTTCCGCCTCGAGGATCATGCGCCGCGCCTCGCCGCGCGCGCGCGGCACGCGATCCTGATAGACCTTGGCGGCCTCCTCGAAAAAGCGCGTGGCGTCCTGTTCCGCCTTGTTCAGGTCGTTGAACGCGCCCAGCACGGCCGGCGGCGGATCCACGAACAGCAGGTTGACCTCGTTGATCCGGATGCCCATGCCGAATTGCCGGCACTGGTTCTGGATCAGCTCCCGAACCCTGCGCTGCACTTCCGAACGGCCCACCGTCAGAATCAGAATGCTGGCCCGGTCGCCCATCACCTCGCGCATGACCGATTGCGATATGTCGCGCAGGGTGCTGATGGGCTCCTGCACGTTGAACACGAAATCCGTCGGGGTCTCGCGCGTGAACTGCACGTCCCAGCCCACGCGCACCATGTTCAGGTCGCCGGTAAGCATGGAGCTTTCCGTCGCGAAATCTTCCCGCGCCGCCATCCGCGCGCCCTGCGGGGAACGGGCCCCGAACGAGACCACGTCCACCATGCGCGTGGGAACTTTGTATACGCGATCTATGCCCAGCGGCAGCCGCGCTTTCAGGCCCGGCCCTTCGGTTTTCACATGACGGCCGAAACGCAGCACGAGCGCTTCCTGCTCGGGCCCGACCTGATACAGCGACGAAGCCGCCAGCAGCAGCGCCAAGGCCAGCATGGCCACGACGACGGCGGGCCACGTTCGAACCTCCACCGTTTTGCCTTCCATGTGAAATTTCATACAGGGACCACACTGTCGCATGGCGCGAAACTATGCAAGAGGAAAAGCGACTTATCTGCCTGTGACATGCGCCGGCATGTCGTCCGGCGTCCGAAAGCGCAGGGACGCCTTCCAGAAGCTGCCTTCCAGCTTGGGAATGTCCTTGCCCTGATTCACGCGAATGCGGATGCGGCGCGCGCCCTGCTCCAAACGCAGAACGGTTTTCGACGAGTTGCGGATGACGGAGCGCATGATGTCGGAGCGATGCGCCAGTTTGCCGTCAATCCACAGCAGCATCTGGTCGTCCGATTGAATCTTGAGCAGATAGCGCCCGGTTTCCGGCACATGCACCTCGGTTTGCGCGTAGATGACGCGGTGCGCGGGCGCATGCAGGCTGCCGCCGGCGATCTGAATGCCGAAATCCAGAATGCCCAGCGGATCCCACCCCCGGCTCTTCAGCGGGCGCCAGGCCAGCGCGTCGTCGCCCGCCGGCGGTTCCTTGTCGCCATCGAGCGGACCGGGCTGATTGTTGGTCAAGTAGGACAGCGCGTCGGTCGTCGCCCATTGGAAAGGATGCATCAGAACCCTGTGTCCCTCGGCCAGCGTTTGTCCGTCGCGTGTCAGTTCGGCGGTCAGCAGATATTCCCGGCGCGGCAAGGCGTCGAAGTCCAGGCCGGAGAAATCGAGATCGGCCAGCGCCAATGGCGGCAGCTCGTCCAGCGACAGCGGAACATCGGCCAGGACCAGGTCCTGCCGGTCGGCGGCCGCCTCGCGCAAGAGCACGCGCATGCGCGCTTCGCCTTCGGCCGGCCGCAGCGAGCGCATGGCAAGGCGAATGTTCGGGATATGCTCGGCGGAAATCACTTTGCTCGGCGTGTCGAAGGAGAGATGCAGGGGCGGGCCGGCCTGCCGCTCGAAGTCCGTCCCGCGCTGGATCGCCAGATTCGCGCGGTACACCTCGTTGTTGGGCCTGAATTTGCCGATTTGATTCTGCGGCACCAGCATGAACTGATCCACCATCAGCCCGGACTCGTGCGGAAACACGTGCACGTAGTTGTCGCCTGCGCGCAGACGGAACGGGCGGCGCGCCCTTGCCCAGCGCCAGCGGAACGGCACGCGCGTGCCCATGAACTCGCCATCGTAAAGTTTCACGTCGCGCCGATCGTGCAAACCGCCCCTGTTCACCCCCACATTAATGGTGTTCGAACAATGGGTATCGGTCGGCCACATGCGCCCGAACAGCCAGTAGAAGCCGCCTTGCTCGACACGGAAATGGTATTTCAGAACTGAAATCTCGTGCCGCTCGCGGATGCCGTAGAAATCGAACGTCGTCCAGTGCGACTGCGCGCCGCCGTTCGTCCGCTCGTCCTTGCATTCGATATGCGCGCCGCCGCCCGATTTCGGATCCTCGCGAATCTCCCAGGCCCAGTTCATTTCCGACCAGTGCTGCGCCTCGAACACCAGCACGCCCTCGGGCGGCTCGACCGGTTCCGGCCCCTTCGGCTCGCGCCAGAACGCCGCCGGCGCTTCCCCGTCCGCCGTAAGCCCGTCCGCCAAGATTTCCTCTGTCGGCTCGGGCTCCGGCACAGGGGCGACGGGCTCGGGCTCAGGCTCGTCCACCGCCGACGGCAACACCGTTTCTGTGTCTTGCGGCAACAGGGAACCGTTCGTTTCCAAGGGCCGGTCGGCGTCCACAGGGTCGGGCGCCGGTTCCGCAGGCGTTGGGAGGTCGGGCGGATCGGGAACCCGGGCATCGGCCAACGGAACCGCAGGCGTCGGCGGCTCCATCGGCTCGGGCGCAGGCGAATCCGGCGCCGGCTCGGCGGCCGCAGTCTGCGCGACTGCCGCGACCATGAAATGCGGCTCGGGCTCCGGCAGAACAAACCCTTCCGGCGCCCGCTGGCGCGGGAGCAGGCCGCGAATCCTGAACGGCGCCGCCATTTCGATCCGGCGCGCCTCGCGGCCATAGCGATAGCGGGGCGTCCCCTCTTCGTACAGATGGAACCGCGTAATATAGGCGGGAATCAGATCGTCCAGCGAATCCGGCAGGCGCCCTTCCCGATACTCGTATCGCAACAGCGCGTCGCGCGCGTACACCAGTGCAACGCGGCGCCGCTCGAATTCGATCCGGTCCGGACGGCTGATCAGCTTGTCCGCCACGTACGCGCCCGCCGCCAGCGTCGCGCTCGCGACCAGGACCAAGCCCGCTCGAATCCATTTGTTTCCCGTCATGCGGATCATCCGTTCGCTCCCGCCCCCGTCCCGAACCAAGCGAGTTGTTCGGTCAGTCACATCGCATTCATAGCACAGCACGAGACGCGTGGCAAATATTTAGCAGTCTCCCCATGGAAGAAAGCGCCGCGCCGCGTATGCGCGCGTCGGGATCCGTCCGCGCCTTTTCGAGAAGCGGAAAGAAGCTGGTTTCGCCCGTACGCCCTATCGCATGCATCGTTAGAACCAGCGTTCGTTTCATCGCTTCCGCCTTGGCTAGACAACCGTTCACGCAATCTGGACCACCGGTGGAACCGGTGGCCTGGAGTAAGGCCCCTAAAAGGGGCCCTTAAAACAAGGCTCTTCCGCAGAATCTGTGGGTTGTTGGTACCGTTCGCCATACCGGGGATCGACGAAGTGTGGGGACTAGGTGTCATCGCCAACCGCCTTCGAGAGTGATCTGAGCATGGCTGCGATTCGTCGAACGGCTTCGTCGTTCTCCGGATCCCGCCTGTGTTATCTCGATACGAGATCGTAGCGCCTTTGAATTTCCCCAATGCCTCCGCTTTTCTTACAGAATCGCCGCCTACGCCGCTCCCTGTCATGGTCTCTCACCCACAGATTCTGCTGACGAGGCTAAAACAAAGCAGAACCTTTTCCATTCTCACCGGCAAAGCCGGTGGGTTAGCTGTGATTTACCGAGCGCGCGTGGCCGGTCGTTGCCACGCCGCGCTTGCGCAAGGCCGCGAGCAGGCGCGCGACGGCCTTTTCCTTGGCTTTTGCCTCGACTTCAACCGTGCAATCCGCCTCCGCCCATTCTTCCGGGAAATCCGCGATGCGAATATAGTCGGCATGCCGGTTCGGATGGGGCCCGCGCCAGCCGTTCAGCGGACTGGACAGATGAAACACCGGTTCGCGGTTCCAGGTTTCCAGCGCGGCGGCGGTGATATCGGCCACGGGGCGGCCGTCGGGCAAACAGCGGTGATGATGAACATCGTACACGAACGGCATACCCGTGTCGCGACAAAGCGGCAGCAGATCGGACGGCGTGAAGACTCGGTCGTCGTTTTCAAAGGTCAGCCGAGCCCGCGCCGCATCGGAAAGCCGCTCGATTCGACGACACACGCGCGTCAGCGCGGCCGCCTTGTCGCCGTAGCCGCCTCCGCCATGAATATTGATGACGTCGGCCCCGACCCATTCGGAGACGGCGGCCTGCCATTCGATCTCGGCCAGCGACGCGGCGGTGATGTCGGCGCGCGGGGAGCCTAGCAATACGAATTGATCGGGATGGAACAGCAGGCGCACGCCGTGGCGGCGCGCCAGAGCGCCGCACTGGCGGAACGATGCCTCGAGCGCGTCGGCATCCGGCAAATCGTCAACGCGATAGCCGACGGCAGGATGCGTTTTCAGGGGCAGAATCCCGCTGCCGATCCGAAACGCGCCGATCTCGTGGGTCGCGCAATAGCCGATCGCCTGCGCCAGGCTGCGCGCATTCTCCGCGCAAAGGGCCGCCAGCTTCGCCAAGGCCGCGCGCCGCGACAGCGTCTGGCACACGGCGGCCGTCGTCGTTCGGAACCGAATCGGAACCTCCCGGAACACGCAGCACAGCCCCAGCCGAATCATACGGTTTCCTCTCCAAGGCGGGCTTCGCCCGCCACCCACTTTCTTTTTCTACCACGGAATGCGCGGAAGACCCGCCTTCGCAAAGCCTTCCTCCTACGCCCTTCGGGCTCCGGCAGACAAGACGGCGAGGTATGCGCGGAAAGTTCTTTGGCAAAGCGTTTTTCACCCTAATCTTTCACCCTAATCTTTTGCCCTAATCTTGGATGGAGATAAAGGCGAAAGTTTAGAGACTTTTCCATCATAGCGGGAGTGACAGACAGATTGATTCGGGAAGCCCGCGAAACCGTTCGCGAAGCGAATCTGGCGCATTTTCGGCTTGCGATCCGGTCTTTCGTCGCGATACATTCTCTGAGCCAACATTCGGCAACTGCCCGACACAAGGTCAAGCGCAAGCGGTGATAGACAACAAATTAAGCGTCGACGCACTCTTCCGCAGGGAGGCGCCCGTGAAAAACGTCCGGCTCGCAACATTTTCGCTGCTGCTCTTTTTCGTTTCGCTAGCAGCCGTCTCCGCAGACCTGTTCGGGGGCTTCAACCTCCCCGAACCTAATCGGCACGGAGATTTCACCTACAGTATCACCGGCGGCGCGGTCACTATTGACGACTACACAGGCGCGGGTGGCGAAGCAAAGATCCCGGCCACCATCTACTACCTCCCCGCCTACGCGGACCAATGGCCGGAAACGTATGACGGCCGCCCCACCGCCGTGTGGAAGGAGACGACATCGGCCATGGCCGGCTTGTCAGGCGTCAGACAAGCTACTCTACGAAAAGCTGGTGCCAACGCCGACGAGGTTCACATTGCGAAACTGGCAGAGGAACCGCCCAAGGCTGAAAACCGGTCGGCCTTGGCCGAAGAACGCATACATTATTTGGATCTACAGAATGCGCTGGAATCGGCGAGGGAAGGGAAAAAGGTGCTGACCCTGTCCTTGTCAAGCAAAGGGTTGACGATGTTGCCAAACGATATTGGCGAATTGAAGGATTTGCAATTCCTTCATCTAGCTAACAATTCCTTGACAGATTTCCCTGAATCCATTGGTCAACTTTCACAACTGAGAATGATAGACTATTCCAACAACTTGTTCGCATCTGTTCCTGACCCGCTTATGGCCTGCACGAATATAGTTCAGATGCTGGCTATAGGAAATCGAATCACAAGGTTGCCTGAAGGTCTCGTTAGGTTTTCCCGGTTGCAACACGCTTATTTCTCAAACAATACGATTGATGCTCTTCCTGAAAACATTGGAGAAATGAAAAGCATACGCACGTTGTCGCTTGTTCGAAACCGTTTGTCGTACCTGCCGAAAAGCATTGGTGAAATGAAAGGGCTGCGAGGTCTTGATTTGGACGGAAACCGAATTGCATCCCTGCCGCAAAGCATCGGAGGACTAACGGAACTTCGCTTCTTGTCCTTGGAGGAGAACCGCATTGAATCATTGCCAGAAGAAATCGGCAACCTAGCCATGCTGTCGAACCTCAATCTTGCCAACAACAAATTAGTGTTGTTGCCCGATTCCATTGTTCAATTGAAAAACCTGCGCACACTTGATGTGAGGGGAAATCCAATCCGAAGATTTCCTGACAAACTGGATGGGCTTTCGGGGTTGCGGCGGTTGCATGTGAGCGACTCGGCGCCCGAGTCCGAAGTGGCAAGAATAAAACAATTGTTGCCGAACACTTTGGTTGTTGTCGAGAAAAAGCCTGAAGGCGAAAGTGGAATCGGTTTTAATCAAGAATAGTGCGAGGATAGGAATATTCAATAGAATGCAACCTTTGTGCGAACTGTTCAAAGACGTCTGCGCGACGGTTGTGGTTGATATTCCATTGATGCATTCTTGACATCAGGAGATTTCGTTGCAGAGTTATGAAAGCTATAGCCATTGCTGACAGTTGTTGTCTCGCTCATCTGTTTCGAAAAAAGGATGTTCCTTTGCGGGCAAAGGCTCATGAAGCTTTCGCCGTGATTTTTATTGCCTTTGTGGTGTTTTCGGGCGGCTGCCGCCCGAGCCATCCCGACCCCCATCCTTTGTCGCCCGACACCAGTTCCGTTTCGGAATCGGACGAAACAAGTGGATCTGGTTCGAGGGATGACGATGCCGGATCGGGCGGAACGAACGCGATCTCGTCGAGGCCGATGGAACAGAGCG
>SLKS01000402.1 GCA_007134465.1 Kiritimatiellia bacterium | reverse complement strand
TTCCCAATCCGCAGGCTGAAGGCAACTCTTCGGCACAGGCTTGCTACGCCTGCTTCCTTTGGCCTTCTCGCTTCCGCTGCCGCGCCCCTCGGGTAGAGTGGCATATTTGGAATTGCTGGGCGCCGGACAAGCGGCTTGACTGTCGCGGCGGCATGCGCTACGGTTTCTTCCGGATATTCGATCGGAACCTCCGCATGATGATACAGGCAAGCCATTTGACCCGGCGTTACGGACCGAAACTGGCCGTCAACGATATTTCGTTCGAGGTCGAGCGCGGCGAAATTGTCGGCTTTCTGGGCCCGAACGGCGCCGGCAAGACCACGACGATGCGCATTCTCTCGTGCTATCTTCCGGCAACGTCGGGAACCGTGGCCGTGGCCGGGTTCGACGTGCTGGCGCAGTCGCTCGAGGTGCGGCGGCGAATCGGCTATTTACCCGAGAACTATCCGGTTTATCCCGAGATGCGCGTGGAGGAGTATTTGCGCTATCGCGGCCTGCTGAAAGGGTTGACAGGCCGTCGCCGCCATGCGCGCGTCGAGGAAACGCTGGACGTGTGCGGGCTGAAGGACGCGCGCCGGGCCGTGATCGGGAACCTGTCGCGCGGCTACCGCCAGCGGGTCGGACTGGCGGACAGTCTTGTCGGCGATCCCGAACTGCTGATTCTGGACGAGCCGACGCTTGGGCTGGACCCGCTCCAGATTCGCCAGATTCGCGACCTGATCCGGAATCTTGCGGAGCGGCACACTGTTTTGCTTTCCAGCCATATTCTGCCTGAGGTCGAGGCGGTGTGCCGACGTGTGCTGATTATGGATCGCGGTCGCATCATCGCCTCGGATACGCCGGGCCAGCTTGCCGAGCGCATGGCGGGCGGGCGGCGTATTGTGGCCGAGATTTCGGGGCCGCGCGACGAGGTGGAGCGGGAGTTGGCCGGATTGTCCGGCGTACGCGGCGTGAAGTGGATGGCGGCCGGCGAAACCGACGGGGACTGGGGCCGTTACCAGTGCGATTGCGAAAAGGGTGTGGATCTGCGCAGCGCGCTGTTCGCGCTGGTATCGAGTCGGCGCTGGGCGATGCGCGAGCTGAGCGTGGAGCGCAAGAATCTCGAGGACGTTTTCGTGGCGTTGACCGATGCGGCCGGCGAGCCTTGATCGGGGTGCGCATATGTTTGGCCTCTTCGGGGGCTGTTGGATATTGACTTTCGGGATGCGGGCGTCAGTCCGCAGCGGGAGAAGACCATGCGACAATGGCGGGGAATTTGGCTGCGCGAATTGGGAGCGTGTTTCCTTTCGCCGATCGCGTACGCGATGCTCGCGCTCTATCTGTTGCTGGGGAGCTGGACGTTCTGGCACGCCGTGCAAAGCCATGTCGGGCGCGCGGAATCGTTGCCATCGCTGCTGGTTCTGTCGGCGGCGCTTTGGCTGCCGGTTCTGTCGGCGCTCACGACGATGCGGCTGTTCGCCGAGGAGAAGCGGCAGGGCACGCTCGAGATTCTCATGACGGCGCCGGTGACGGAATGGCAGGTGGTTCTTGGCAAGTACGCGGGAGCGCTTTCGTTCGTGCTGCTGGCCATGGCTCCGCTGTTCGGCATGTTTTTCGCGTTGTGCGCGCTGGCGCCGGCCATGCCGGAGCCGGATGTCGGCGCGCTGGCGGGCGGCGCGCTTATCCTGGCGCTGTTGGCCTCCTATTGCGTGGCCGTTGGCCTGTTCTTTTCTCTGCTGACTCGCAACCAGATCGTGGCGGCCGTGGGCGGGTTCGGCGGCATGGTTCTGCCGGCTCTGGGCGGCCATCTGCTTTCGTACGCGCCCGTGGGGGCTGACCGCCTGATTCGTTTGCTGGCTGTCGAGGATCATTTGATGGATTTCGCGCGCGGCGCGCTGGATGCGAAGCCGGCGTTTCTGTATGTTTCGGCCGCGGCGCTGCTGCTGTTTTTCAGTTCGCGCGCTCTGATGCTGCGACGAATGTGAACGGGCGCGCCCGGAACCAAAGACGAGGATGTTCATGGATGCGGAAGACACACCGTCCGTAACGCCGACGCCGCATGGACGCGCCTGGCGCCTGGCCTTCCGAGCGAATGCGCTGGTGTCCATGGCGCTGGCCGCCTTGCTGGCAGTGCTGGCGAACGTGCTGCTGGATCTGCTGCCGCCGTTGCGCGGGAACGTGTCGTCGGCGCATGGCTACTATCGGCTGTCGGACAAGACGCTGGCCTTGCTGCACGGTTTGGAGCAGGAAGTGGAGGTTGTGTCCCTTTTCAATCCGCGCCACGATTTCTACGCGGATGTGCGCACGCTGCTGCGCGAATACGAATACGAGAGCCGGCGCGGCGGGCAGGGGCGGCTTGCCGTGCGCTTCGTTGACCCGCATCGCGACGTGGCGCGCACGCGCGAAATGAAACAGCGCTACAGCCTGGCGACAGCGGACATGGTTGTGTTCGATGCCGGCGGCCGCGTCAAGTACGTGTCCGCCCAGGACATTGTCGAAGAGCAGAGAACCGTGGATGTCGGGCGGCACATGGCCGGGGCGCCCGGCGCGGTGCAGACGGCCACGCTCTTTCATGGCGAACAGGCATTTTCCTCGGCGATCCAGAACGTGAGCCAGAAGACCCGTCCGGTTGTCTATGCGCTGACCGGCCATGGCGAGGCCGATATTGCCGACTACAGCGAGCAGGCGGGCTACGGCGGCATTGCCCGTATCATGCGCCGCGACAACATGGAAGTCCGTCCGCTGGATATGGGCCGGCACGGCGGCATTCCCGAGGACGCTTCGGTTCTTCTCGTGGCCGGGCCTACCCGGCATTTGGCCCGCGAAGAGGTGGATATCATCGGCCAGTGGCTTAACAGAAGCGGCCGTCTTTTCCTTCTGCTGGATCCGTGGACGCGGACCGGGCTTGAGGATTTGATGGCGACCTGGGGCGTGCGCCTCGACATGGATGCCGTGCAGGACCCGGCGCGCACTTTGACCGGGCGGGAACTTGTGTTCCGGCCCTTGCCGACACACGATATCGGGCGGCCTTTGCGCAATATCGGCTGCATTTTCTACGGGGCGCGTTCGGTCGAGCCTTTGCCGGCCCACGATGCTTTGCAGGAGGATGTGCAGGCCGACAAGGCGCGCGTGTACGTTCTGGCCCGTACCAGCGAGAAGGCGTGGGCGGAACGCGATCCCGCGCAGAAACCGCCCCGCTACGATGCCGATACCGACCGGCCCGGCCCGATAGGCCTGGCTGCGGCTGTCGAGAAAGGGCCGGTTACGGACACAAGCGGCGATCTGAGCCCTACGCGCATCGTGGTCTTTGGCGATTCAGTTTTTGTTTCGAATCCGGCGCTGGCGGTTGGCGCGGGCGGCAATGTGGACCTGTTCATGAGCGCGCTCAACTGGCTGGCCGACCGCGAGGAACTGATGGCCCTGGCGCCCAAGATCCCGGAAAGAATCGAGCTGGGCATGACGCGCGACCGGATGCGCCAGGCGTTTCTGATTGTCGTGTTCGCCGCCCCAACGCTGGTCGCGCTGATCGGCGGCGCCGTATGGTGGCGCCGGCGGCGCTAGAAAAGGCCTTGCCGGCTCCGCAGGACGGATGACGAAAGGTTCTCATGGGTAGATTCACCGTAGCTGAAGACGAACTATGCCCTGGAAAACAACCATACGGCTGCTGATTCTGTCCGGGTTGACGGCGGTGGCGCTGCTGCTGCTCGCACGGATGGAGAAAGAGGCGCAGCGGACGATACGGGCCGATGTGCGACTGCCCACGCCGCGCACCGAGGATGTGCGGCGGTTGGCGATCGAAACGGAGAGCTTTCGGCTGCACTGCGAGCGGCGGAACGGGCGCTGGCGAATTGTGCGGCCCTGGGCGGCGTCGGCGGACAGCGGTCGGATCGAACATATCCTAAGCGTGATCGAGACGTTGACCCCTCGAGATATCGTGACGGCGGAGCAGCAGGCCCGGCGCGGCCTGACGCTCGAGGATTACGGGTTGGACCGGCCCCGCATTCGTTTCGAGCTGTGCGACGGCCTGTCGGAAACCGTGCTGAGCGTCGGCCATTACGCGCCGCTGGACGATTTGCTCTATGCCCGGCTTGGCCATGACGACACAGTGTTCGCGTTGGTACGCGAACTGACGAAAGTCGCGCCGCCGGATATCGAATTCCTGCGCGACCGCACCCTGATGCCGGGCGATATGCGGCGCGCGAACCGGCTGGAGATCCAGCGGCCGCGCGGCGGATTCATCCGGCTGGACAGAGTCGCGGCCGGGCATTGGGTTTTGCGCCAGCCGTTCGAGGCCCGCGCCGACGCCGCAGCGGTTGGCGCCATGCTGGACATTCTTCACAAGACGCAAACGGAACGGTTTGTTTGGGATCGGCGCGTGGACGAGCCCGATCCGCCAGGTACGATGGACCGCACGCTGACGTCCTACCGCTTGACGGCGGACGATGCCGTCGCCCGCGTGACTGTCTGGATCGAAGGCGAAGATATTCCCTCCGAGCTGATCTTCGGAAAGGAGTCCGACGAGGAGCCCGGACTGATCTATGCGCGGTTGCGGGATCGGGACTCGATTGTGGCCGTGGGCGAAAGCATTCTTGCCGCATTCTCCGTGGAAGACATCAATGCGCTGCGGGATCGGAGCCTGTTCGGATTGCGCGCGGGCGCCATAGCCTATGCGGCGTTTCAGGATGCCGAGCGGCGTATGGTCCTGGAACGCGATCCGAAGGTCGGCTGGCGCATTGTGGAACCGGTCCAGTGGAAAGCCGACGAGCTTGTGGTGGGCCAATGCCTGCGGGAACTGGCCGAATTGCGCATCGAGCAGTTTGCCGACGGATCGGAAATCCGGGCAAAAGCGCTGGGGCTGGATCCGCCCGCGTTGCGCGTGCAGCTGGCGAAAACCCGTCCGGAGCAGGCTGTCAGCCGGCGCTTGCTGATCGGGCGATCTCAGCCGCATGCCGATCTTGTTTATGTCCGGTTCGAGGATGAACCCATGCGGTTCGGCGAAGGCGCGTCCGTTTTCACGGTTAGCGCTCGCGCGCTCGAAGTTTTGGGCGGCGAGCCGACGCGGCCGCTGGCTTGGCGCGACCGCACCATGCTGGCCGTCGATCCGGCGAACGTACGGCGATTGACCCGCGTGCGTGCCGATAGCCGACAGACCGTGGAGCGGACGGAGGACGGGGGCTGGTCGGCACCGGAGTTTGCGGGCGATCTTGTGGCGCGCGAAGCCGTCGAGAACATTCTGTTCGCCGTTGCCAACTTGCGCGCGCACAAGATGGAAAGCCATAACCCTAGAGATTTGGCGCCCTACGGGCTGGACCGGCCAACGACCGTACTGACGCTGGGTCTTGTCGGCGAGGCGGGCATTCGCACGTCCGTTCTGTTGGGACGCGGCGCCGGCGCGGACGGAGTGTACGCCATGATCCAGGGGCGGGATATCGTGTTCACGCTGGACAACGCCGTGGCGAAAACGCTGGGAGCCGATCTGATCGTGGCTCCGAGCGCAGCGGCCAAGGCCGAACAATGAAACAACGTTTGGCGGCAAGATTCTTCTGGCGGTCGGCAAGAAGGCTGGCGCTCCTGTTCTTCCTGGTTGCCGCCGGCATCGCGACATATGCCGCCACGGTCGGCATTCCCGAGCGCGCGACGCTTTGGGCTCTTCAGCGCGCGGATATGGAGCGCTACACGCTGGAATCGGGTATGATCCGATGGCATCCGTTGCGCGGGTTTCTGGCCGAGAACGCGAGGCTGTACCGCAAAGGCATGGTGGGGCCGCCGGCCGCGGAGGCGGAGCGGGTCGAGGTGCGGATTTCCCCGCTTTCCTTGTTGCGCGACGGTCCGACGACCGGACGCATTTACGCGCATGGCGGCCTGATCCGATTGGCCATGCTGATCGGAGGCGAACCGGATGATGCGCCGTACGAGCCCGGCGCCGCCATGCGCAAGGGCATGCGCTACGCCGTGCATGTGGTTGATGCCGAGGCAGACGGCGTGCGTTTGCGCGATGTCCGCTTTCTTGTGGACGCTGCCGATACCCGCGTCAACGTTCGCGAGATTCGCGGACTGCTCGAAGACGATCGGCGTGTCGGCGCTGTCCGCGCAGGCGCGGCGGAGTACGATCTGAGCACGCGCAGCCTGACCCTTTCCGGCGAAACGGCTCTCGATCCGCTTATGCTCATGCCGCTGGTCGAAGTGGCCGGTCTGGACACGTTGGCGGAACTGGCGCGCGACTTCGTCTTCGCGAAGGCGCCGCCCCGCTGCGACGTGGTTGTGCGCACGCGACTGAAGGAAGGCGAAACGGTTTACGTTACGGTTCGGTTCGAAACGCGCGAAGGCCAGTTCCGCGACGTCGCCATTTTGCGGGCTGACGGAACCGTGCGCGTGGAGGCCGACCGAAACCGTCAGATTGTCGAAGTCCGCCCGCTCTTCGTTGTGCGCCCGGAAGGCATCGGCACGGGCGGATTCACGGTGGATACCGGCGCCAACTCTGTGGAATTCGACATTGCCTCCACGCTGAATCCGCCGGCATTGGCGCGTATGATCGGGTATGCGCGCGAAGACGTGTTCGAGCGAGTTCGCTTCGACGGCAACGCCAATGTCGCCGCTCGCGGCGAAATCAATTACGAGAACATGGACGCGAGCCTCGTGGACATGACCGTTTCCGGTCGCGAGGCGCAGTTCGGACCGCTCCTTTTGGACGATTACGGGTTTTCCTTGCGCATGACCGGGCGCACCAACCGGTTGGACAACATGCGAGCGCGCCTCTATCGGGGCAGCCTTGCCGGTTCGCTCGTTGTGACCCTTCCGCCCGCCGGCAACGATCCGCCGCCGCCCGCCTATGCGCTTTCGGTGCGGCTCGACAATTTGGATTTCGACCGACTGGCGGCGGCGATCAACCCCGGCAAGGCCCACGATTACGACGGGCGGTTTTCACTGACGCTGGATATGGAAGGGGAGGCCGGGGCCGATGCGCTCGACCGTGCCCGCGGCGAAGGCCGGTTGCGCATCAGGGAAGGACGCGTGCTGTTGCTGCCGATTTTCGGCGGGCTCACCGAGATGCTTTCCAAATACATTCCGGGCGTTGATTTTC
>SLKS01000165.1 GCA_007134465.1 Kiritimatiellia bacterium | reverse complement strand
TTTCCTTTTGCAACACCGTATTGGCGACGCGAGCGTTGACAATATCCACGTCGCGGTGGAGCGCGTTGGCGAGGGCGCAACGCGTGTCGAAAAGATGCGCCGCCGTTGTCTTTTTCGCCTCCGCGTGGGGAAGAAGCATAGCGATATCCGCATCGCTGCTTTCCGTTTCGGCGCCTGTGCCTAGGCTTCCGAACAGGTACACAGCCTGCAGCGCAGGGTGGCGATTCAACAGCGTGTCAACGATAATCCGATCTGTGTTCAAGATACGGTCTCCTGGAAAAGGCAAACTCGGGTAAAAGGGTATCGCATGCCGGCGCCTCAGGCAAGCATGTATTTCGGACAGTGTGATTTCAAAACACGGCTGTGTCATTCTCGATTTTGCAACGGAAAGTCTTGAGGGCAAGAACCGGCAGTTGCGTTCCCATCAGGCAAACAAAACCAATATAGCCAGTGCGCCCGCAGAGCGCAAAAACAAACTCCGATGAACCGGACTTGACATCGGCGGAACGCCGGATCATATAGAGCATGAAATCTTAAGGAGGGCACAAGCCATGACCGAGCGCTACCATGCGAATCCGGAACGATACCAGGCCATGAGCTATCGCCGCTGCGGAAAAAGCGGAATCCGGCTGCCGGCAGTCTCTCTGGGGTTCTGGCACAATTTCGGAGACACGGACAAGGCGGAGAACGCCCGCGACATGACGCTGCGCGCCTTCGATCTCGGCATCGTTCATTTCGATCTGGCCAACAACTACGGACCGCCGCCCGGCGCCGCGGAAGAGAATTTCGGCCGCATTCTGCGCCGTGATCTCGCATCGCATCGCGACGAACTGGTCATTTCGAGCAAAGCCGGCTACACCATGTGGCCGGGGCCCTACGGCGATTTCGGTTCCCGGAAACATCTGGTGGCCAGCCTTGACCAGTCCCTGAAGCGGATGGGGCTGGATTATGTGGACATTTTCTACAGCCATCGTCCCGATCCGGAAACGCCCATGGAGGAAACGATGGGCGCGCTGGACTTTATCGTGCGCAGCGGCCGCGCCCTCTACGCAGGCATTTCGTCCTACAATCCCGACCAGACCCGGCAGGCGGCACGGCTGTTGCGCGAACTTGGCACGCCCTGCCTGATCCATCAGCCGTCCTACAGCCTGCTGAACCGGCGCGTGGAGGAAGGACTGCTGGATACGCTGGACGAATTGGGCATCGGCTGCATTGCCTATTGCCCGCTCGCGCAAGGCATCCTCACCGACAAGTATCTGGCCGGCATTCCCGACCGTTCGCGCGCAGCCAATCCGCACGGATTCCTCAAACCGGAACACGTCACCGCAGAGAAGCTGGCCAAGGTTCAGGCGCTGAAAACGATCGCCGAGCGACGCGGCCAAAGCATCGCGCAACTGGCGATCGCATGGGTTTTGCGCAGGAACACCGTGACATCGGCTCTCTTCGGCGCCAGCCGAAAGGAACAGGTCGAAGAAATTGCCGCCGTCTCCTCCCAACTGCAATGGACAGAGGAAGAACTTGCCGAGGTGGACGCGGCCATGGCGCACAAGCTGGTCGAGTAACTGAACAGGGTAAGCCCCCGGCTTTGCCGGGGGTATTTGACCCGAACGACACTTGGACAAGGCCTTTCTCGGCATTTTTAACTAAGCGCCATTCGCGCATGGCATCGCGCGTCGCGCCAAGGAGGAAGCCCAACATGATCAGCGTCATCGCGGAAGTGAGCGTAAAGGCAGGCTCCATGCCAGAATTCCTGACCGTATTCAAGGCGCTCGTGCCAACGGTACGGGCCGAAAACGGATGCATCGAATATTTCCCGGCCCTGGACGCGGAAACGCCGTTCCCGACGCAATCGCGGGACGGAAACCGGGTTGTCATCGTCGAGAAATGGCAAAGCCTGGACGCGCTTCGAGCCCATCTGGAAGCGCCGCACATGACCGCCTACCGCGAAAAAGTCAAGGATATGGTCGAGCAGGTCGCTTTGAAAGTCTTGCGGGAAGCATGACACCCTCGCTTCCCGCTTGCCTTGCCGGCCCGGATTCGCTAGGGTTCCGCGCATGACACCCAAGAACTCTTTTACGTATCCGTTGAATCCGGCACAGCAGAAAACGCTGTTGACAATCTTGCGCAGTGGCAATTTTCTGCCCATCGAAGTTCCGCATACGCGCGTGGCGGTGGAAGGCGACCGCTGCCGCATCAACCTGTACAAGAGCGGCAAATGCCTCGTGCAGGGCAAAGGCGCGGAAGACTTCGTGACCTTCACGCTGGAGCCGCTCGTGCTGAAGCAGGCGTCGCTCGGCTACGAGGACGTGCTCAATCCCGAAATGTCGCAGCCTCACTTCGGCGTGGACGAAAGCGGCAAGGGCGATTTTTTCGGCCCCATGGTCGTCGCGGCGGCCTATGTGGATGCCAGCCTCGCGGATGCCATGCGGGAACTGGACGTCAAAGACAGCAAACGGATCACCAGCGACAAGAAAGCCATGGAGATCGGGCAGAAGCTGCGCAAGCTGCTGGGCCCGCGCCATACGATCGTGAAAATCGGGCCGGAAGCGTACAATCGGCTGTACGCCAAGATGCGCAATGTCAACACCCTGCTGGCTTGGGCGCATGCGCGCGCGATCGAGAACATGCTCGATGCCGTGCCGTCCTGCCCCCGGGCCGTATCCGACCAGTTCGGCAACGAACGACTCATCCGCAACGCGCTGTTGAAAAAAGGCCGTTCCATCAAGCTGGAGCAGCGGCATCGGGCCGAATCGGACCTGGCCGTGGCCGCCGCGTCCATCCTGGCGCGGGAAGCCTTCCTTGTGGCCCTGCTGCGCATGGGCAAGGAATACGACATCAAGATTCCCAAGGGCGCGTCGGCAGCCGTGCAGGACGTGGCCGTCGAAATCGCGCGCAAGCATGGGCCCGAGGTCTTGTTGCGTACCGTCAAATGCCACTTCAAAACGACCGACACCGTGCTCGGCAAGGTCGGCAGCGACCGCGCGGCGCTCGGCCCGGAAGGGCAAGCCGTTTCCGCCACGGTCGCGGACCGAAACTCGTTCCGCCGCAAGCCGTAGTCGAGGAGGCGCCATGAAGCCACGTTCGGCAAGAACAACGCTAAGGCGGCTAGCTTACCTGCCGCCAGCGCTGTTGCTTCTGACGTTCGGCCTGTCCCTGCCCGCGATCACGCAAGAGAATCCGAAGAGCGAACCCGATCCGCCGGCCGACGCGGAACCGACGGCTAGAAGCAACCGCATCGTTCATGCGGGCATGGCCGCCAAGGTCGTTGTGTCCTCGACCAGCCGCGCCCATGAAGGAGAAGGTCCGCCCGAAGCCCTGACGGATGGCGATCTGACCACACGCTGGTCGAGCGAATATGCCGAGCCGCAAAAGATCGAGTTGCGCTTCGAGGAACCCATCGTGCTGGAAACGGTTCGCCTGCATTGGGAACAGGCATGCGCAACCCGCTATGCCCTGGCCGTGTCGGCCGATGGCGAAACATGGACGCCGCTGCATCTGCATTTCAATCCGAAGGCCAAGGCCGAAGCGCGTACCGACGAGATTGCGGGCCGAAACACGGAAACGCTGGCGCTGCGCCTCGATCTTCTCGGCCGCGTCCATACGAACTGGGGCTTTTCCCTCTACGAAATCGAAGTCGTAGCTAAAGAATAACCGTTCAAGACGGATTGCCCGGGGACATCCCCGATTCGGCACAGGCTCAAAAAAAAGCGAATGCGTCCGGGAGCAACCTGAGACATATGGCAAAGAGTCCGAGATGCACTTTCTACACGAGTCGCTCGAAGTCTATCAGCGCTCCTTGCAGGTGCACAAGGCTCTGGATGCTCTCTGGCAAAGCGACCAAACGAGAATTCGTCACGTAAAAAGGGTTGATGAACTGACGACAATCGGACAAAACAGGATGCCGGCGAACGAAGCCGCAAGGGAAAGGATTCATGTCGGCCACCCCGTCAAACACAACCCCGCCTCGGCGCGGCAAGAAGGAAATGGGCGCCCTCTTGCTTCAGTCAGGAATTGAACTGACCGAGAGTCAGCTTGATCGGCTCTGGCGCTATCACGAGCTGCTGCGCCGGCACAATCCCGACTTGAACCTGACCCGCATCCATAATTTCGAGAACATGGTTCTCAAGCTCTATGCGGATTCCATGCTGCCGGGCCTGCTGCTGAAAGACATCCCCTCGCCCGTCATGGATCTGGGATCCGGTCCGGGCATGCCGGGAATTCCGTTGAAAATATTCCGGCCCCAACTGGAAATGATCTTGGCGGAAAGCCGGGGCAAGCGCGCGGATTTTCTGAACATGGTCGTGCGCGAACTGAGACTTGAAAATGTGCAGGTCGTTGCCAAAGGCATCTCGGAACTGTACGAGAAACCTGTGCATGCGGTGATTACGCGCGCGGTGGAAACAATCGTGCCCACGCTCGAACGCATCCGCGGCTGCCTGGCCGAGAACGGACAGGCCATCTTCATGAAGGGCCCTGGCTGCGACGCGGAAATTGCCGAGGCGCAATCGCTTTGCGGTGCCGAATTCCGGCTGGCGAGCGACACGCCTTACAGCATTCCGCATACGCCCCACGAACGGCGGCTGGTTGTTTTCGAGCGCATCGGCAAGCCCGTCTGGCAGCGCAAGGCCGCCGCCCTGCGCAGACATCCGTGCCGCGCGATCGAAAGCGAAAGCAACAGTCTGTTCAAGCAATGGAAGACTTTGCGGTCGGGCAAAGGCATCCGCAAAAGCGGCGTCGCGCTGGTTTCTGGCCCCAAAATCGTTGCCGAAACGCTGCGCGCGTTCCCGGAACGCTGCCTGGGCTGGATCGCGCCAGACAATCGTCCGCCAGGTCCCGACGTTCCCGAGTCTGCGGTCTGGTATCGGCTGGCGCCGCCATTGTTTCGGGAACTGGACGATGCGGGCGCCCATTCTCCCTTGCTGCTGGTGTCGGTCCCGGAAATGCCGTCTTGGCGCCCGGAAGACGGGTTCGAAACCGGCTGCACGCTGCTGGTTCCGTTCCAGGACCCGGAAAACGTCGGTACGGCAATTCGATCGGCCGTCGCGTTCGGCGTTGCGCGCATTGTGCTGCTGGCGGAAAGCGCCCATCCGTTCCATCCCAAGTCCGTGCGCGCCTCGGGCGGCGCGGTCTTTCAGGCGAACCTCTTGCGCGGCCCGGCCTTGGCCGATGTGCCGGAACGCGCCGACATCGTGGCGCTCTCCGCGGACGGACCCGATATCGGCACACGCCCGTTTCCGGCGGCCTTCGGTCTGCTGGCCGGTCTGGAAGGGCCGGGCTTGCCGGATCGCTTCCGTCCGCGCGCCGTCTCGATTCCCATGCTTCCATCCGTAGAATCCCTGAACGCCGCAACGGCGACGGCGATCGCCATGTATGCCTGGTTCCGCTGCGAGATGACGAAAGGAACGGCAAACGATTCGGCATCCGCAAAACGGAACGGCACGCCATGACCTCGTCATCGCTCGCCATGGTCTTTGCCGACGACAAGGGAACCGTGTTCGACGCGCCCGACCGGCAGCCGCTGTTCCGATCCGGCCGCGCATGGATGCCGGTTCGCGACCGCGATCTGATCCCGCTGCCGGAAGGCAGCTACCTCTATTTTCTGCCCGGCCGTCAGCCGGTCTGGCGCGACTCGGCCAGCGGTCGCGTGCGCGCCATGCCCCGTACGCCGGGCGGCGGTCCCGCGCAAGCCGTATCGGCTTTTCTCTCGTCCGGCTATCTCCGCACGGCGCTGCCGGCATTCCGCCCGCGCAAGGACGCGCCGCCGCTGCCCTTATGGGCCTACAGCGGCGTCGTATGCCGGGACGGTCAATTTATGGTTCCGGCACTGCGCATTGACGACGATCCGCGCTCGGACCCCGCGCAGCATCGGGATGTGAACAAGCTGGCGCGGGCGATCCGGCGCATGACCAAAAAATATCCGGAAAACCGGCTTGTGCGACAATTGGCCGGTTGCGGAACCGATTACGGCTGTTTATGCGCCCGGAATTTCTTTCTGGAACGGCATGAAACCCCGTTGCCCACCACACCGGCCTGCAACGCGGCCTGTCTGGGCTGTCTCTCGCATCAGCAAGCGAACGCGGGCTTCGTAGCGGCCCAGCCGCGCATCCGGTTCAAGCCGACCCCCGCCGAAATCGCGCAGGTCATGGCACATCATTTCGCGCGCGTGGAAAACGCCGTCGCCAGTTTCGGACAAGGCTGCGAAGGCGAACCCCTGCTGCGCACCGACGATCTCGCGCGCGCCATTCGGCTTGTGCGCGAAAAAACCGACCGGGGCACCATCAACCTCAACACCAACGGCTCCCTGCCCGCCGGCGTCCACCTGCTGGCCAACGCCGGGCTCGACAGCATCCGCATCAGCCTCAATTCGCCCACGACACGCTATTACCAACGCTATTCCCGACCGAAAGGCTACGGCTTTGCCGATGTGCTTGCCTCGATCGAAACGGCGCTGGATGCCGGCCTGTTCGTCGCGCTCAACCTCTTCTTCATGCCAGGCTTCACCGACATGGAAAGCGAAACCGACTCGCTTTTCGCGCTGCTCGATCGCTATCCGGTTTCCATGATTCAAACGCGCAATCTGAACATGGATCCCGACCTGTATTTCGAAACGATCGGTTATCGAGCCTCGCGCGCGCTCGGCATCCCGGCGCTGCTCGCGGCGTTGCGCCGCCGCTATCCAAAGCTGCGGCTCGGCTACTACAATCCGGCCAAGGAAACTTTTCGGCGTTGACAACGTAGCCGTTCCAGGCTAGTGTTCCGACACCATGAAAACGCTTTCAGTACCTGATCGTCCCCTCTCCGGCCTACGATCCCGGCTCGGTCGCGCGCTGAGCCGGCTGCGGCAAGCGTTCACGTCGGCATCCGGCTCCGTCGTCGTGTTCGCCTACGACTCCATCCGCACATGTGGCACGGGCGGCCTGCCCGTGTTTCGCACGACCAACTACGACTACGACCCCAAAAGCATCGCTTCCGCAACCATCAACCATAAACCATCAACCATTCCCACCACATCCGCAACCGTCAACCATCGGCCACCAACCATTCCAGGCAGCTACGAATACGACCAC
>SLKS01000311.1 GCA_007134465.1 Kiritimatiellia bacterium | reverse complement strand
TCTATTAACAACCAAAAAGTGTCAAACGGAAATCAGGACGTGACAAGGGTGGAAACCTGAAGAGAGGGATGAGGGCGGAAACCTGAAACCTGAAGAGAGGGATGAGGGCGGAAACCCGGGGTGAACAATGGGGAGGGATATGCCCGTGCGTTTTCGCTTTCTGCTGTGCGCGCTATGCGCGGCGCTGGCAAGCGGATGCGGGTCCGATCATGCCGAATCTCCGGCGTCCGTTGCTCCCGCAGCGCCGGGCGCCGTCTTTCGAACGGACGATCCGGCGCTGGAATGGGTGCGGGTTGACCCCGGCGTGTTTCGCATGGGTTCCGTGCGCGGCCAGGGCGGGCGAACAGTCCGTCTGTCGCGCGTTTTTTGGCTCGCGACCACAGAAACAACGCAGCGCCAGTACAAAACCGTTACAGGCGAGAATCCATCCTCCGTGCGCGGGGACAACCTCCCGGCAGTGAACGTTACCTGGCATGAGGCCATGCGTTTTTGCCATCGTCTGACCGAGCGCGAGCAAGCGGCCGGCCGCTTGCCCGAAGGACTCGTTTTCCGGCTGCCCACCGAGGCGGAGTGGGAATTCGCCGCGCGGGGCGGCATGCAAGCCCATCCTCTTGCCTATAGCGGTTCGGACGTATTGGACGAGGTCGGCTGGCATGCGGGCAACAGCGGCGGCAAGCCGCGCGCGGTCGGCAAGCTATTGCCGAATGCGCTGGGATTGTACGATATGAGCGGCAACGCGGGCGAATGGTGCTACGACTGGTGGCAGTCGCGGCTGCGCGAATTGCCCGACACCGATCCCACGGGCGCTCGGGCAGGGCCTTGCCGCGTACATCGGGGCGGCGGCTGGCGCAGCCGTCCGGAAGCCTGTCAGGTGGATTTCAGGAATTACTGGTATCCCGATCTTCATTCGGATACCATCGGGTTTCGTGTCGCGCTCGCGGCTCCTCTGCCTGAACAGGCGCGGAAGGAAGAAGCGATCCGTGACCCGTACGACAGCGAGGAAAGAAACGGCACAAGGTGAAGCTGTTCATATGCCATAGCCGAGTCGGATGGTTGGGGCGCGCATGCGCGTTCCTGTGCGTGGCGGGAATGGCGCGGTCGGCGGCCGGAGCGGATACGGAGCAAGCCTGGCGCTACCGGGTGCGCGTGCGCGGCGTGAAGGATTCGGCCATCGCGCGCGAGCTGACCGACATTTCCGACGCGATCGCGCGCGCGAAAAGGCCGCCAGCCTCCGAGCGGCAATTGCGCCGGCGCTTGCAGGCCGACGAGGAGCGTTTTCTGCGCGTGCTGCGCTCGCACGGGTATTACGGCGCGACTGTCGCCACCGAAATCCGGACGGACCGCCGGCCGGTCCGCGTGCTGTTCCGCATCGAAAAGGGCGAGCCTTACCGCTTGCGCCATATCCGCCTGACCCTGGCCGACGGGGCGGCGGCCGACACGCCGCTTCCGGACATGTCCGCGACGGGGTTGACCGTTGGCGCTATCGCGCGCGCGCGCGATGTGCTCGATGCCGAGCAGCGGCTGGCGCGCGAGGCGCAACGGCGCGGCTATCCGTTCGCGCGCATGGCCGATCGGATCGTGAAAGTGGACCATGCCGCACGGGCGCTGGATGCGCATTTCGTTTTCGAACCCGGTCCGTTCGCGACGTTCGGGCCGCTGACGATTGTCGGGGCGCCTTCGGTGCGCGAGACGTTCTTGCGCGGCAGCATTCCCTGGCGGGAAGGCGAGCCGTACGATGGCGACAAGGTTCTGCTGGCGCGGCGCCGCTGGGCGGCAACAGAATTGTTCTCGTCTGTCCGCCTGATTCCGGAACCCGATGCGCAACCGGAACCGGCGTTGCCGATGCGCGCGGAACTGGCGGAACGCAAGCCGCGCACGCTGGGAGCGGGGGCCGGCTACGGAAGCGACGAGGGCGCGCGCGCGCGCCTGTTCTGGGAACATCGCAACTGGCTGGGCGCCGGCGAGCGTTTGCATCTGGGCGCCGCCGTCTCGGAAATCGGACAGAACGCCGAGGCCCGCTTCCGGCGGCCCGCCTTCCGGCGAAACGATCAGGCGCTGTCTCTGCATGTGAGAGCGGCGCAGGAGGATACCGATGCCTTTCACAGCCGAAACGCGGGCGCTTTGCTCGGTGTGGACCGCGATCTTCGGCAGGGCATGTCCGCGGGAATGGGGTTTGGCTACAGGCATGCCGACGTGCGCGAGCGCGACGGAACAACCCGCGAGCGGTTCGGATTGCTCCATCTTCCGCTGCGCTGGGATTGGGATCGCAGCGACGATCTGCTCGACCCGCGCCGGGGCTCGCGCTGGTCGCTCGGCGCCACGCCCTATGCGGACCTGCTGGGGTCCGACCTGACCTTTGTCAAAACGCGCATCGGCTACACTCGCTATTTGCGGCTGACTCGACGGCCCGAGCTGGACTGGGCCGGACGCGCGATCGGGGGCGTGCTGACCGGCGCGTCGCGCGCGGCGATTCCGGCGGACGAACGCTTCTATGCCGGCGGCGGCGGGAGCGTGCGCGGCTACGGCTACCAGATGGCCGGCGAACTTGACGGGACAACACCGCTGGGCGGCGTTGCGCTGGCGGCCGTTTCCTCGGAGCTGCGCTGGCGAGCCACCCGCTATATGGGCGTGGTCCTGTTCGCGGACGGCGGAAAAGCCTTTTCGACAACGTCTATGGACGCCAACAGCCTGTTGTGGGGCGCGGGCGCGGGCTTGCGCTATTTCACGCCGGTCGGTCCTTTGCGTCTGGATGCGGCCGTCCCGCTCGACCGGCGGCCCGAAGCCGACGACCGCTATCAGTTCTATATCAGCCTGGGACAGGCGTTTTGAAACAGGGGAAGAAAAACAACGAACGTCGAACAATGAAAACGCGTTTTGCAAAGACAGCGAAGCGGATCGTGCGCGGGCTGGCGCTGATTCTGGCGCTGGCGGCGATGGCGATCGGGCTGGCTCTGTCGCCGCCGGGCCAGCGTCGGCTAGCGCGGCGCGCGGAGCGCGCGGCTTCGCAGGCGCTCGGCGCCGAGGTGCAACTGCGCGATGCGGCCCTGCGTTGGCCGATGGAACTGCGCATCGGCCGCATTCGCATCGCGTCCGACGACGAGGTTCATGCCGAGGCGCGCGATCTCGTTCTGCGCGTGTCGGCCCGACAGCTTTTGCGAAAACGTTTGTGGGTTCATCATGCCCGGCTTTCGGAGCTGACGGTGCGAAGCTGGCCGGCTGCGCCGGAGCCGCCTGCTCCGCGCACGGGCGACATCGCGTTGCCCGATCCGGAATTTCTGCTGCACAGGCTTGTTGTCTCCGAGTTGCTGCTGGAGCGTGTTGCGGTCGGGCCGCCTCTGGCGGCGCGACCGCAGACGGCGCGCATCGCGGGACGCTGGGCGCCGTTGGACGAGGACAGAGCCGGGAATGCGTTCGCCCGGCGCCTGGATTGCCGGATCGAGACTTGGCCGGACGACGCGGTTTCCGACGCGGCGCCGGACGTTCTGCACGTCGTTGGCAATCTGCACATGGACGGGGGCGAGCTTGCAGGAGACCTGCGCATGGCTCTGGCCGATCTTGCGCAGGTCCATGGGCGGATCGAGGGGGCGGCGACCAACCCGAGCATAGGTGTACAGGTTCGGGCAACGTTTCCCGTTCCCGCACACGTTGCCGAGAGGGTCGGTTCCGCGCTGTCGGCTTCGGTCGACTTCACCTTGCGCGACCGCCGCGCGCACGGCCGGTTGACGCTGGAATCGAACGGTCGGCGTCATGCCGAGCTGGAAGGCGAATGGCCTTTGGACCTGTCGTTCGCGCCGGCTCGCTTGCGTTGGCCGCCTGCCGGGCCGATTTCCGGGCGCTGGCGAACCGAAGCCGATCTGGCCGAGCTGGCGCCGATCTTTCTCGCGGACGAACACCGCTTGTCCGGCCGGTTCACTGCCGACTTGTCGGTGGCCGGAACCGTCGCGCAGCCGGAAGCGTCCGGCCGGATCGGGATCGAGAACGGCGCCTACGAGCACGACCGGGCCGGAGTGATTCTTCGCGAGATGGAGGCAGCCTTTTCCGGTCGGCGCGACCGCATCGCGCTCGATTTTTTTCGGGCGACCGACGGCGGGCGCGGGCGCTTATTGTGGCGGGGTTCCGTGCAGGTGGATCCGCAGGCGGATTATCCGGCGGAAACATCGCTGACCCTGACCGATTTTCGCCTGTTCAGAAACGAGTTTGGACAGGCGACGGGGAACGGGACAATTGTCTGGACAGGCGATCGCAGGGCGAGTCGGCTGAGCGGGCGGCTGGATGTGGCGCCCATGGAACTGATCATTCCCGAGCGGCCGCCGCCTTTTCCTGCGGAACTGGACTACGTCGAAATGGACGGCGTTGCGGAGGAAGAGTCCGCGCCCTCGTCGCGTCGGCGGCTTTGGGCCGAACACGACGCGCAACTGGATGTGGAGATTGCGTTTCGCGATCGCGCGCATGTACGGGGGCGGGGTCTGGATTCCGAATGGAAGGGGCGCTTGCAATTGCGCGGGTCGGCCTTCGCGCCCGAGCTGAGCGGCGCATTGCATGTGGTGCGCGGGCGCTGGGCTTTTTTCGGCAAGCGGTTGGCGATCATGCGCGGCTCGATCATGCTCGATGGCGGCCGGCCGCCTTTGCCTGCGCTCGATGTGCTGGCCGAGACGCGCGCGGGCGGCATTCGGGCTTCGCTGCGCGTATTCGGGCATCTCGATGCGCCGCAAACGCGGTTGGAATCCGATCTGGATTTGCCCGAAGACGAGATTCTGGCCCGGCTCCTATTCGGCCGGGAAACGGCCCGCGTCACGCCCTGGCAGGCTGTGACGCTGGCCCGCGCGGCGCACAGTTTGCGCGGCGGCGGCAGCGCCTTCGATCTCATGGGCCAGACTCGCCGACTTCTGCGCGTGGACCAGATCGAAGTGCGCGAAGCGGAAGCCGAAGACGGGGCGATGGTTAGCGTAGGCCGGTATATCGGCGACCGTGTCTATCTTGCCGTGGAGCACGGGATCGGCACGGAAAGCGGGCGTGCACGTGTCGAATGGGAATTGACGCCAGCGCTGCGCCTGGAAACGGAACTGGGAACCGACGCCGAAGCCGGGCTCGATCTCGGCTGGCGCCGCGACTACTGAACCGGAGAAGACCAGTTATTTCTCTGGCACACCGTCGCCGCCCATGATACACAGGACAGCGTTGATAAATCGTCTGTGAGGAGGCGATCATGCTCGATCTAGCCAAGTTCAAGCAGCATCTTATGGATTCGGGCGCCGTCGAAAAGGAACAGCTCGAGCGCGCGCAGAAGCATGCCTTCGATCATGGCGTATCCCTGAGCGAGTCGTTGCTGGCCCTGAACATCGTCGGGCGCCGGAAGCTGGGGCAGTGTCTGGCTGAAATCTACGGGTTGCCCTATGTGCCGCTGCATGGCCGCCCGCTGTCGGCCGAGGCGCGGGCTGTTTTGTCGGCGCCGTGCGCGGTTCGCTGGAAAGTGTTTCCTGTCTCCTGCGACCGGCAGGAGAACATTGTCACGCTGGCCGTTCACGATCCCGATCAGATGGTCAGGATCGAAAAGATATTCCGGTTCCTTCTGCTGCCGCCCGCGCTGGGGTTCGTTATTGTGTCGCGACCGGAACTGGACGAGGCGTTCGAGACGCATTACCGGTCGGCGTTGCCCTCGAATCGGAAGAACGGCGTCGCGCTGCCGCCGGAGCGCGAGGAGAAGAAAAAATTCCGGTTGAGCGGTTTGCGCAGGGACGCCAAGGCAAGATCCGCTTCCAAGACGCCGGAAGCGAAATCCGGCGCCGAGCCGCGCAAGCTTTCCCGCTTTCATTCGTCCGCCATGGCCGCCCGCGCTGTTGGCGAGCAGACTTCGCCGGCATCGTCTGGGGAGACGACGGTCAAGCCGGACGAGACGTCGCCGTCGGTCATGACGGGCCTGAGCCGAACGCTGCTCAGTTCCGTCGCGTTGCTGGCGCAGACCCGGCTGGGCGCCGATACGGGCGCCGTGCTGCGGGCCAAGGCTCGCGTTCGCTACAGTCGGCTGCTGGCCGCGCGCATGAGTCTCGGGCCCGAATCATGCGATGCCGTGGGCATGGCTGCCTGGGTTTCGGTTTTGGACTCGCCGCGCGAGATTGTGAGGCAATTGGCGCCGCCCTTCGATCTCGAAGCGCTTGTGCGTCCCGATGGCGACACGCAACCCGACGCGCCGACGGAAGCCAGAATACTGGGCGTGGTCCGCCGCTATCAGGAATTCAAGGATCGCGATGCGCAGGCGGCGCGCGACATTGCCCGCGTGCGCGAGCATTTGCGCGCGCACGGGCCGGCGGGGCCCGAACACGATGCGTTGCGGGAAGCGTTCCTTCAAATCCTGATGGACGAGGCCTTTCTGTCCGGCATGGACAAGGCGACCGGTCGCATCCTGATTGTGGACCCTGCCGAAACGGCTTCCGCAGCCTTGGCTCCGCCGCTGGCGGACGACGGGTACGAGGTGGACGTTGTGGCGGACGGCGCGACCGCAGAGAAGCGGGTGCGGGCGGATGCGCCGGTCGCCGTGCTGGTTTCCATGGACCTGCCGCGACAGGGCGGATTGCGGCTGTGCCAGAAGATCAAAAGCGACCCTGAACTCGCCTCGATTCCGTTGATCGCGCTCCTGCCGAAGCACGACGAAACCCTGACTACCGAATGTCTGCGCGCCGGTTGCGAGGATTGCTTCCCGAAACCGGTGGAATTGGAACGGCTCTTTCTGCGCCTGCGCCGACTGGGCGCGCCCGCTCCGGCGTCGGCGGATGAATCGGGCGTCAAGGGCTTGCTGGCCGAGATGAGTTTTACGGATATGATCCAGATTCTGTGCGCGGGCGGCAAGAGCATGGAAATCGTTCTTTCCCGGGAAGGCGTGGACGGGCTGGTGCATGTTTCCGAAGGCGCCGTGGTCCATGCCGTTGCCGGCGATAAGACGGGCGAGGAAGCCTTCTACGACATCATGGGCTGGAAAGAAGGCGAATTCGCCATGCGGACCCGAACGGAATTCCCGGACCGGACCATCCAGGCTCCGCTCATGGGTCTGCTCATGGAAGGCGCGCGCCGCGCCGACGAAGGCTAGATTCCTGTTGAGCCAGCTGTCTTTGCCGAAGTACGAAGAGAAGGCTGCGTCGTATCGAGCGATACGCGAGACAGGGTCGGATTCTCTGCTCGTGCTCGCGCATTTTACTCCTTGCCAACCGTAGGAACGTTTTCTTCCGCCTTTGGGTAGCGACAGATCATTTTTCACGGTTCCGGCCGAGTCGCATCCTGTCATTTCTTCTGGCGTGCGGAATCTTTGTTTCGGCATGGGCGAAAGGCACAGGGCAGAAGCAAGATTGGCGCCTGCTTGGAAAATCGTGCGACACCTTGTCTTGAAAAGCCCGCGAAAAGCCTGGCAATAGCCCTGCGATTTTTTTTCCGATTTTTTTTCAAAATCAGTTGACAAGCGCAGATATCCTGTTATGTTTTGCGCTCGTTTTGTTTTGGGAGGGAAAGCGCGTGTCGGCTGCAAGTCGAACGCGGCCGTTGCGTTTTCGGAAAACATTCTTCCCGTCGTCCGCGGATCGAAGCGGGCGGGAAGTTTGACTTGCGAGCAGTGGCAATTCGATCGCCGGCCCATGTAGCTCAGTCGGCAGAGCACATCCTTGGTAAGGATGAGGTCAGCGGTTCGATCCCGCTCATGGGCTCCATTGCCAGAGCGGAAACGGAGAACAGAGGACTATCGGAGGAGGCCTAATCATGGCAAAGGAAAAATTCGACCGCACGAAACCTCATGTGAACGTCGGGACGATCGGTCATGTCGATCACGGAAAAACTACGCTGACGGCAGCCATTACCAAGGTGCAGTCGCTGAAAAGCATGGCCGATTACGTGTCGTACGACACGGTGGCCAAGGCGTCCGAATCGGCCGGTCGTCGCGATGCGACCAAAATTCTGACGATCGCGACTTCGCATGTCGAGTACAGTTCCACGAAGCGCCACTACGCGCACGTGGATTGCCCGGGCCATGCGGACTACGTGAAGAACATGATCACCGGCGCGGCGCAGATGGACGGCGCCATCATTGTGGTCAGCGCGGCGGACGGTCCCATGCCGCAAACCCGCGAGCACATTCTGCTGGCCCGCCAAGTGGGCGTCCCCGCTCTGGTCGTGTTCCTTAATAAGGTAGACCTGGTAGACGATCCCGAACTGCTGGATCTGGTCGAAATGGAAATTCGCGAGCTGTTGAACAAATACGAGTTTCCCGGCGACGACATTCCGATCATCCAGGGGGATGCGTTGTCGGCGACGAAAGTGAATTCGCCGGACGATCCGGCCTGCGAATGCATTCAGAAGCTCATGGACGCGCTGGACGAGTACATTCCCGAGCCCGAACGGGCGGTGGACAAGCCGTTCCTGATGCCGATCGAAGACGTGTTCTCGATCGAAGGCCGAGGCACTGTCGTTACCGGCCGCGTCGAGCGCGGCATTGTCAAGGTTGGCGACACGGTGGAGATGGTGGGCTTGCGGCCGACGTCGCAAACGACGGCCACCGGCGTGGAAATGTTTCGCAAGCTGCTGGACCAGGGACAGGCGGGCGACAACATCGGCGTGCTGCTTCGCGGCACGAAGAAAACCGATGTCGAGCGCGGCCAGGTGCTGGCGGCGCCGGGCTCCATCACGCCTCACACCACGTTCGAGGCGCAGTTGTATGTGCTGAGCAAAGAGGAAGGCGGGCGCCACACTCCGTTCTTCAAGGGGTACCGGCCGCAATTCTATATGAGAACGACGGACGTGACTGGCGACGTCACCTTGCCCGAAGACGTCAAAATGGTCATGCCGGGGGACAACATCAGCCTGACGGTCAAGTTGCTCGTGCCGGTGGCCATGGAAGAAAAGATGCGTTTTGCCATTCGCGAAGGCGGCCGAACGGTCGGCGCCGGTACGGTGACGAAAATTCTCGAGTAGGCGGGTCTGGCCTGCGGGCCAATGCTGCGTTGAAGGACGGGCGTTCGGCGCCCTGGGAACAACAGGAAACAGTGGGTGGTTCGTCATGCCGCGAGAACTGGTTGTTATGGCCTGTGCCGAATGCAAGCGTCGCAATTATACGACGGACCGGAACAAGAAAGCGGGAGCCGGCCGGTTGGAGTTGAAAAAGTATTGCCGGTTCGACAGAAAGCGAACTCTGCACAAGGAAACCAGGTAGAGAACGTTTTCCGGAAGGCCAGTAGCTCAATTTGGCAGAGCACCGGTCTCCAAAACCGGTTGTTGGGGGTTCGAGTCCCTCCTGGCCTGCCAGTTTGCGCCAGTGCATGCGTGCCGGATGCGGAGCGGGAATTCATGGGGTCCGTCGCGCAGGTCTCGAATCGCCGCGCCGGTTTCGGAGCGGCCTCTTTTTTTCGGAGACAGGGGAACAGCACATGAGCAAATCCGTCTCTGTTGTTGAAAACGTGAAGAATTTCTGGAGCGAAGTGGTGGCCGAAATCGTGAAATGCGAATGGCCGTCAAGACGTGCGCTGATGGAATCGACTGTGGTCGTGATCGTTACGGTGGCGCTGCTAAGCCTGTTTATCGGGGTCAGCGACAAATTTCTTGTGACATTGTTCGAACGGCTGACACCGACGGGAATGTAGGCCCGCGAGGATTGAGCCATGCCGCCCAAAGAATGGTTCGTGGTACATACGCTGACCGGACAGGAGCAAAAGGTCAAGGACAGCCTTTTGCGGCGCGCATCGTTCGAGGACATGGAGGACTATCTCGACCAGGTCGTGATTCCCGTGGAAAAGGTGTCGGAAGTCAAGAAGGGCGTGAAGACCACCACGCGGCGCAAGTTTTTTCCCGGGTACGTGCTGCTGCATATCGCGCTGTACGACGACAGCCGCACCCTGATCGAAAAGAGTTGGTATTTCATTCAGGATACACCGGGCATCATCAAGTTCATGGGCGGAGAAAAGCCGACGCCGCTTACCGACGACGAGATTGGCTACGTGCTGGGCCAGATGGAGGAAAAGAGCGAGAAGGTCAAGCCGAAGATTGTTTTCGAGCCGGGCGAGACCGTGAAGATCAACGATGGGCCATTTCTTAATTTCAACGGCACGGTGGAGGAAGTGGATCCGGAACGCGGCAAGCTGAAGGTTTCGGTGGCGATTTTCGGGAGAACGGCGCCTGTGGAACTGGAATACTGGCAGGTTGAACGGGCGGAGTAGCGCGGACATTGTCGCGCGCGTTCCGCCGCGAGAGAAAGGCATGTATGGCCAAGCGCATTGTGGGGAAAATCAAGTTGCAGATTCCGGCCGGGGCAGCCAATCCTGCGCCGCCTGTCGGCCCCGCGCTGGGGCAGCAGGGTGTCAACATCATGGAGTTCTGCAAGGCCTTCAACGCGGCGACGCAGAGCCAGGCGGGCATGGCGGTTCCTGTAGTCATTACCGTGTATCATGACAAATCGTTTTCGTTCATAACCAAAAGCCCGCCGGCGGCAGCGCTCCTGAAGCGGGCGGCGGGACTGGCCAAAGGTTCCGCGCAGCCGAACCGCGACAAGGTGGGCACGGTCACGGCCGCGCAGATTCTCGAGATTGTCAAGATTAAGGAAAAGGATCTGAATGCATCCGATCCCGACCATGCGGCGCGAATTGTCGCGGGGACGGCGCGGAGCATGGGGATTCAAGTGACGGAAAGCTAGCTGGCGGAGCATGGCAATGGGCAGTCACGGTAAACATTATAGAAAAGCGGCTTCCGAGGCGCCCAAGACGCCTGTGGAACTGGCCGAAGCGATCGGGTTTCTGAAGCGGCAAACGACAGCCAAATTCGACGAAACCATGGAGCTGGCTTTGCGTCTTGGCGTGGATCCGAAACGATCCGAAATGGCGGTGCGCGGCGCGGCTCATCTTCCGCATGGAACGGGCAAGAAAGTGCGTGTGCTCGTCTTTGCCGCCGGGCCGGCTGCCGAGGCAGCGAAAGAGGCGGGCGCCGATCATGTGGGGTTCGAGGACATGATCGAAAAAGTCAAGGGCGGATGGACGGACTTCGATGTGGCCATCGCCACGCCGGAGGCCATGCAGGAGGTGCGCAAGCTGGGCCGCGTGCTCGGGCCGAGAGGCCTGATGCCCAACCCGAAAACGGGTACGGTAACCGACGATACGCGCACGGCGGTGGAACAAAGCAAGGCGGGCAAGGTGGATTTTCGCATGGATCGCCAAGGCAATGTGCACCTTCCGTTCGGGAAGAAATCGTTCGATCTGTCTCGCCTGACTGAAAACGCTCAGGCGGCTCTCGCGGCGGTTCGTGCCGAGCGGCCCGCCGGCGCCAAGGGCGCCTACATCAAAAGCTGTTCGGTGACGTCCACCATGGGTGTGGGCGTGCGTGTGGATTTGAGGGATTGATCATGGACGCCAGAGCGGAAAACAGGAAAGTCCGGCCTGAAACAGTTGCGATACAGCGGGAAATTCTTTCCCGACTCGAGCAAAGCGAATTTGCGCTGCTGGTGGACTATCGCGGGTTGACGGTGGAGCAGATCGCCGATTTCCGGCGTCGGTTGCGGGGAAACAAGGCGTCGTTTCATGTGGCCAAAAATTCGTTCCTGAATCGCGCGGTCGGCGCTTTGCAATGGGAAGCGGCGGATGACGCGCTGGCAGGTCCTACCGCCATGATCGTCGGTTCGGGAGAAATCGCCGATGTGTCCAAAACCTTGCGCGATTTTGCGCGGGAAAGCAAGAAGGCGACCGTTAAGGGCGGGTGGATGAGCGGCAAAGCCCTCTCCGCAGCCGATATCGTCAGCTTGGCCGACATTCCGTCGCGCGAGATTCTGTACGCCATGCTTGCCGGAACCTTGGCGGCTCCGATGTCGCGGTTGGCTGGCGTGTTCAGGCAGAAAACGGCAAGTTTGCTGTACGTGCTGAAAGCGGCGGAAACGAAGAAGAGCGAGTCCGAGTAGTCGGGTGATTGGCCGGAAAAAACCATAGGACAGGAGTGCATCATGGCAGAGAAAGAAGAGAGCGTAGAGGTCAAGGAAGCCCCGGAAGGCAACGCGGATTCCGCGCAGGCTCCATCGGTTCAGGTCACGGGCAAGATGGCCGAATTCGTCGACTGGGTCGAAGGCATTTCGGTGCTGGAATTGTCCAAACTCGTCAAGGCTCTGGAAGAACGGCTGGGCGTATCGGCCGCGGCTCCGGCCATGATGGCCGCCGCCCCTGCCGCCGCCGGAGCGGCGCCCGCAGCCGAGGAGCAAACGGAATTCACCGTGATGCTGACCGGATTCGGTTCGCAGAAGATCGGCGTCATCAAGGAAGTCCGCGCGATCACGGGCTTGGGGCTCAAGGATGCCAAGGATTTGGTGGAAGGCGTGCCGAAGCCGGTTAAAGAAGGCATTGCCAAGGACGAGGCCGACAGCATCAAGAAGAAGCTCGAGGCGGCCGGCGCCACAGTCGAAGTGAAGTAGTTCAGGTCCAAGCCGCTCGGCAGGCGAAGGCGATCGTGCCGCAGCGGAAGAGTGACGACAACGACTGCGGAACGCGACTTTTAGGGAAGAAGGAAAGGCTCTATGTCGGAGAAAACCAACTTTGGCAAGCTGCATGCCGTGATCGAGCCGCCGGATCTCATCGAGATCCAGACGAACTCCTATCGCAGCTTTCTGCAAATGGATACGCCTCCGAGCCGGAGAAAGCAGCAGGGGCTTCAGAGCGTTTTCAGGGAAGTGTTTCCTGTCGAGAGCTACGACGGGCGCTATGTGCTCGATTTCGTCAAGTATGAACTTTCCGAACCCAAGACGAGCGCGATGGAGTGCCGTATCGAAGGGCAAACGTATGCGGCGCCGTTGCACGTGACGTTTCGCATCAAGGACGGAGACGAGATTCGCGAAGACAGCGTGTACATGGGCGAAGTGCCGCTCATGACCGACGACGGCGCCTTCATAGTGAACGGCGCGGACCGCGTTGTGGTCAGTCAGCTGCACCGTTCCCCGGGCATTTGTTCCGAACAGACTCAGCATCCGAACGCCATCACGCTCTACTCCATGCGGATCATTCCGGATCGCGGTTCGTGGGTGGATATCCAATTCGACATTTCCGATCTGATCTGGATATTCCTGGACCGGCGGCGCCGGCGAAGAAAATTTCTTGTCAGCTCGTTTCTCCGGGCGCTCGGCTATGGCTCCGACGACGAATTGCTCGGTCTCTTCTACGCGGTCAAGACCCTGAAGCTCGACAAGATTCCGCCCGATAGCGCGCTGAAGAATCTGGCCTTCAAGGACAATGTGCACGATTTCGATTCCGAGACGGTTCTGGCCAGAAAGTACGAGCCGGTTTCCGCTGCGGCGCTGGAAGCGATGCGGGACGCCGGACATAAGTCGGCCGAAGTGGTGGACGTTTCCTGGGACGAGGGTGTTTTTCTGGCCAGCGTCAAGGCGGATCCCACGCATAGCGCGGACGAGGCTCTGAAGGACATGTACCATCGTCTGCGCCCAGGCGATCCGGCTACGCCCTCCAATGCGCGGCAGTTGCTGAAAAGACTTTTTTTCGACGCGCGTCGCTACGATTTGGGACGGGTAGGGCGCTACAAGATCGATCGGAAGCTCGGTCTGAAGCAGAAGACGGACGAAGGCGAACGGCGCGTTTTGAGCGTCGAGGATGTTGTGGAGACCGTGCGCCATCTCATTAAGATACGCAAAGGCGAAGAGACGATCGACGACATCGATCATCTGGGCAACCGGCGCGTGCGAACGGTGGGCGAGCTTCTGGAAAACCAGTGCCGAATCGGTCTGGCTCGAACCGAGCGTTTGATCAAGGAACGCATGACGCTGTTCGATCCCGCAACGGGTGTTCTTTCTCCGCAGCGTTTGGTCAACTCCAAGTCGCTGTCGGCGGTCGTCCAGGATTTTTTCGGGCGCAGTCAATTGAGCCAGTTCATGGATCAGACGAATCCGCTGGCGGAACTGGCCCACAAGCGGCGGCTGAGCGCCTTGGGGCCCGGCGGCCTGAACAGGGAGCGCGCCGGATTCGAGGTGCGGGACGTGCACAGCAGCCATTACGGCAGGATTTGTCCTGTCGAAACGCCGGAGGGACCCAATATCGGCCTGATTTCCTCCATGTGCATTTACGCGCGCATCAACGAATTCGGGTTTCTGGAAAGCCCCTATCGAAAAGTAGACAAGGGTGTCGTTACCGACCATGTCGAGTATTTAACGGCCGACCAGGAAGAGAAATATGTCATTGCCCAGGCCAATGCTCCTCTGGACGCCAAGAACCGGTTTGCCAACAGCACGGTCTCCGTCCGTTACCGTGGCGAGTTCATGGAAGCTCTGCGGGAGAAAGTGGAATGGATGGACGTTTCGCCCAAGCAAGTGGTGAGCGTGGCAGCCGGCCTGATTCCATTCCTCGAGCACGACGATGCCAACCGTGCGCTGATGGGCGCCAACATGATGCGACAGGCGGTGCCGTTGCTCAACGCTGAACGGCCTTTCGTAGCCACCGGCATGGAAGAGCGCGTGGCGCGCGATACGCGGGTTGTGGTGGTCGCCAGCCAGCCGGGCATTGTGGCCTATGTGTCGGCCGACACCATTCTGGTTTCCCGCGACGGAAAGATGCCCGGGAAAAAAGCGGATCCGTCCACATACAACGTCTATCGGCTCCAGAAGTTTCGGCGCTCGAATGCGGGCACGTGCTTCAATCAGAAGCCCGTGGTGCGCGTTGGGGAAAAGGTGAAAAAGGGCACGGTGCTGGCGGATGGCCCCGCCACGCAAGAGGGCGAAATGGCGCTGGGCAAGAATCTGCTCGTCGCGTTCATGCCTTGGAGCGGCTACAATTTCGAGGACGCTGTGCTGATCAGCGAACGGGTGGTGCGCGACGACGTCTTTACCTCGGTTCACATACAGCAATTCGAAGTGGGCGCGCGCGACACCAAGCTGGGCCCGGAGGAAATCACTCGCGACATTCCCAACGTGGGCGAGGAGGCCCTGAGAAATCTAATGCCCGACGGCGTGATCCGCGTCGGCGCCGAGGTCAAGCCCGGCGACATTCTCGTTGGGAAAATCACCCCGAAGAGCGAAACGGAACTGGCGCCGGAAGAGCGGTTGCTGCGGGCGATATTCGGAAAAAAGGCCGCGGAAGTGCGCGACACGTCCCTGACCGTGCCCAGCGGAACCTATGGCATCGTCATGGATGTGAAAGTGACGGCCCACAAGGAAACGCCGCGGGCCGATTTCACCCCTGCCGAGCGAAAGCAGAAACTGAAATCCGCCAAGGACGAGCATCGCGAAACGCGACAGAAGTTGACGGACGAAATCGCCGAAAAGCTGAGCGACATTTTGCTGGGCGAAAAAATTCCCTTGGAAGTGCTCGACGCCGAATCCGGAGAAATCGTCATCCCGGCCAACAAGAAGATCACGAAGACGCTGCTTCGCAAACTGGCGCTCGTTTGCGATCACATCCAGATCGAGCGAAGCCCCATCCAGGTGAAGATCGACGAGATTGTCGGAGAATACAAGACGAAATTCGCCGAACTCGATGTGGAGCACGACGACACGGTCGGCCGGATCGAAAACGGCAACGAGATGGATTCGGGGATCATCAAACAGGCTCGGGTCTATGTCGTCACCAAGAAGAATCTTGCGGTTGGAGACAAGCTGGCAGGACGGCACGGCAACAAGGGTGTGGTCGCCCGGATTGTGCCCGATTTCGAGATGCCGTTCCTCGATGACGGAACTCCCGTGGACATCGTTCTGAATCCGTTGGGGGTGCCGTCCCGAATGAACCTTGGCCAGGTGTTCGAGACCCATCTGGGGCTGGCCTGCAAGGCGTTGGGAATGCACGTGGCCTCGCCGGTGTTCGACGGCATACCGGAATCGGACGTATCCGACCTTATCGAGAAGGCGGGCTTCTCGCGGGACGGCAAGGCGATCTTGTGCGACGGCCGCACCGGCGAGCCGTTCGCGCAACGCGTAGTGGTCGGCTACATCTACATGATGAAACTGCATCATTTGGTCAGCGACAAGATCCACGCCCGCGCCGTGGGGCCCTACTCCCTGGTTACCCAGCAGCCGTTGGGCGGCAAGGCCCAATATGGCGGGCAGCGCATGGGCGAGATGGAAGTGTGGGCTCTGGAAGCCTACGGCGCAGCCTACGCGCTTCAGGAGCTGCTGACGGTCAAGAGCGACGATGTTGCGGGCCGAACCCGCATGTACGAGCTGATTGTCAAAGGCGAAAACACGCTCGAAGCAGGCATCCCCGAATCCTTCAACGTGCTCGTGAACGAATTGCAGGGGCTTTGCCTGAAGCTGGAAATGCGAGGAAGCGGGGCGGATATGCCGTCCAGCATAATCCGCGATGTGGGGGACGCGTTTTGAACTACCATGCCGCCAAGCAAATCATCGGGGATGCCAATACCGGCGGTTTCAATGCCATCGCCATTACGCTGGCATCGCCCGAAAACATTCGGTCCTGGAGCTGGGGCGAGGTCAAGAATCCGGAAACAATCAATTACCGGACCTACAAGCCTGAACGGGGCGGACTGTTTTGCGAGCGCATTTTCGGCCCCACGAAGGATTGGGAATGCAGTTGCGGCAAATACAAGCGAATCAAGCACAAGGGCGTCATTTGCGACCGGTGCGGCGTTGAGGTGACATTGTCGAAAGTTCGGCGCGAGCGCATGGGCCATATCGAGCTGGCGGTTCCCGTGTCGCACATCTGGTTCTTCAAATGCACGCCGAGCCGCATCGGACTCATGATGGACATGACGACCTCCAGCCTGGAGCGAGTTCTGTATTACGAGGATCATCTCGTTACGAATCCCGGCGATACGCCGTTGAAGCTCCGGCAGTTGCTCGGCGAAGCGGAATACCGCGAGGCGGCGGAGAAATACGGCGAATCGTCTTTCGAGACGAAAATGGGTGCGGAAGCGATTCGGGATGCGCTGGCCGGGGTCGATCTGGACAAGTTTCTCGAGGAACTGGAAGAGGCCATGGACAAGACGCGCAACAAGCAGACGCGCAAGAAACTGTCCAAGCAAATGAAGCTGGCCGAGGGGTTTCGCAGCAGCGGAACGCGGCCCGAATGGATGATTCTCGACGTGCTGCCGGTCATACCGCCGGAACTTCGTCCGCTGGTTCCGCTGGAAGGCGGCCGGTTCGCCACATCGGATTTGAACGATTTGTATCGGCGCGTTATCAACCGCAACAACCGTCTCAAGAATCTCCAGCAACTCAAAACCCCGAACGTGATCATTCGCAACGAAAAGCGGATGCTTCAGGAGGCCGTGGACGCCGTGTTCGATAACGGACGTCACGGCAGAGCGGTAACGGGCGCGGGCAATCGTCCGTTGAAATCCCTGAGCGACATGCTGCGTGGCAAAAGCGGCCGGTTCCGCCAGAATCTTCTTGGCAAGCGCGTGGACTATTCCGGCCGTTCGGTTATTGTTGTGGGTCCGGAGCTGAAGCTCAACCAGTGCGGTTTGCCGCAGAAAATGGCGCTGGTTCTTTTCGAGCCGTTCATCATCAAGCGGTTGAAGGACATGGGCGTTGTTCATACCGTCCGCAGCGCGAAGAAGCTGATCGAACGTCAAACGGACGAGGTCTGGGACATTCTCGAGGAGGTCGTGAAAGGGAAGACCGTGATGCTCAACCGGGCGCCGACCCTGCATCGGCTGAGCATTCAGTCCTTCGAGCCGATCCTTGTGGAAGGCGAAGCGATCCAGATCCATCCTTTGGTCTGTACGGCGTTCAACGCAGACTTCGACGGAGACCAAATGGCGGTCCATGTGCCCCTCTCCATCGAGGCCCAGCAGGAATCCCGGCTGCTCATGATGTCGACGAACAACATCTTTTCGCCCTCCAGCGGGCGTTCGATGATGACGCCAACGCAGGACATCGCGCTGGGCATCTATTATCTCACCACCTTGAGCCAAAAGGAGAAGCTGCGCGCCTTTGCCGCGGACCGAGGCGAACCTGAGACCGAATCGCTTCCGTTGTTCGCCGACGCATGGGAAGTCCGCTTGGCCTACCAGAACGGAAATGTCGGACTTCATGACATGATCCGGTTCCGGAACCCGGATTTCAACCGGGATACGCTGCGCGGCGACAAGAGTTCCAAACGTATCCGCACCACGGTGGGGCGCGTTTTCTTCAACGAGGTTTTGCCTCCCGAAATCGGGTTCGTCAACAAACTGGTCGACAAGAACATGGTCGGAGATTTGATCGCAAGCTGCTACGCTGTGGCGCCTCATGCCCGCATGGTTGAAATCCTGGACGCGCTGAAAAGCCTGGGGTTCGAGTATGCGACGCATGCCGGCGTTTCGGTCGGACTTGTGGACCTGATTGTTCCGTCCGAAAAGCCGGACATCGTCGAGCGGACTCGCGAACAGGTTGCCACCGTTCGCAATCAGTACCGGCAAGGCGTTGTGACCGACGGCGAGCGGCACAACAAGGTGCTCGACATTTGGACGCAGGCTACCGACGAAGTGTCCGAGGCGATGTATCGCGCCATCGAGGACAACAAGGGCAGCGACGAGTGCAACCCGGTCTTTATGATGGTGGATTCGAAATCGCGCGGCAGTCGGCAGCAGATTCGCCAGTTGTGCGGCATGCGCGGTCTGATGGCCAAACCGTCCGGAGAGATCATCGAACGTCCGATCACCGCGAATTTCCGCGAGGGGCTTAGCGTGCTGGAATATTTCATCAGCACCCACGGCGCCCGAAAGGGGTTGGCGGACACGGCTCTGAAAACGGCGGACGCGGGCTATCTGACGCGGAAACTTGTGGATGTGGCGCACGATGTGATTATCGTGGAACAGGATTGCAACACGGCCAACGGTGTCGAGGTGGGCGCCATTATGGAAGGCGACGAGGAAACGATCCCTCTGCGCCGCCGCATTGCGGGGCGCACATCGCTGAACGAAATCATGGATCCGATCACCGGGCAATGCGTGGTGAAATCCGGCGAGGAAATCACGGAGAGCGCTTGCGAACGCATCGAACGTTTGGGCATGGATTCGATCCGTATCCGCAGCGTATTGACCTGCGAGTCGCGGCGCGGCCTCTGCACGCGATGCTACGGGCGCGATTTGACTACGGGTCGGCCCGTGGACGTGGGTACGGCTGTGGGAACGATCGCCGCCCAATCCATTGGCGAGCCCGGCACACAGCTGACCTTGCGCACGTTTCACATTGGCGGCACGGCCAGTGCGATCTTCAAGCAACCCGAGATCGTGGCCAAAAAAGGCGGCATTGTGCGCCATCACGACTTGCGCGCCGTGCGCAGTCCTAGCGGCCATTTCGTGGCGCTGAACAAGAACGGCATCCTTAGCGTTCACAGCAACTCGGGGCATGAGCTTGAACGCTATACGGCGGCGATCGGCGCGCAGATATTCAAGGCGGACGGCGATACGGTCTCCGCCGGCGAGCTGCTGGCCAAGTGGGATCCGTACAGCGTGCCGATCCTCGCCGAACAAGCCGGAGTGGTCGGCTTTCACGATTTTGTCGAAAACGTCTCCATCAAACGCGAAGTGGACGATGCGACGGGATCGATCGGCATTGTCGTGCTGGAAAGCAAGAAGTCGCTGCATCCGCAAATCATCTTGCGAAACGACGATTCCGGCGAAATCATGGGTTTTTACTCCATTCCGGCTGGCGCGCGGGTTATGGTCGATGCCGGCACATCCGTGTCGCCAGGCGACTTGCTGGCCCGAACGCCGCGCAAGGAATCCAAAACCCGCGACATCGTCGGCGGTCTGCCCAGAGTCGCCGAGCTATTCGAGGCTCGGCAACCCAAGGACGCGGCGGAAATCGCCCGAATCGAGGGTGTTGTGGACTTCGGGCCGAACCAGCGCGGGCGCCGTTGCCTGATCATACGCGACGAAACCACCGGAGGCGAGGAAGAGCATTTGATTCCGATGGGCAAGCATATTGTCGTCTTTAAAGGCGACAAGGTCAAGCGCGGCCAGCAGTTGACGGACGGTCCCATCGTGCCCCAGGAAATCCTCGACGTGTGCGGGCCGCAGGCCCTGCAGGAATATCTGGTGAAGGAAGTCCAGCAAGTCTATCATCTGCAAGGCGTGGAAATCAACGACAAGCATGTCGAAGTGATTGTGCGCCAGATGCTGCGCAAGGTCAAGATCACCAATCCGGGCGAAACGGATTTCCTGTGGGGCGATCAGGTGATGAAGCAGGCGTTTCTCGAGGTGAACGAGGCGGCCAAGATGGAGGGCAAGCGTCCGGCCGAATCGGTGCCGGCGCTGCTGGGAATCACCAAGGCGTCGCTTTCGACCGAGAGTTTCATTTCGGCGGCATCCTTTCAGGATACGACGCGCGTGCTGACGGAAGCGGCCACGCTCGGCCGTCTGGACGAATTGCGCGGATTCAAGGAGAATGTGATTATGGGGCATTTGATCCCGGGTGGAACCGGGTTCCCCATGTATCGCAACATCAAGCTGGTGCCGCTGGCGGAGCCGATCGAAACGGACGAATTTTCGGAGCCCGAATTGCCTGATAACGAGGCAGGAAAAAATCTGAAAGAATTGCTCGGATAAGCATTGATCTTCGCGAAACGAATGTGATACGGTCTTTGCTTCTTTTTTTGTTCGAGCGGAAGGATGGTGCAATGCCCACGACGAATCAACTGGTGCGAAAGGGACGCGGACGTGCGCGCGGCAAGAGCAAGTCGCCCGCGTTGAAGAAATGTCCGCAGCGTCGCGGAGTCTGCCTCGACGTGCGAACGCAAACGCCCAAGAAGCCCAACTCCGCTCTGCGAAAAGTCGCGCGGGTGCGTCTGACTTCGGGCTTCGAGGTCAACGCGTATATTCCTGGCGAAGGGCATAATCTTCAGGAGCACAGCGTGGTGTTGGTCCGCGGAGGGCGTGTCAGCGATTTGCCGGGCGTGCGCTACCATATCGTGCGCGGCGCGCTGGACAGCCTGGGAGTGGACAAGAGAAAAGTGAGCCGTTCCAAGTATGGCGTGAAAAGGCCGAAGGCATCGTAGGAGACAGCCATGGCGCGCAGGCGCAAATCTCAAAAGCAAATCTTGACTCCCGACCCGAAGTTCGACAGCGAGCTGGTGGCCAAGATGATCCATTACGTGATGAAGCGCGGAAAGAAATCCGTCGCCGAACGCATCGTGTACGGCGCGCTCGAGGAAATCGGCGCGAAAACGAAGCAGGACCCGATCGAAACGCTGATTCGGGCCGTTGACAACATCAAGCCCCGAGTGGAAGTCCGTTCGCGGCGCGTGGGCGGAGGCACCTATCAGGTGCCTGTGGACGTGAGCCGGGAGCGTCAGCTTGCGTTGGCGTTGCGCTGGCTGATTCAGTACTCGTCGGCGCGCAAGGGCGTCGCCATGTCCAAGGCGCTGGCCCAGGAGCTCATGGACGCGTTCGCGAATCAGGGCAACGCCGTACGCAAAAAGGAAGACACGCACAAGATGGCGCAAGCGAACAAGGCGTTCGCCCATTACGCCTGGTGACGAATTAACAAGAGAAACACGGCAACATGGCAGCGGTTTTGACACAGAAAGCTCACAACAGGAATCGGGCGGTGCGCGGCAGCGGCGATGGCACGCGATTGCGCGAGCTGGATTGCGTTCGCAACATGGGCATTATTGCCCATATCGACGCGGGCAAGACGACGATTTCCGAGCGCATGCTCTTCTATTCCGGGCGCGTTCACAAAATGGGCGAAGTGCACGAAGGCAATGCCGTGATGGACTGGATGGCTCAGGAAAAGGAGCGCGGCATTACCATTCTGAGCGCGGCCACAACGTTCTTCTGGCGGGAACGGCAAGTGAATTTGATCGATACGCCGGGCCATGTGGATTTTACGGCCGAAGTCGAGCGGTCGCTGCGGGTTCTCGACGGAGCGGTCGGCGTGTTCTGCGGCGTGGGCGGCGTACAGGCGCAATCCGAGACCGTATGGCGCCAGGCGGACCGCTACCGGGTGCCCCGCCTTGTGTTCGTGAACAAGATGGACCGCGCCGGAGCGAATTTCGAGCGCGTGCTCGGTCGCGTACGCGAACGGCTTGGCGCCACCGTTGTTCCTGTCCAGATTCCGATCGGATGCGGGGATGCCTTGAAGGGCATTATTGATCTGGTGCGCATGCGCGCATGCGCGCACGACCCGATCGATCCCGCCACCCCTCCCGTCTGGGAAGACATACCCGCCGACCAGGCGGCTCGCGCGGAAGAGGCGCGCGCGCGCATGCTGGAAACGCTGGCGGAAAACGACGACACGATTTTGGAACGCTATATGGAAAACGCCGATGTGCCGGCCGACGAAGTTCTGGCCGGTCTCCGCCGGGCGACCGTGGCCTGTCGCGTTTCGCCCGCGCTGTGCGGTGCGGCTCTGCGCAATTTGGGCATGCGCCCGTTGCTCGATGCCGTCACCGATTTCCTGCCTTCTCCGCTCGATGTGCCGCCGGTCGACGGCAAGCATCCGCGTACGGGCGTTGATCTCGCGCGCCACGCGCAAGACTCCGAATTGTGCGCGCTGGCCTTCAAGCTGGCCGGCGATCCCTATGCCGGCCGCCTGGCCCTCGTTCGCGTCTATTCCGGCCAAATCGTCAAGGGACAGAATCTGTACAATCCCCGCACGAAACAACGCATGCGCGCTACGCGACTGCTGCGGCTACATGCCGACAGCCGCGACGAAACCGACACGCTGTTCTCCGGCGAAATCGGCGCGCTTGTCGGGCTGCGCGACGTAGCGGCAGGCGACACGCTCTGCGCCGAAAACGCGCCGATCGAGCTGGAGCGAATACCCTTTCCCGAACCGGTCATGTTCATGGCGGTGGAACCGCGCAGTCGGGCGGACAAGGATCAGGTCGAGCAGGCGCTGGCGCTGCTTGCCGCCGAAGATCAGACCTGCGTCGTTCATTGCAATCAGGAAACCGGGCAAACGGTGATGGGCGGAATGGGAGAATTGCATTTGGAAATTCTCCACGACCGCATGCGGCGCGAATTCGGAGTGGATGCCCGTGTCGGCAAGCCCATGGTGGCCTATTACGAAACCGTTGCCGCCACCGCGCGCGGCGAACATTTGTTCGATCGCGAAGCCGGCGGGCAGCGCCAAGTCGCGCGCGTTGTTCTCGAGGTCGGTCCGCGCGAGCGGTCGGCCGGCAACGAGATTGTTTTCGAAACGGATCGGCGGCGGGTTCCCGAACGATTTCACGCCGCCATCGAAGAAGGTGTCAAGGACGGACTCGCGACCGGCGTGTTGGCTCGCTTCCCTATGCGTGACGTTGGCGTGCGAATTGTCGATGGCGTGTTCGACGAGGCGCTGTCCACGGAAATCGCGTTCCGCACCGCCGCCCTGCTGGCGTTTCGCGAAGCCGCCGTTGCCGCCCGCCCGGAAATTCTCGAGCCCGTCATGGCGCTGGAGATCGAAACGCCCGGCGCGCACGTGGGGGACGTGATTGGAGATCTGAACGGACGAAGAGGGAAAATCCGGGAGATCGTCGCCAGTGGCGAGGACCAGACCGTCCGCGCCGTTGTGCCGCTCGCGGAACTGTTCGGATATGCGACGGCGATAAGGTCGCTGACGGCCGGGCACGGCCGCCACACGATGGAACCGGAACAGCTTGATGTGGCGCCCGCCTCGGTGCGGGACGAACTTGTGAACAGGTGAGATACTCCCATGGACGGACAGCGTATACGGATACGATTGCAGGCCTACGATCATAGCGTGCTGGATCAGGCCGTAACGGATATCATCGAGACGGCGAAAGGGTCGGGCGCGCTGATCGTCGGGCCCGTTCCGTTGCCCACCCGTATCGAGCGGTTCACGGTGAACCGCAGCCCGCACGTGGACAAGAAGTCTATGGACCAGTTCGAAATGCGGACGCACAAAAGGCTGCTCGACATCATGGAGCCGACGGCCAAGACGGTGGACGAGTTGAAGAAGCTGAATTTGCCTGCGGGCGTTGACATCACGATCAAAATCTAGCCGGGGATACCATGCGGGGACTGATTGGAAGAAAACTCGGGATGACGCAGGTCTACGACCAGGACGGCGTACGCATTCCCGTAACGGTCATCGAGGCGGGCGCTTGTGTCGTCGTGCAGCGAAAAACCAGGGAACGCGACGGATACGACGCCATCCAGCTGGGGTTCGAAGACTGTCGCGAGCGTTCGCTGACCAAGCCGGCAGCGGGTCGCTTCCGCAAGACGGGCGCTTCGTTCAAGCGACGATTGCGGGAATTCCGTCTGGAAGATGGCGACGAGAACCTGAAGCCGGGCGATGCGGCCACAGTGGAAATTTTCCAGGGCGTTTCGCATGTGGACGTGATCGGCATGACCAAGGGGCGCGGCTTCGCCGGCCTGATCAAGCGGCACAACATGGGCGGCGGGTTCATGACCCATGGCGGCCACTCGAAACGGCGTGTGGGGTCCATCGGGCAGTGTTCTTTTCCGGCGCGCGTCATCAAGGGCCAGCGCATGCCGGGCCGCATGGGAAACGTTCGGCGCACGCAGCAGAATCTTAAACTCGTCGGGTTGCGCCCGGAGAACAACTTGCTGCTTGTTCAGGGCGCGGTTCCGGGGCCGCAGGGCGGCATAGTGCTGGTGCGCAAGGCATGCAAGAAGAAGGACAAGGTTTCATGAGCAAGTTGACGGTATACGATCAACAAGGCGCCGAGGCGGGAACGGTCGAGTTTCCGGACAGTCGGCTGCCGAACCGTAGCAAGGGTCGCCAGGCCCTCCGCGAAAGCGTGATAGCCGAACAGGCCGCCCGCAGGGCGGGCACGGCTTCCACGCTATCGAAAGGGCGCGTGTCCGGCAGCGGAACCAAGCCGTGGCGTCAGAAGGGAACCGGGCGCGCCCGCGCCGGCTACAAGCAATCGCCGGTTTGGCGGGGCGGCGGCGTCGCGTTCGGCCCCCATCCGAGAGACTATTCCGTGAAAGTCAACCGCAGGTCGGCCCGGCTTGCCTTTCAGTTGGCCTTCAGCGATGCGATTGTCGCCGAACAAGTGAAAGTCGTCGAGGCCATCGAGCTGGACGAACCCAGGACGCGTCACTGGACCGCGCTCATGAAAGCGCTGAATGTTTCGGCGCCCGCGCTGTTCATGCTCGGAACCGTCGGGGAAAACGTCCGGCTCGCGACTCGGAACATCGCCAATGTAGAGGTGGTTCGCGCGGACAGCGTCAGCGCCTATCGCGTGATGCGCTATCCGACACTCGTTTTGGACCGGGACGGATTGGCGGCCGTCCGCAAGCGGTTCGAGCCTTTGCGTCGCGCCGGCTCCCATCGAAGCGGCGAAAAGGCCGCGCCAGCCGGAACAGGTTCGGAGGAAGCAAGCTGATGGACTCGCCCGTTATCATCAAGAAAGTTCAGACCACGGAAAAGGGAACGGCTCTTGCGGAGAAGAACAACCAGTATTTGCTGGAAGTGGCGCCGCGGGCGAACAAGATTCAAATCAAGCGTATGACGGAGCAAATGTTCGGGGTCTCCGTTATCCGGGTCAATACGATGAATATGCCGGGCAAGCGGAAGAGAGAAAGAACAGCGCGCTATGGCAAGCGGCCGGACTGGAAGCGCGCGGTGGTTACCCTGAAGGCCGGAGACAAGATCGAAACGGCCTAGCCAGGCGAGCAAAGGGGACGGTTTTCATTATGCCGAACAGAAAATACAAGCCGACAACGGCCAGCATGAGGTTCACCTCGGTTTCAACGTTCGAGGAGATAACGCGCGACCGTCCGGAACGTTCGCTTGTGCGGTCCAAGAAACGGACGGCCGGACGCAATGCATCCGGCAGGGTAACCGTTCGCCATCGCGGCGGGGGCCACAAGCGGCGGCAGCGCATACTGGATTTTCGGAGAGACAAGCATGGCATTCCCGCGCGTGTGGCGGCCATCGAGTACGATCCGAACCGGTCGGCCAATATTGCGCTGCTGCATTACGCCGACGGAGAGAAGCGCTACATTCTGGCTCCGCTCGGACTGACGGTCGGGGCGAACCTGATGTCGGGTCCGGAAGCCGAACCGCTGGAGGGCAATGCGCTGCCGCTCGCGCGCATTCCTCTGGGAATGACCGTGCACAATGTGGAGTTGAAACCCGGTGGCGGCGGCACGATGGTGCGTTCAGCGGGCGAAGGCGCCCAGCTCATGTCCCGCGAAGGGAAATACGCCAACGTCAAGCTGCCGTCGGGAGAGATTCGCAAGGTGCATGTCCAATGCATGGCTACGGTTGGCCAGGTCGGAAACCCGGATCATTCCGCGCAGTCCGACGGCAAGGCCGGGCGCCGTCGCTGGCGCGGCATTCGCCCCACGGTTCGCGGCGTGGCCATGAACCCGGTGGACCACCCGATGGGCGGCGGCGAGGGCCGCAGTTCCGGCGGCGGCCATCCCGTTTCGCCATGGGGCAAGCTTGCCAAGGGCGGGAAAACCCGGTCGAAACGGAATCCGTCCAGCACTTTCATTGTGAAACGGAGGTCGTAGGCCATGGCGCGTTCGATAAAAAAAGGACCCTACGTGGACGCCAAGCTGCTGAAAAAAGCGGAAACGATGAACCGGTCGGGAGACAAGCGCATCATCAAGACTTGGTCGCGCCGATCCATGATCGTACCGGACTTCGTAGGGCACACGTTTGCCATACATAACGGAAAACAGCATGTGTCCATTTTCGTGACGGAAAACATGGTGGGACATCGGCTGGGCGAATTCGCCCCGACACGCGTGTTCCGCAAACATGGTTCGCATACAGACAAGACGGTTTCGCAAAAATAGGCAGGGGCCATCATGGACGTGCAAGCCCGAACAAGATTTGTCAGATTGTCGCCCTCGAAAGCGCGAGACTTGGCGCGGCGCATTCAGGGGCGTCCGGTGTCGGAAGCGCTGGATGTTACCGGACACTGCGACCGGAAATCCGCCCGGCTTCTGGGCAAAACGCTCAAGTCGGCCATTGCCAATGCCGAAAACAACGCCAAGCTGGATGTGAACGGCCTGATTGTCAAGCGGGCCGTCGTAGACGAAGGGCCGAGAATGAAACGTTTTTGGGCGCGCGCGCGCGGCGGCGTACGACCCATACGAAAGCGTATGGCCCATTTGACAGTCGTATTGACCGACGGCACGGAAAGTCGGGAACCGCAAGAATAAAGGAGTAGCGCTTTGGGCCAGAAGGTACATCCAACGGGACTGCGTGTAGCGGTCGATAAGAACTGGCGATCCCGATGGTTCGCCGACAAGAGAAGCTTCGGAAGCCTGCTCGCGGAGGATACGGTTATCCGGGGCATCGTCAAGAAGCGCCTCGAAAACGCGGCTGTTCCCGGCGTAACGATCGAACGCTATGCCAACCGGGTGCGCGTGAACGTGTTCACGGCGCGACCCGGCTACGTCATCGGACACAAGGGTCAGGAAATCGATCGCATTCGCGAGGAATTGGTGAAGGTGACCGGCAAGGAAATCTATGTTGAAATCAAGGAAATACGCAATGCCGACACGAACGCCCAGCTGGTGGCCGAGAACATCGCCCTGCAAGTGGCTCGGCGCGTATCGTTGCGTCGCGCCATGAAACGGGCCATGCAAACGGCGATGGACATGGGCGTGGAAGGCATCAAGATACGAGCCGGAGGACGACTGGGCGGAGCGGAAATCGCGCGTGTGGAGTGGTACAAGAACGGAAAGATACCCTTGCACACGCTCCGGGCCGCCATTGACTATGGTTTTGCCGAATCGGCCACGACGGCGGGAAGGATCGGCATAAAAGTTTGGATTGTGCCTAAGGAACAGACCGGCGGCAAGCCGACGGGAAACAGGGGCGTATATCATGCCGCTAATGCCTAAAAGGGTCAAGTATCGGAAAGTGCAACGCGGAAGCCGCCGGGGAACCGCACGGTCGAAAACCCGTTTGAGTTTTGGCGAATACGGGTTGAAATCGCTGGGCCGTGGCTGGGTGAAAAGCGTGCAGATCGAAGCGTGTCGTGTGGCGATCAACCGTCACATGAAGCGCAAGGGCAAGCTCTGGATCAGAATATTTCCGGACAAGCCTGTGACGAAAAAGCCGATCGAAGTCAGAATGGGCAAGGGGAAAGGAGCTCCGGATCACTGGGTGGCGGTCGTGAAGCCGGGCATGGTTCTCTTCGAGATCGCAGGCGTTCCGGAAATGGTCGCTCGCGAATCGTTGCGGCTGGCCGACGCCAAACTGGGCCTCCCCACTCAACTGATTGCGCGGCACTGACGGAGAACTGCCATGAAAGCTTCCGCCTTGCGGGATTTGAGCAACGATGAACTTTTGCAGGAACGCGACAGTCTTCGGAAGAAGCTTTTCGATTTGCGAATCAAAAAGGGCGCGGGCGACTCGTCGGAGCAGCCGTTGCTGCTGCGCTCGGTCCGACGCGATGTCGCGCGCGCGGAAACAATTGTGAAAGAACGGGGGATTTCGGAATGACTGAGCGTGCGGGAAACGCAGAGAGGGCCGCCAGGCGAAGGCGAAAAGGCGTGGTGTTGCGGCGAAGCGGCGACAAGACCGTGATCGTCCGCGTGGAGCGCAAGAAACGCCACCCCTTGTACGGCAAGGTAGTGCGCTACTCCGCCAATCTTCATGTTCATGACGAAAAGAACGAAGCGGCGGCTGGCGACCGCGTCATGATCATGGAAACGCGGCCGTTGAGCAAAATGAAGCGCTGGCGACTTCTGGAAATTGCGGGGAAAAGCCAATGATAGCCGAACAGACCAATCTGGCGGTGGCGGACAACAGCGGCGCGCGACGCGTGTGTTGTTTCCGCGTGCTGGGTCAGCGCAAGCGATACGCGCATATCGGGGATCTGATCAAGGTCTCCGTAAAAGAGGCTCAACCCGGCGGCATTGTTAAAGCCGGGCAAGTGTGCACGGGACTGATCGTGCGCACGCGCCACGCGATCCGCCGGAAGGACGGATCGTGCGTGCGCTTCGACAACAATGCCGTGGTGCTGGTGGACGAAAACCGAAACCCGATCGGATCGAGAGTTTTGGGGCCGGTTGCCAGAGAGTTGCGCGAGAAGAATTGCGCCAAGGTTGTTTCCCTGGCGCCCGAGGTCTTGTAGGAACGGACGATGAGCGTACCAAGAATCAGAAAAAACGACGTAGTGATCGCGATTGCCGGCGCTTCGGCAGGCAAGACAGGCAAAGTTTTGCAGGTGATGCGAACGCGAGGGCGCGCCATTGTCGAAGGGGTGAACCCCGTGCGGAAGACGCTGCGCAAAAGCCAGGACCATCCGCAAGGCGGTTTCGTGCAAAAGGACGCGGCGTTGGACTTGTCCAATCTCATGCCCTATTGCCCCTCGTGTAAAAAAGGCGTGAAGATCGGTAAGGAAAAGGATGGCAAGCGGTCAGTTCGCCGCTGCCGCGCGTGTCGGCATTCGTTCGACGGGTAGGCATACGATGACAGCGAAATTGCGTGAAAAATACAGAAAAGAAATTGTTCCCCAGATGATGAAGGAAATGGGGCTGGCCCATGCCATGCAAGCGCCCGCGCTTGTCAAGATCGTGGTCAACATGGGCATTGGCATCGCGGACAAGAATGCTTTCGAGGCGCGCCTGAAGGATTTGGCCGCCATTACGGGGCAGCGTCCGGTCGTGACGAAAGCCCGCAAGAGCATTTCCAACTTCAAGGTGCGCGAAGGTATGAATCTGGGCGCGAAAATCACCTTGCGCGGCGCCAGAATGTACGAATTTCTGGATCGCCTGATTAACGCGGCGCTGCCCAGAATTCGCGACTTCCGCGGGCTGTCGCCCCGCAGTTTCGATGGACGAGGCAATTATTCGATCGGATTGCGGGATGTGGACATCTTCCCGGAGATCGATCCCAATCGCGTGGCCGGGGGAGGCCAGGGAATGGATGTTGTCATTGTCACCAGCGCGAATTCCGACGATGTAGCCCGCAATCTTTTGAAACTGTTCGGCATGCCGTTCAGCAAGAATTAGCCGGAGGAAACCGTGGCCAAGAAGTCCTGGATCGCCAAATCGAAGCGCGCGCCGAAATACGCGGCGCGTCAATACAATCGTTGCAGCCGTTGCGGAAGGCGCAGAGCGTTCATGCGCAAGTTCATGCTGTGTAGAATTTGCTTCCGGGAAGCGGCGCTCGAGGGGCGCATTCCGGGCGTCGTCAAGGCCAGTTGGTAGCCGGCATGGTTCCGGCATAAGGAGATGGCATGAGTTGCACCGACCCGATTTCCGACATGTTGACACGGATCAGAAACGCCCACATGGCGGGGCACGAAGCCGCGGACATGCCGCATTCCCGTTTCAAGGGTGAAGTGGCCAGAATTCTCAAGAAGGAAGGCTATATCGTGAATTACCGGGTCGAAGGCGGACAGAGCAAGACCCTTCGGATCTACTTGAAATACGCCGAAGAAAACGAGCCTGTCATTCGCGGTCTGAAGCGCCAGAGCCGTCCGGGCTGGCGGCGCTATGTGTCCGCCAACGATATTCCGCGTGTGTTCGGCGGTATGGGGGTGGCTATTTTGAGCACATCGAAAGGCGTTATGACGGATGCCGAAGCCCGGCGGAACAAAGTGGGCGGCGAGCTGATCTGCACCGTTTGGTAGTGAATGGAAATGCAAGGAGTCTGAAGCGTGTCGCGAACAGGACAAAAACCATTGGAAACGCCTCGGGGTGTCGAGGTTAAAGTCGAAGCCGGGCGCGTGGAGGTGCAGGGCGCGAAAGGCTCTCTTTCTCTCGATTTGCCGCCGAAAATCGGCTTGATCGTGGAGCAGGGCGTGGTTCGGGTTGTTCGGGACGATCAGTCGCGCGAAGCCAAGAGCGCGCATGGGCTGATTCGCACCCTGATCCAAAACATGTGCGTGGGTGTCAGCGAGGGCTTCGTCAAGGTCTTGGAAATACAGGGGGTCGGGTTCAACGCCGAAGTGCGAGGCGCCTTGCTTCTGATGAATCTCGGCTTTCCCAAGCCTGTCGAATATTCCGTGCCCGATGGCGTATCGGTTGTTGTTGAAGGGGGAACGGTCTTGACGGTGTCGGGACTGGACAAGGCGAAGGTAGGCGATGCGGCGGCGAAGATTCGCTCGTTCTACCCGGTCGAGCCGTACAAGGGCAAGGGCATACGCTATCGCGGCGAATCCGTGCGGCGGAAAGCGGGTAAAAAGGTCGCCTAGCGGCGAACGGCGGGAGGCAGGCAGCATGAGCGTATTGTCGAGAACCGAGGCCAGACGACATCGGCATCGGCGGATCAGAAAAAAGATTTCCGGGACCGCTGACAGGCCCCGTATGGCCTTGTCCGTTTCGCGTAAGCGCATGACCGTGCAATTCATTGACGACGAGCGAGGGGAAACGATTGCTGCGGCGACCAGCGCGCCAGATCGCGAACCTAAGAACGTGGAGGGAGCCAGAAAGCTTGGCGAACGGGCTGGAATTGCCATTGTGGAAAAGGGAGTTCGCGACGTGGTTGTGGATCGCGGAGGCTTCAAGTACCATGGCCGAATCAAAGCGATCGTCGAAGGCGCCATGGCTTCCGGACTGCGCGCGGGATCGGCAACAGCGCCTGAGCCCGCAGATCCGAAAACGACGGGCGACAAGGAGGCAAAGTGAGTTCGGAAAGAAACGCTGCAAGCGCGGAAATGGAAGAGCGCGTGGTATTTGTGAACCGCTGTTCCAAGGTGGTCAAGGGCGGCCGCCGATTCAGCTTTAGCGCCGTGGTTGTCGCCGGCGACCGGACGGGACGTGTCGGGTTCGGATTCGGCAAGGCGAACGAAGTTGCCGACGCCATCCGCAAGGGGGGCAGCATGGCGCGAAAGAGCCTGTTTAAGGTTACGATGAAGGACCGCACCGTTCCGCACGAGGCGCTGGCCGAATATTCCGGCGCCAAAGTCCTGATCAAGCCCGCTGCCCCGGGTACCGGCGTCATTGCGGGCGGCGGCATGCGGGCTGTTCTTGAAGCCGCTGGCTATCGCGACGTTCTGGGCAAGTCGCTGGGAAGCGCCAACAAGCTGAATGTCGTCAAGGCGACGATCAAGGCGCTGGAAACGATGCGGTCCAAAAGCGAAATCGAAACAATGCGCAGAAGCGCGTGACTCCGACACGAAAAGAACGGGGGAGACGCTTTTCATGAATCTGCATGGCATGGGAAAGAGTGGGTCCGCGCGGCGACGGCGGAACAGAGTGGGACGCGGCATGGGCTCGGGTTCCGGAAAAACCTGTGGCAAAGGCCACAAGGGCCAAATGGCGAGGAAGGGACACAAGCGCAAGATCGGATTCGAGGGCGGTCAAATGCGCCTGGTGCGCCGCGTTCCGAAACGCGGCTTTGTTCGCTCCGAGAAAACCGTGTTTGCGGTGGTCAACGTCGGAGACCTTTCCGTTTTTCCGGATGGAGCCACGGTGGATCGCGAAGCGCTGACCGAGAAAGGGCTCATGGCCTGTTCACGCAGGCCTGTTCCGATCAAGGCGCTTGGATTCGGAGATGTCAAAACCCGGCTTGTTGTGAAAGCGCAGGCATTCAGCGCGCAGGCCCGCCTGAAGATCGAGGCGGCAGGCGGCGCATGTGAAACAGTGGAACTCTGATGTTTTCGGCTTTTGTCAATTCGTTCAAGATTCCTGAACTGAGACGGCGCCTTCTCTTCGCTTTCGGACTCATGTTCATCTGCCGCATTGTCGCCAGCGTGCCGACGCCGGGGGTCAATCCGTCAGCCTTGCAGCTCGCGATCCGAAACATTGAAAGCGATGTCGGCGGCGGGTTCCTGCCCATGCTCGATTTGTTCAGCGGCGGCGCGCTTCGCAATGTGGCGGTGGGGGCGCTGGGCATCATGCCCTACATCAGCGCATCCATTATCCTGCAACTGATGACGGCCGTCGTTCCTTCTCTGGAACGCATGGCGCGCGAAGGCGATACCGGACGTCAGAAGCTCACGCAGATCACCCGCTATTTGACCATCGGCATTTGCATTGTGCAGGCATTGACCATGGCCATGGCCCTCGAAAAACCCGGTGCGTTCGGAATGCCTGCCGATCCTCCTCTTGTCGACGTGCCGGGGTGGCCCTTCCGCCTGATGACCGTGCTGTCCATGACCACTGGCGCCATGCTGATCATGTGGCTGGGCGAGCAAATTACCGAATACGGCATCGGCAACGGCATTTCGCTTATTATCACGGTAAACATCGTCAGCGGGCTGCCGGCTGCGATCTTTGCGCTTGCCGGCCGATTCCAGCAGGTGGGCGGCGTGGCGCACTTCGACATTTTCCATCTGGCAGGGCTCGTGCTGATGTTTCTTGCGGTGACGGCCGGAACGGTCGCCTTGACGCAAGGGCAGCGGCGCGTGCCGATTCACACCACCAAGCGCGTTGTCGGGCGAAAAGTGTACGGGGGACAGAACACCTACATGCCACTGCGAGTGAACTATTCGGGCGTGATGCCCATCATCTTCGCTTCGGCGCTGCTGATGTTTCCCGTTATGCTCCTGAGACGCATTCCGCACTCGTGGGGATGGTTTTTCCAGAGACTGGCCGCTGCCATGGGCATGGGCGAACCGCTCTATCTGATCGCCTACGGATTGCTTATACTGTTCTTCTCCTATTTCTGGGTGGCGACCCAATTCAATCCTGTTCAAATCGCGGACGATCTGAAGCGGAACGGAGGGTACGTGCCAGGCATACGGCCGGGGCGGCCCACGGCAGATTTCCTGGATCGTACCATGTCGAGAATTACCTTGGCAGGCGCAGTGTTCCTTACCGTCATCGCCATTATTCCTTCTGTTTTAGCCAAGGTCATGGAAGTGCCTTGGCAGGTGGCGACCTTTTTTGGAGGCACAAGCCTGCTGATTATTGTCGGCGTCGCGCTGGATACCATGCGCCAGGTCGAATCCCATTTGCTCATGCGGCATTACGACGGTTTCTTGCGAAAAGGAAAATTGCGCTCGAGGCGTTAGGGAAAGAGGGCACTATGGCGATAAGGATAATTGTGCTGCTGGGAGCGCCCGGATCGGGCAAGGGAACGACGGCGGAAAAAATCAGGGACCGGCTCGGTGCCGTGCATCTTTCGACGGGCGACATGCTCAGAGCCGCCGTGCAGGCCGGAACGCCGACCGGGCGCGAGGCCGACGCCTGCATGAAAAAAGGAGAGCTGGTCCCCGACGATGTGATGGTCCGCCTCGTGGAGGATCGCTTGGACGAAGGCGCTGCGGCAACCCTGTACTTGCTCGACGGATTCCCGAGAACCACGGCGCAGGCTCGGCTTTTGGAGACTTGTCTGACGGCCCGGGGCGGCAGCATTGCGCGAGTCGTGTTTCTCGATGCGCCGCGCGATGTTCTGATCGATCGGCTTACGGGGCGGCGGATTTGCCGCCAATGCGGCATGAATTTCCATGTGCGCAACATTCCTCCCCGCAAGGAGGGTGTTTGCGACGCCTGCGGAGGCGAACTGTACCAGCGCCCGGACGACAATCGGGAAACCATTGAAAACCGCCTGGACGTCTATGCCAGTCAAACCAGCGACCTGATTGATCTGTACACGAAACGCGGCTTGCTCTCGCGTGTGGATTCGGCGCAAGGCGCCGACGCATTGGCTGAAGAGGTGGCAAGCATCGTTCAGCCGGAATAGACAGTTAAACGAAGGGGTTATGGCGCTGATCAAGACCGCGAAGGATTTGCAGGGACTCCGAGCAAGCGGCGGTATTGCCGCCCGTGTGAGGAATAAACTGGCGGAGGCGGTAGCGCCTGGCGTAACAACGGGCGAGCTGGGCGAATACGCCAGAGATTTGATCGAAGCCGAGGGCGCCGAAAGCGCTTTTCTCGGGTACCGCGGGTTTCCCGGGGTCATTTGCGTTTCGGTCAACGAGGAAGTCGTCCACGGCATCCCGGGCCGACGGCGAATTCGGCTCGGAGACGTTGTCAGCATAGATGTGGGCGTTCGATATGAAGGCTACGTCGGAGATACGGCCACGACGGTCATGGTTGGCGTAACGGATCACGATGTGGTGCGATTGGTCCGTGCGGCGCAATCGTCGCTGGAGGCGGCCGTGAAAATGGCGCGTGCGCGCGGACGGGTGTCCGACATATCGCACGCCATCGAACAAACGGCGTTGGCGCAAGGTTGTTCGGTAGTTCGCAAGTTCGTTGGACACGGCATCGGTCGCGACATGCACGAGGAGCCGCAAGTTCCGAATTTCGGAGCGAAGGGACGCGGACCGAAGCTGAAAGCCGGCATGACGCTTTGTCTGGAGCCCATGCTGAATCTGGGGAATTGCGATGTCGAAGTGCTGGCGGACGGTTGGACTGTCGTCACCAGGGACAGAACGTGTTCGGCCCATTTCGAGCATATGGTGGCTGTTCGAAACGGCGAAGCTGAAGTGTTGAGCGTTGCGTAAAGTATAGAAAAGATTTTTGTGGACTAATCGGGTTGAAACCTTTAGGTTACCCCGTTTTTTGTTGGCGCACAAGGGTTGGGCGCACGGCAAGGATCGGGTTGGGAACAGCTGCTGGCCAGATGTTCCAGGCGTGGGGAAACCATGAAAGTACGAGCTTCGGTCAAGCGCATCTGCGAGCGGTGCAAGGTTGTGAAACGAAAAGGCGTCGTGCGCGTCGTCTGCGTCAATTTGCGCCACAAGCAAAAGCAAGGTTAACGTCAAGGGGGAACACCGTATGCCCAGAATTCTAGGGGTGGATATTCCGGGGAAGAAACGCATTGAATACGCCTTGCGCTATTTGCACGGTGTCGGGTTGACGCGCGCTCGGGCGATTGCGGGCGAGGCCGGAATAGATCCGGCGAAAAAGACGGACGATTTGACGCCGGACGAATTGCGCAGTTTGCTCGGTGTGCTGCAGGGGTATCGGGTTGAAGGCGATTTGCGGCGGGAAGTGTCGCAGAACATTCGGCGACTGGTCAGCATTGGCAGCTATCGGGGGTTGCGGCATCGTCGCGGCCTGCCTGTTCGCGGTCAGCGTACCAGCACCAATGCGCGGACGCGAAAAGGTCCGCGGCGAACGGTTGGCGCCGTACGCGACAAGGCAGCCCGGCAAGCTATGAAGAAATAGCGAGGGCAAAGGAACGCATGCCCGCATCGTGGAGGGAACATGGCAGAATCAGAACACAAGGACGAACGCAAGGAGACGCCCGACGAGGCGGCCCAGGTTCGTTCCGGCAAGCAACCGAGCGAAACGGAAGAAACAGCGTCTCCTTCCGCTGCCGCAGACAAGGCTGCTGGCAGCGTGGCGGATGCGGGTGCGTCTGAACCGGAGCCGGTTGTCAAGGAACCTCGCGCGAAACGCGGGGCGAGAACCTCATCCTCCGGTATCGCTCACATTCGAGCGACTTTCAACAATACGCAGGTATCCATATCGGATATGCAGGGCGGGGTGATTGCCTGGAGTACCGCCGGCCGGGCCGGCTTCAAAGGTTCCAGAAAAAGCACGGCGTTTGCGGCCACGACAGTTGGGCAGGATGTGGCTCGTCAGGCGGTTGCCAAAGGCATGCATGAAGTCGAGGTACGCGTTTGCGGGGCCGGCGCCGGACGGGAGTCGGCCATTCGCGCTTTGCAGTCTTCGGGATTGAACGTTTCATTAATCAAGGATGTGACCCCCATGCCTCACAATGGCTGTCGGTCAAGAAAAAGGAGAAGAGTCTAGATGGGCCGGTATAGCGGACCAGCGTGCAAATTGTGTCGGCGGGAAGGCATGAAGCTTTTCCTGAAGGGAGCGCGATGCGGAATGGCCAAATGCGCGATCAGCCGGAACCGTCCGGCGCCGGGCGTGCATGGCGCGCGTCGCCAGAGAAAACAGTCGGACTATGGCGTTCAGCTTCGGGAAAAGCAGAAATTGCGACGCCAGTACGGTTTGCAGGAAAGCCAGTTCCGGCTCTCCTTCGAGCGGGCCATGCGTTCGCGCGGCGTAACAGGCGAACGGTTGCTTCAGATCCTCGAAACGCGACTGGACAACATCGTGTTCCGGCTTGGATTCGCTCCCTCCCGGCGCGCGGCGCGCATGTTCGTCACCCACGAACATGTGGCCGTCAATGGGCGGAAAGCCAATATTCCGTCCATGAACGTTCCCGAAGGCGCTGTTGTTTCCGTACGGAATCGGCCGCGAAGCCGCACGCAGGCGAGTCTTTCCCTGGAGGCGGCCGAAAACGTTCCCCTTCCGCCGTGGTTGACTCGCGACAAGGAAAAGCTGGAAGGCCGTGTGGAGCGCATGCCTGTCAAGGACGAAATCGCGGCTATGGTCGACGAGCAGCTCATCGTTGAACTGTATTCCAAGTAGCTCGAAAGGATATGAACATATGGCAATCAGAATCAACCGGTTCGAAATGCCCAAATGCGTCGTCAAGGACGAGGCGACCGCTACGAACACCTACGGGAAATACAGTGTCGAACCGCTCGAGGTAGGTTACGGGCGAACCATCGGCAATTCTCTGCGGCGTGTTTTGCTCTCTTCCATCGAAGGTTCCGCCATTACAGCCGTCCGCATCGAGGGCGCCCAGCACGAGTTTTGCTGCCTGCCCGGTGTCGTCGAGGATGTTGCCGATATTATCCTGAATCTGAAACGCGTCCTTTTTCGGAATTATGTCCGGGAAACGTGCGAACTGTGGATCGATGTCAAAGGTCCGTGCGATGTCAAGGCTGGCGACATTCAGACGGGCGGACTCATAGACATACTCAATCCGGACCTTCACATTGCCACGCTCGACAGCGACGGCAAACTTGAAGCGAAGCTGGAGGTTTCGATCGGACGCGGCTTCCAACTGGCCAGTCGCGAAGGAAGGGATGGGGACGACACCAACCAGGAAATCGGTCGCATTCCGGTGGACGCCAAGTTTTCTCCGGTCAACCGTGTCAATTTTTCTACCGAAAACACGCGGGTGGGCCACCGCGTGGATTACGACAAACTGATCCTCGAAATTTGGACCGACGGACGCGTGACGCCCGACGAGGCCCTGACCATGTCGGCCGCCATCTACCGTCGGCACATGGATGTCTTTGTCAATTACGACGAGAACATTGTTGAATTCGAGGAAACCGAAAAGAAAGTGGATGCCGAAAAGGAATCCTTGCGCAAAAAGCTCAACACGAGCGTAAACGAAATCGAATTGAGCGTACGGGCGGCCAATTGTCTGAACAACGCCAACATCACTACGGTCGGGCAGCTGGCCCAGAAAACCGAAGCCGACATGCTCAAATATCGCAACTTCGGGAAGAAATCCCTGAATGAAATCAAGCAGAAGCTCGTGTCGTTCGGACTGAGCCTGGGCATGTCGATCGATCCCGAACTGATCGACGAGGAAAAGGAAGCGTAGAACGGGGAACGGGATCATGCGTCACAAATGTTTGGACAAGAAGCTCGGAAGAAGCGGCGCGCATCGCAAGGCGCTTGTGGCCTCGCTGACAAGGGCGCTCATCAAGGAACGTCGCATTCGCACCACGGTCAGGAAGGCCAAGGTCGTGCGAAGCGCGGCGGAAAAAATGGTGACGTTGGCCCGGAAGGACACCGTGGCCGCCCGACGATTGGCTTTCGCGCGGCTCGGATGCCGGGATTCCGTCCGTACACTGTTCGAAACACTGGTTCCGGCCTTTGAAGGGCGGCCGGGCGGCTATACCCGCATTGTTCGCATCGGCTCGCGACGGGGCGACAGTTCCGAAATGGCATTGCTTGAATGGGTTGCCGGCGGCATCCCGGACAAGCGGAAAAAGAAGAAAGACGCGAAAGACAAGGCCAAGGACACCGCTTAAACCCCCAGAAACATCCGGGCTGTTCCGAAGAATATGAGCAGCCCGGTAATGTCCACGAACGTCGTCAGCGCCGGACTGGCCACCACGGCCGGATCCAATTTGAGTTTCGCCGCGCCCATGGGCAGCAGCACGCCGATCAGCGTGGATGTGACCACCTGCAAACCCAGCGCCAGCCCGATCGCCACTCCCACGAGGCTTGCGGCGACGCCGGTCGGCATGGACGATTCGCTGCTGAACAGCATAACGCGTCCGAATGCCACGCATGCCAGGACCGCTCCCATCATTAGGGAAACGCGAAATTCTTTCCAGAGAATGCGGAAGACATCCTTGGCGGCCACTTCCTTGAGCGCCAGCGCGCGCACGACAAGCGTGGCCGATTGACTTCCCGTGTTTCCGCCCGTATCCGCCACCATGGGCATGAAAATGGCCAAAATCGTGAATTCCATAAGCAAGTCTTCGAAGCGTTGCACGATGAATCCTGAAATCAGGCCGAAGGCTGCCAGCATCAGCACCCAAAGCGAACGGTTCTTGAAATGGCCCCAGGCCGTAGTCTTGACGTATACCCCCGCCTCGTGACTGCCGCCAATGGCCATGAGCTTCTCGATGTCTTCGGTCTGTTCCTGGGTGATAATGTCGAGGGCGTCGTCGTGCGTAATGATGCCCACCAGGGCGTCGCCCCCGTTCACAACCGGCAGCGCCAGCAAATCGTATTTCTGGATCTTGCGCGCGGCGTCTTCCTGGTCGTCCTGAACACGCGCATGAATGACGTCGGTATGCATGATGTCGCCCACACGGGCGTCGCGGCGCGCCACGATAAGATCTTTGAGCGATACGAACCCTTGCAGCCGCCGTTTTCCGTCCACAATATAGGCTGTGTAAATGGTTTCCCGGTCGGGGGCCACTTCGCGTAGACGGTCGATCGCCTGTTGCGCGGTCAGGTCCTGCGACAGCATCACGTAGTCGGATGTCATGACGGAACCGGCCGTGCCTTCCTCGTAGGAGGTCAGGCGACGGATGTCCTCGCGTTCCGCCTGAGCCAAGGCGGGCAGAATGTCGTCGCGCCGATCCTCGGGCAGCAGCTTGAACAGGTCCGCACGATCGTCGGGCGGCATGTCCGCCAGCATATCCGCGGCGTCCCTGCGGGAAAGAATGGAAAGCGCCTCGACCTGCGTGTCTTCGTCCAGATGGCTGAAGATTTCAGAACGCAGATGGGGTTCCAGGTGGCGCAACACGCGCCAGGCTTCGATCGGCTCGAGCGCCCCGATCATTTCCGCCACTGTTGCGGGATGCATGTCCCCGCAAAAAGCGCGGAGCGCGTCGTGCTGATTGGTTTCGATCAGTTCCCGCAACTCGGGAACCAGCAGTGGATTTTTCATGGCTCGTCTCCCGTGCGACGGCGCGCAGCGCCGTTGGAGACGAACCGAACAGGGTTATCCAACCCGAACGGCGTCTCGAACGGAACGCGTTAGCGCCGAACCGCCCATGGCTTGAGGTCCAGGATCTTCCGTTTCGTGGGACTCTGTTTCCCGCGCCGCGCGCCGGAAATCGCCCTTGCCGTTGCCTTTCATTGCGTTGTCCTTTTGCGTGGTGAATAGCGAAAGAAACACTAACGAATCCTCTTCCGCTTTGACAAGAACAATCCGAAGATTATTGGAGATTCAATCGCTGTGCAGGCCGCGAATGAAACGCAGTCCATCCAGAACGTCGGATTCCGTGCAGTTCTGTTCCAGCAGCTTTACGGCGGGCAAGGCATGCACGGCCCGATGGAAAACCAGCGGCAAATCTCCTTGGCCGGGAACCAGGTGCATGTCGTTGAAGCGCGATTCGTTCCTCTCGATCCTCGCATCGGACCAGTGAACGCGCGCGATCCGGTCGGAATGCGCGAGGAATTCGAACAGCGCATTGCGCCGGTCCTCTGCGCGATCATATGCCGCCACGCTGGTGGCCGCATGGCTCGTGTCCAGCGCAAGAGCCACATTCTCCCTGTCGATATCTCGGACAATACGGAACCATTCCTCGGCGCTGTCCCCGAATATTCTGCGCTTTTCCGGTTCGCGCAACACCTGGTTTTCCACGCAGAGCATGATCCCGACAGCGGCCGCATGATCCGCCAGCCGCCGAAAACTGCCGATCATCAATTCGTAGTCGCCCACGCGGACGTCGCCTTGCCTTTCGAAGGCCGCCGTATGCACAACCATGCGGTCGACGGGATAGCGCCGCCCCGTCTCGATGCCATTAAGAATGATGCGTAGCGATCTCTCGCGCTCGTCCGCGTCGAACGAGGCAAGATTGCAGCCGGCATAGGGCAGATGCACGCCCCCCACGAACGGAACATAGCTTTCCCAGCCGGGACGCGTATCGTAGCGTCCGATATGCGCCTCCACGCCCAGTCCCTGCGCCTCCAAAAACGCAATCGAATGAATCGGCCTCACAAGGTACATGGCGCAACTTCCTTAAGCAAAGACGGGGTTCAGCAGAAAGACCGGCTGATAGTCTCCCTCGCTGTACTTGCGCGGACGCGGTTCGGCGGCGCCGCGCACACGGTAGTACGTTCCGCGCGGGAGGGTGTCCGAGAAACGCCATGCTCCGGCCGGTATGTCGGAAAAACGCCGCGCAACGCGCCCGTCGGAAACGATCTCGATGAAGGCGGCCGGCAGGTTGATCGTGCATTCCAGCTTCAAATTCATGCTGCCCGCATCGGCGCTTTCCGACACGGCGAACACCGGGTCGGAAACCATGTTGTCCACCGTGCAGTAGAAGGCGCCGCTACGGTAGGCATTCAGGATTTCACGATAGCCAACGCGTTCCACCCAGAGATGATCCTGCACGAATTCGCCCGGCCAGTAGTCGCGGCCGCCCGCGCTGAAATGCCTGTGAAAATCCGATCCGAACCTCGCGAACAGACGACGGCCTTTCGCGAGAAGACGGTCCCAGTCGCCGCCGACCGCCCACATTTGTTCGGCTCGGCGCTCGCCTCGGTCAATGCAGGCCATGACCTTGAACAAGTCCGATCGGCTCAACCGTTCCGCATGCTCGTAGGAAAGATCGGGCGCGTTCGGATGGTTGAACACCATGAGCGTATCGCCTCCCCATCCCTCCTCGACAAAGCGCAACGCCTCTTCGGCCGCTTCAATGCCGACCACGCCGGCGCGGCGATCGAAGCGGCGCACCAGTTCGCGTTGCAACTCGAATTCGCGATTGCCGGGATGCGTCAGCATCATCGCATGGCGTTCGACCGGAAACTCCACCTCGCCGGTATGAAAGATCGGGATGTCTGGAAACGCCGCTCGCGCCTCGGTCACTTCGGCATACTGGGCTTCGCCCCAGTTGTCGGAGTTGCGCGCGTGCCCTGAAATGGCCAGAAAGTCGCAATACGCGCGCGAACGTTCGACCAGTTCCGCCACGGGAAGCGTTCCGTCCTCGCAACAGCGCGAGTGCGCATGCAAATCGCCAACAATCCATTGTCCCATGGTTCCGCTTCCTTCCTGGCGGTCAGAGCTTGCGCCACAACGGCCCTCGACCGAGATTCCTCCTGTCTGCCGTGTCGGCACAGGCAGGCGCCGCGCTCGGAAGGATGTGGCGCGCGATGCTCCGAGCGATTCGCGAGAGCACGCGTATCCGTTCCGGCAAGGCGTTACGTCTTTTCGCGCGCGGGCCCGCGCGCTGTTTCCGGTTCTCGTTCCAGCGCCAGAGCGCATCGGCAAGGCAAATAGACGCGGATTCTCGACCGCAGAGCATGTCCGTCCCGCTCGGGAGCGGGCCGAAAGACCTGGCCGGGCGCCAGGCGAGCCGGCCCGCCGAAGCGGGGCTCGTCTGTATCGAGAAGCAAACGATAAACGCCGGGCGGTACCTCGATGGCGAACTCGGTCCGGGACCGGTCCGGATGGAAATTGAAAAAAAAGAACAGGTTGCCGCGCGCGAAGATCAGAATCTTGTCGTCGTTGAGCGCCTGCAGAAGGCAGGGCGGGGCGACGATCGCGGCCGGCCGTTCGCGGATCAGGGCGAGCATGGCCTGGTCGAAATCGCCGAGAAACCTGTACTTGAGCGACGGATCGTCGCGCAGCGACCACTGTCGGCGCGCGTAGCGATAGCTCCAGCCGTTGCCCTCGCGCGGAAAATCCACCCATTCAGGATGGCCGAACTCGTTTCCCATGAAATTGAGATAGCCGCCGCTGCACGAAGCCAACGTGGCCAGCCGCATCATTTTGTGCAACGCCATGCCCCGCTCGACGCGCAGATCAGTGTCGGACACGCGCATGGCATGGTACATGGCCGCGTCCATCAGCTCGAAGGCGGCAGTTTTTCCGCCGACCAGCGCCTGATCGTGCGATTCAACATAGCTGACGGTCCGCTCTTCAGGTCGCCGATTGGTCAGCTCGTGCCAGAGCCAGCCGATATCCCAATCTTCGTCGCGCGTATCCTTGATCAGCTTGAACCAGCAATCGGGAATGCCCATGGCCATACGGCTGTCGAACCCGGCGCCGCCCTGCTCGACAGGCGTGGCCAGGCCCGGCATCCCGCTCACGTCTTCCGCGATGGTCAGGGCGTCGGGACGCACCTGGTGAATCAGCGTGTTGGCCAAGGTCAGATAGGCCAAGGCGTCCTCGTCCACGTTGTCGTCGAAATACCGCTCGTACCGGTCGAAAGCGCGGCCGAGTCCGCGATCATGGTAGAGCATGCTGGTCACGCCGTCGAAGCGGAACCCGTCCACCCGATACTCGTCAAGCCAGAATCGGCAGTTGGAGAGCAGAAAATGCAAGGTCTCGATTTTTCCGTAATCGAAACAGCGGGAATCCCATGCCGCATGGAGCCCGCGCGGGCCGGCATGGAAATAGAGATGGTCCGTTCCGTCGAAACGGCTCAGTCCTTCCGTTTCGTTTCGGACGGCATGGGAATGGACCAGGTCCATGATGACGCGCAAGCCAAGCCCGTGCGCGTCGTCAATCAGCGCTTTCAAATCGTCGGGTGTTCCGAACCGCGAGGAAGCGGCGAAAAAGCTGGACACATGGTATCCGAACGACGCGTAGTAGGGGTGCTCCATGAGCGCCATCAATTGCAGCGTGTTGTAGCCGGCCGCCGCGATGCGCGGAAGAACGAGCGTGCGAAACGCCTCGTACGAGCCAACGCCTTCCGTTTCCTGCGCCATGCCGACATGCGCCTCGTAGACCAGCGGAATCGTGCGGGAATTCGTTGGCGGCGCGTGACGCCAGACATGCGGGGCCGCAGGCATCCATGCCTGCGCGTTGAAAATGCCTGTCTGCGGATCCTGCACCACGCGCCGGGCATGCGAAGGGATGCGGTCGCCCTCGCCGCCATGCCAACGCATGAGCAAACGATACGGGCATGCGTGCGGCAGGGCTGAAGCCGGAAACCGCGTCTCCCATACGCCGTCTCCTTCGCCGGTCGGGCGAAGCTGGAACGGTTTCACGGGCGCCCAGTCGCAAAAGGGGCCGATCAGGAATATCTCCTGCGCATGCGGAGCCCGCTCCCGAAACACCAAATCGTCGCCGTGCCGGTGCAGCCCGAAGAACTCGTGACCGCTGGCGAAATCGGCCAGGGAGTTGTCCGTGCCCGCCAGCCGAATGGCGAGTCGGCGCGCCCTTTCCCGGCGAAAGGCGAGCGCATCGCGAAAGGGGTCGAGCCAAGGATCGTCAGAAAGGGTTGACCAAGGGTCGTTGCAGCATTTTTTCATAAATGTCGAAATAGCGCTGGGCCGTTACGGCATGATTGAATGTGGCCAGACTCTCGCGCATGATACGCGCGATCTGATAGGCGCGAACCGACTCGGGCAAACGGAAGAAACGCATCGCTTCGTCCATGGCCCAGCGCAATCCGGCGCTGTCGTACACCGTGAACACGAATCCGTTGCCTTGCCCGCTCTCGACACGCAAATCCGACACCGTATCGCGCAAGCCGCCGGTATTGTTGACAATCGGAAGCGATCCGTACAGGCAACTGATCATTTGCGGCAACCCGCACGGCTCGAACAAGGAGGGCATAAGCAGGAAATCGGACGCCGCATAGGCGTGGCGCGACAACCCCTCGTCGAAATCGCAAACGGCCACACGGTCGTACAGGCCGTGAAAACGCACGATGTCGCGAAACGACTTCTGAAAGGCGCCGTTCGCCACGAACACCACTTGCAAACGGTCTTGCCAATACGAGGAAAGCGTGTCGTACAGGATATGGGCCAGAAGCTGAGGCCCTTTCTGCACCGGATCCAGACGGGATGGCCAGAAAAACAGCGGCGCATCCGGATCGGGCAGCAACCCGAGTCTGCGTTGCAAGAGCAGCTTGTTTTCACGCTTGGCAGACAAGGGGTCCGTCGCGTCGTAGCGTACCGGTATATGCTCGTCCGTGACCGGATTGTACGATGGGTCCGGCGCGTTGAGAATGCCCGTTGCGCATCCGGCGTTACGCTTGTTGGCAATTTCCTGACGAATGTGCGCGGGCACGAAGTCGTGTCGGCCTTCCGCGACCTCGTCGAGGAAGGCGGGACTCACCGTGTTGATGTAATGGGATGCGAAAATGCCGCTGGCCAGCAAGTCCACCGGCACGCTCGACCGGGTCTGCTCGTAATTGCCCGGCAAGCTTTTGTAGTAGAGATAGAGCCAGAATTCGGCCGCGTCAATGCCGCTGCCCTCGATGGTCTCCAGCGTCATGTCGCACGTATGGATGTTGTGAATCGTGAACAGGCAGGGGATGTTCATGCGACGGGCTTCGGCGGGCGCGAGCCCTGTCATCCAATCGTTGCAGTGGATCAGGTCCGGGCGGACGCGGGGGACGATGTTGTTGAACACTTCCCGCTGAAAGGCGAGCGCAATGCGCTGGTTCTCGTCGCTGCCCGGGCTGTACACTTCGCTCCGATAGTAGAAAATGCGGTCTTCCGCCAGATGTATGCGCTGATCCGGCAGCTTGCTTTTGTACACCCGCAGCTCTTCGCTGATGAACGCGTCCACATACACGTTGAACATGCGGCGATAGTGCGGAAGCGTCACGTGCACGTCCACGCCCAGCTCGAACAGGGCCGCCACAAGCGAGGAGGAGACGTCGGCCAGACCGCCGGCTTTCGCCTTCAGCCGATTGGCCATGTTGCCCATGCCCTCGGGCAAGTAGGTGATTTCCGGGGTGACCACCAGAACGCGCGGGGATTTGCCGGGAACCCATTGGGAAGCGCGCGCCATGACTAGACTCCGTCCGCCCAGGTCAGAAAGCCCGGCACCCATTGCCGCCACTCGCCGCTGCGCGGCATGGCCCGGGCCGTGAGCCCGTAGCGACCCGTATGGCGGCACGTCAGTTCATGCGAATAAAGCCAGACGCCTTCCCCCTTCTGCTCGGCCAGCGTCATGGTTTCGGAATGGCTTTCCACAATGGCGTTGCCGGTCGACACGGGGCCGTAATAGACTTGAATGTCCACTTCCTCAGGCTGAATCTCGCCCAGTTGCACGGTGACGGACACGCGAAACGTTTCGCCCACATGCACGTTCGAGATGTCGCGGTCGGTTGTCGGCCTTTCCACCGCGATCTGCCCCCACAACGTTTCCAGACGCTGCCGCCGCGCGACAAGCTCGCGGGCGAGCGCGCAATCGTTGCCCGAGAGTTCCCGATAGGCCTGCATGGCGGGCTCGTAATAGTTGGCATTGTATTCCTTGAGCATGCGGCAGCTGGAGAAAAAGGAGAAAGCGGTGCGGATCGAGGATTTCATCATGCCAATCCATTTTTCGGGAATTTCCGCGTCGGACCGGTCGTAGAAGCAGGGAATCACCTCGTTTTCCAGCAGATTGTACAAGGCTTTGGATTCCACGGCGTCCTGATAGTCGGCGTTTTCGTATTCTTCCCCCGCGCCGATCGCCCAGCCGCATTCCGGCGTATAGGCTTCGTCCCACCAGCCGTCCAGGCAGCTCAGGTTGATGCCGCCATTGACCGCCGCCTTCATGCCGGAGGTGCCGCTGGCTTCCTGCGGGCGGCGCGGGGTGTTGAGCCACACGTCCACCCCCTGCACCATGTAGCGCCCGATCCGAATGTCGTAATCCTCGAGGAAAATGATGCGGGAGCGCACATGTTCCTGTCGCGAGAAACGCACGACTTCGCGAATCAGCTCCTTGGCGGTATCGTCCGCCGGATGGGCTTTTCCGGCCAGAATGATCTGCACGGGCCGTTCCTTGTTGGTCAGCAGCGCTTCCAGACGCGCCCGATCCCGGAACAGGAGCGTGGCGCGCTTGTAGGTCGCGAATCGCCGGGCGAAACCAATGGTCAGCACATCGTGCCGCAAGACTTTTCTGATGATATCCACTTCCGCTTTGGGCGCGTTGCGTACCGCATATTGCTTCTCGCCCTGCTCGCGCGCGGCGCGTACAAGACGGGTTCGGTTGATCTCATGAGCGCGCCACAATTCCTCGTCGGGGATATTCATGACGCGTGCCAGCACAGGCTCGGTGGACGGATCGTCGCGCCACTCGGGACCGAGATGCCGATCGTACAGGGAGGCGTTGTCCGACGAAAGCCAGCTAGACACATGCGCGCCGTTTGTGACGTGGCGAATCGGAACCTCGTCGTGCGGACGGCCCGGCCACAAATGAGCCCACATCCGGCGCGCGACCTGCCCGTGCAGTTTGCTCACGCCGTTGCACAGCTTCGCCGTGCGAATGCCCAGCACGGTCATGGAAAAATCGTGCTGATCGTCCGTGCCGGGCGGACGGCCCAGCGTCATGATTGTCTCCGGGCTCACGGGGAGTTCGTTTTTCAACGCGGCCAAATGGCTGCGAACCAGATCCGGAGAAAAAGTTTCGTTGCCGGCGGGAACAGGGGTATGCGTCGTGAAAATGTTTGTGCGACGCACAATTTCCATGGACTCCTCCACGCCGACCTTGAGTTTACGCTCCACTTGCGCGACACGTTCGAGACTCAAGAACGCCGCATGTCCCTCGTTGATGTGACAGGCCAGCGGCGAAAAGCCGAGCGCCTCCAGCGCCCGCATGCCGCCGATTCCAAGCAGAAGTTCCTGCCGCAAGCGGGTTTTGCGGTCGGACTGGTACAACTGCCAGGTGATCTCGCGCAGTCCCGGCGGGTTGTCCGGAATGTTCGTATCCAGCAGAAACAGCGGTATGCGTCCGACCGGCAGGCGCCACACTGCCGCCTTGACCACTCCGTCCGGAAGCGGCAGAAACACTTCCACCTCGCGGTTTTCGTCGTCCACCGCCCGCTGCATGGGCATGAAATGGACTTGGTTCTCCGGACAGGCTTCCTGCTGCCATCCGTCCTCGCTCAGGAATTGCTGAAAATACCCGCACCGATACATCAACCCCACGGCCACCAAGGGCAAGCCCATGTCAGAAGCGGCCTTGAGATGGTCGCCGGCCAGACAGCCGAGCCCGCCGGAATAGAGCCGCAAGCTTTCGTGAATTCCGTATTCGCAGGAGAAATAGGCGACGCATTCCTTGGGCTCTTCGAACGGCTTGCCGTCCTCGCCGAGATGCACTTCCGCCTCGAAGCGCTGCTGCACCTGCTCGCAATGGCTCATGAATCCTTCGTCTTCAACCAGCGCCTCGAGCCGGCCCTGCGGGATTTGGCTGAAAAACCGCAACGGATTGTGACCGCTGTTGCGCCAGAGTGTCGGCTCGATCCGGCGAAAGAGCTCGAATGCGTCCCCGTTCCAGCACCACCAGGGATTGCGGGACAACGTTTCCAGAAACGACAGTTCCTGCGGCATGGACGGGGAAACGTTGAACAATTGAATAGATTTCATGGACAATCCTTACGTTCGTCGGTTCGCCTTGCAACGGCGCGTTTTGCCGTTGAGCGGAACAGAAAGGAACACCCTGACGGAAAGCCGGGAAAATCGCAAGTGAAAAGCGCGGGCGTAAAAAAGAAACGGCCTTGGCAGGAGCCAGGGCCGTTTCGATCCGGATCGGAAACCTTTTGAAAAACAAATCAGCGCTTCGAAAATTGGAAGCGCTTCCGTGCCCCGGGCTGTCCGGATTTTTTACGCTCCTTCATGCGTGAATCGCGTGTGAGGCAGCCGCTGTTCTTGAGCACGTCCCGGAACGAGCTGTCGGCCAAAACCAGCGCGCGTGCCAGTCCGTGCCGCAACGCGCCTGCCTGCCCGGCAATGCCGCCGCCGCACACCTTGGCGCTGATGTCGTACTTCTCGCGGGATTGCGTGATTTGCATTGGCTGCTCGACATATTTCACCAGAGCTTCGCTGCAGAAATAGTCGTCCACTCCCCGGCGGTTCACTTTCCAGACTCCGGTACCGGGAGCCAGGCGAACGCGCGCTACCGCCGTCTTGCGGCGACCGGTCGCGCTAAATACCAATTCCGTTTCCTTTGTCACCGTTCTCTCCATGTCCTGCTGCGCCGACCGCTCGGAAACGGCCGATGCATGTTAAGAAAAATTTTCGGGTTTGGGTTGTTGGGCGGCGTGCGGGTGCGCTTCTCCCGCATAGACCTTCAATCTTCCGAGGTGCGTTCGGCTGAGCCGGTTTTTCGGCAGCATGCCGCGGACGGCCGTCTTGACGATGCGATCGGGATGTTGCTTGCGCATCGTGGCCGCCGACGTTTCTTTCAGTCCGCTGCGCCAGCCGCTGTAGCGGCGATAAATTTTGTTCTCCTCTTTCTTGCCGGTCAGCTTCACTTTGTCGGCATTGATCACTATCACGAAATCGCCCGTATCTACATGGGGCGTATAGTTCGGCTTGTCTTTGCCGCGCAATCGGTTGGCGATCCGCGTGGCCATGCGGCCCAGTACGCGGTCCTGCGCGTCCACAATCCACCAGGCCCGGTTCGTGCCCGGATCCTTCGCCAGAGTCGTCTTCATGCTGTCTTTCACGTCGGTTCCTCTCGGTCTCGGAAATAAAGACGGGAAACTAATCAAAAATCGTTTGGCATGTCAACCCGCTTTTTCAGGAAATCGAAAATCCTTGGCTTTGGCGGCGCGCGTCTCGTCGGGGCGGTTCACCGGCGTGGTGCGCGGGGCCTGGCGCAAGACATCCGGATCGTGCTCGGCCTGTTCGGCGATGGCGCGCATGGCGGCGATGAACGCGTCGAGCGTTTCCTTGCTTTCCGTTTCCGTTGGCTCGATCATCAGCGCTTCCTTGACGATCAGCGGGAAATAGACTGTGGGCGGATGGAAGCCGCGATCAATCAGGGCTTTGGCGATGTCCACGGCGTGTACGCCGCGTTCAGCCTGACGGCGCGCGGACAGCACGAATTCGTGCATGCACACGGTATCGTAGGGCAGTTCGAAGGCGTCCTTGAGCGCATGCATCGCGTAATTGGCGTTGAGCACGGCGTTTTCGCCGACCTCGATCAACCCTTGCGCGCCTAGTAGCACGATATACGCATAGGCGCGCAGGCAGATCGAGAAATTTCCGTAAAACGGCGAAACATAGCCGATGGAAAGCGGGCGATTGTAGTCCAGCGAAAACGTGTTGTCGGCGCGCTTGACCACGCGCGAGACGGGCAGAAACGGCTCCAGGTTCGCGCGCACGCCTACCGGTCCGGCGCCCGGGCCGCCCCCGCCATGCGGCGTGGCGAATGTCTTGTGCAGGTTGATATGCATGACGTCTATGCCCACGTCGCCCGGCCGAAATTTGCCGAGAATGGCGTTCAGGTTGGCCCCGTCGTAATAGACCAGCGCATCGCGCGCGTGCGCGATTTCAACCACGCGCTCGATATCGCGATTGAAGATGCCCAGCGTATTCGGATTGGTCAGCATGATGGCCGCCGTATTGTCGCTCAGCATGGATTCCAGCGCGACCACGTCGAGCATGCCCGTGCGCGTGTTCGTCGGCATCGGCCGCACCGTATAGCCGGCAATGGCCGCGCTCGACGGATTCGTGCCGTGCGCCTCGTCCGGAATGAGCACCTCGGTTTTGCGGTTGCCCTTGTGCCGGTGATAGGCGGCAATCAGCATCATGCCGGTCAGCTCGCCGTGCGCGCCGGCCATCGGATGCAAGGTGAAGGCCTCCATCCCGCCGATCTCGCACAGCGCCTTCTCCAGTTCGTACAGAACTTGCAGGGCGCCCTGCGTCAGCATGCCGCCATGCCGCAACTGCGGGAGAAACGGATGCAAATCGGAAAACCCTTCCAGCGCGGCTACAGCCTCCAGAGCTTTCGGATTGTATTTCATTGTGCACGAGCCCAGCGGATAGAAACCGGTATCCACCCCGAAATTGCGGCGCGAAAGCTCGGTGAAGTGACGCACGACATCCAGTTCGGACAGTTCCGGCAACGCCGCATCCGATTGACGAAGCAACGCGGCGGGTATCTCCAGCCCTTCCGGCACATCGCATGCCGGCAACGATACGCCGTGCCGCCCCGGAACGCTTTTGTCGAATATCACAGCCATAACCGCCTATTGGTTCAAAATCGCGTCCAGCGATTCGGCCAGCATGCCGATATCTCGCTTGGTCCTCTTTTCCGTTACCGCCACCAGCAGCAGCCGAGCCATGTTGGGGTAGAATCGGCCCAGCGGCAGCCCCGGCGCCAGCCCCTGTTCCACCAGTTGCCCGGCCGCTTCGCTGGCATCCATGGGCAGCCGCGCAATGAACTCGTTGAAGAACGGATGCCCGTCGAGAATCTCCACGCCCGGAATCGCGCGCAGCCGGTCGCGCGCGTAGCGCGCCTTGGCATGGCACAGCGCGGCCAGATCCTTGAATCCCTTCTTGCCCAGCAGGCTCAGGTAGATATGCGCGCGCAAGGCGCAGAGTCCCTCGTTCGTGCAAATGTTCGACGTGGACTTCTCGCGCCGAATATGCTGCTCGCGCGCCTGCAGCGTCAGTACGAACGCCTCCCGGCCCTGGCGATCAACCGTTCGCCCGACCAGGCGGCCGGGCATGCGTCGAACCAGTTTGTCGGTGGTGGCGAGAAAACCGAGATAGGGCCCGCCGAAGGCCAGCGGAATGCCGAGCGGCTGGCCTTCGCCCACCGCGATGTCCACGCCCATCTCGCCCGGCGTCTTCAACAGAGCCAGCGCCGTAGGATAGACGGAGACGATGGTGCGGATTCCGCGCTCGCGGCAATGGCGCACAATATCCGAAAAATCGTCGGCCACGCCGAAGAAGTTCGGGTTTTGCAGGATGACCGCCGCCGTACGGTCGTCCAGCGCCTCGTACAGAGCCGCGCGGTTCGTCGGCCCCGGCGCAATCTCCGTCTGAAAGAATTCGATCGAAAGATTCGCCGTGTAGGAATCCAGCATGGTGCGATAGACGGGGCTGATGCCGCCGTCCAGCACAACGCGCGAGCGGCCCGTGGCGTGCAACGCCATCTGGCACGCCTCGCACAGCGCGGTGCCGCCGTCGTACAGGGAGGCGTTCGCCACGTCCATGCCGGTCAGCCGGCAGATGTCCGTCTGGTATTCGTAGATCGCCTGCAAGGTCCCCTGCGACAGTTCCGGCTGGTAGGGCGTATAGGCCGTATAGAACTCGCTGCGCGAGGCCAGCGCGTCCACGGCGGCCGGAATGTAGTGGTCGTAAATGCCGCCGCCAAGAAAGCAGGTCAGGTGCGAATAGTTGCGCGTCGCCAATTGGCGAAAACGTTCCAGCGTCTCCATTTCGGACTTGGGCGGCGGCAGTGCGAACGAACGCGGCCGTGCCGATTCCGGAATCACGGAAAAGAAATCCGCGACGGATTTCGCCCTGCAGGCATCGAGCATGGCCGCCCGCTGTTCCGCCGTGTTCGCCACGTAGCTCATGGGAAAGCCTTAAGGCGGGCTTCGCCCGCATCCCAAATCTCAAATTTCATATTTCAAATGATGCGACGCAAATGCGTAGCATCTCGTAACGGAACAGTTTAATCATCTTTCTCCAGCGACGCCTCGTACTGGTCGGCGTCCAGCAGCGCTTCGACCTCGGCTTCGTCGAAGTTGCGCAGCTTGAAAATCCAGCCGTCCTCGTACACGCTCTCGTTGATCATCTCGGGCGAATCGTCGAGCGTCGTGTTCGCCTCGGAAACTTCGCCGGCCACCGGCGCCAGAATGTCGCTGGCCGCCTTGACCGATTCGATCACCGCGCATTCGGTACCCGCTTCGACGCTTTCGCCCGCCGACGGCAGTTCGACAAAGGTGATGTCGCCTAGCGCTTCCTGCGCATGATCGGTGATTCCCACCACGGCAATGTCGTCCTCGACTTTGATCCATTCGTGAGATTTCGTGTATTTCCTGTCATCCGGCGTCATGAATGCTGCACCCTCCTTCTGTCTATTGTTCGCGCTGTCGCCCGTTCATTGCCGCCCGAAAGCGCCCGCGTCGGCCGTCTTCGTTACACGCTTGCCGAACCGTTGCGAAACTCCCCTTCTACGTCATAACCCCGAATCATGCAAGGGGGTGTTTCTCTTTTTTTCTCTTTTTTTTCGGAGCGCGCGTCGCGCTCGGCGCAACCCCGACATGCCGCTTGAACAGCTTGCTGAAATGGCAAACGTCCTCGTAGCCGACCCGCATCGCGACTTCGGCCACCGGCATGTTCACGTCGCGCAGACAATGAACCGCCTCGGCCATGCGCAGCCGAATCGCGTAGTCCAGCGCCGAAAACCCGTACACCCGCTTGAACTCCGCGCAGAAATGCGGCACGGAACAGCCCGCCTGTCGCGCCAGTTCCCGCAAGGACAACGGCTCGCGATAATGGGTCTCGATGTGGCGCCGGACCGCGGCGATCCGCTCCGGCGCAACCGGCTGCCCGTCGAAGCCCCCCGCGCGCCAGAACTCGCGTACCAGATTCTCCGCCACATTGCCCGCCACAACGGCATCGGCGCGCTCGCCCGTTTCCATTTCCCGATGCAGGGCCAGCGCACAGGCTTCGATGCCGTCCAACGAACGCAAAGGGAACGGCGTCCCCACCGGCAGCCCGACCGCGCGAATCGCGTCCCGAATCCGACGCCCGTCGCCATGCATCCAGGTATGCGCAAAACCCCTGTCGGGATTGCCGTAATACTGCCGGTCGCCCGGCGCCCACGCCACGCCTGTTTTTCCGGCAAACCGTTCCGGCCGCCCGGCACGCCACAACAGAACCGGATCGTAAAACGCCATAAACAGCCAGTCGCCGGTTCCCGACGGCCGATCGATCGTCACCGGACGCATCCGCTCCCGGTATCCCACGCCCCGAACCGTAATCTCGTCCGTGCGAATCGGAGATCCCACATAGAAGCGCTTGAAGCCATCCATTTTCCGCCTCCCAACGCCGAAAAGCATAAGATAACACAAATCAAACCGAACATAAGCCATTCCATTGCGGATCGGCAAGCGCTATCGCTAGAAGAAAGCGCAACAACCGAAAGGAGAGCCTGCCATGAACTTGTCCGAAATCGCGCGCATTCGCAACCGCACCGCCTTCCGCCAGTCTTCCTGGGACGTGTCCGGCCGCAATGCCGATTCCTGGTCCATCCCCCCGGGCGAAACCCGGGTCCTGGCCGACCTTCGCGGGCCCGGCCAAATCACGCATTTGTGGATGACCCAGAGCAAACACTACCGGGAATGCCTCTTGCGCATCACGTGGGACAACGCCCCGCGCCCCAGCATCCTTTGTCCGCTAGGCGACTTCTTCGGACTGGGCCACGGTCTGGTCGCCTCGTACCAGTCCTTGTTCTTCACAGCTTCCACGAAAGCCTCCCATCAATTCAATCAAGGCTGTGCCCTGAATTGCTACCTGCCCATGCCCTTCCGCGAGCGCGCGCTCGTCGAGATGGTCAACGAAAGCGACGAACCGCATCGGCAATATTTCTATGTGGACGGCGAATCCATGCCCGACCTGCCCGACGACATGGGCTACGCCCATGCCGAATTCCGCCGAACCAACCCGTTCTC
>SLKS01000186.1 GCA_007134465.1 Kiritimatiellia bacterium | reverse complement strand
CCGATTCGATCTCGCGCAGCACCTGCTGCTTGAATGCCTCGCTATACCGTATGCTCGCATCCATACACACCTGCTCCTCACTGTTGCAAGTGTCAACCTATATCAGGACGCGACACTGTTCGCTGATCACTGGTTACTCTCTTTCCGTTCCCGTTCCCGATCGTCGGCTAGCGACGCATCGGGTTCGATCAGTTCGATCAGTTCGACTGTATAGATTCGAAGCGGATCGGTTCCTTCCTTGTCGGGATGACGAGACAGGACATGGATCTCCAGGAAGCAGTTTTGCGCCATGGTCGCCGAGACGCTGAACACCGCCCGATCCTGTCCGTCCTTCTTCGTAACAACGCGAACCGGCAGTTTCAATCCAAGCTTGTCGGTTTCCCGAAACCTGATCTTGGCTCGGCCAAGATGATCCTGTTCGTTGCGGGCATAGCGCACGACGACATGCAGCGCGCTTCGCGTTCCGCCTTTCGCTTCGAAGACGAAGCCGTCCGTCTTTCCGCTCGCCATCATGGCCCGGGTCAACACGATTGTCGGCGGACCGGCGGCCGGCGCTTCCGGTTCGGTTCCGGCCATTGCGCCCGCCAGCGTCAGCGCGCCGAGCCAGCCGGGCATCCATCGAGGGACAGGAAAGAACCGTGATACGCTTCTTCTCATGGACGAACTATGTACCACGGCCAAGGACCGGAATCAAGCGTTTGCGAAATCAGGCTTGCCAACGGAGGCCCGAAGCGCTATTGTTTTGGCTTATCGGTTGAATACCGCATGTGACCGCACGCCTGCCCGCTCGGTTTTCTTGGCGGCGTGTCAGCAGCAGAGAAACTCGTTTGTTTTTGGGGTAGCAACCGTACCCGGCCAGGGAGGCAAGAGTATTTATGAATGTAATGCTGGTATATCCGGAATTTCCCGACACGTTTTGGAGTTTCAAGCATGCGTTGCGGTTTGTGGGCAAGAAATCCGCCTTCCCGCCGCTGGGTTTGCTCACCGTAGCCGCGCTGTTGCCCGATTCGTGGAACACGCGCCTGGCCGATCTCAATGCGGGGCCGCTGCGCAAACGGGACTTGGCCTGGGCCGATTGTGTTTTCGTGAGCGGTATGATTGTCCAGAAGCCGTCGGCGCGCACGGTTGTGCGGCGTTGCAAGGAGGCCGGCCTGCTCGTGGTGGCGGGCGGGCCCATGTTCTGCGAGGACGACCCCGATTTCCCCGAGGTGGACCATTTCGTGCTGAACGAGGCCGAAATAACCCTCCCTCGATTCCTGGCCGATCTTGAACGTGGCGAGCCGAAACGCATATACACGACGGGCGACTTTCCGGACTTGCGCGGCACGCCGACGCCGCGCTGGGAACTGGCACAGCTTGACCGCTACGCGTCCATGTGCGTCCAGTATTCGCGGGGCTGCCCGCACAATTGCGACTTTTGCAACGTGACCGCGCTGCTCGGTCGGCGCGTGCGCACCAAAACGACCCGCCAGATACTGGACGAGCTTGACGCGCTCGACGCCTGCGGCTGGCGCGGCGACGTGTTTTTCGTGGACGACAATTTCATCGGCAACAAGCGGCGGCTTAAGACGGATTTGCTGCCCGCGCTGATCGCCCGACGCAACTCCGGCAAGCGTTTTCACTTTCACACGGAAGCTTCGATCGATCTGGCCGACGACGACGAACTCATGCGGCTGATGGTCGAAGCCGGGTTCGACAAAGTATTCGTCGGCATCGAAACTCCGGACGACGAATGCCTGGCCGAATGCAGCAAGCGTCAGAACGAAAACCGGGACATGGTGCGCGACGTGAAGAGGATCCAGCAAGCCGGCTTGCAGGTGCAGGCCGGGTTCATTGTGGGCTTCGATAACGACAAAGCGTCGGTTTTCCAACGGCAAATCGAATTTATTCAGCAAAGCGGCATCGTAACGGCCATGGTCGGCATGCTTCAGGCCCCGCCGGGCACCCGCCTGTACCAGCGCATGAAGGACGAGGGCCGATTGCTTGGCCATTCCACCGGCGACAATGTGGACGGTACCACCAATATCGTGCCGCGCATGGGGCTGGAGCAGTTGCAAGAGGGCTACAGGATGATTTTGCGCCACATCTACCATCCCAAGCACTATTACGCCCGGCTTCTGACTTTTCTCAAGGAATACAAGGTCCCGCCGCCCGAATTGCGGTCGCCCATTACGTTTCAGGACCTGATGGCGTTCGGGCGTTCGATCGTCCGGCTCGGCATCCTCGGTCGGGAACGCCTCCATTTCTGGAAGATGCTGCTGTGGATTCGCTTGCGTCGTCCGGAGCTGTTGCACTTGAGCGTAACGCTCGCCATTTGCGGGTTCCATTTCCGTAAGGTCTGCCGACAGCAGGGTCTCTGAACCCGAGGCGGGCTGCGCCCGCAATCCAAAACACCGAAGCCGGAGCATAGGCAGGCAAACGGACCGCCCGTGTCAGAGCCGCACCCGAATCCGATAGAAACGCTGGGTGACGGCGCTTGTGTCCTCGAATTCGAAAACCGATCCGTCGCCCGGCACGGCATTGGTCAAGGCGGTCCAGTCCGTTTCAGGATCGGCGAGATCGTCCTTGTATTCAACGGCATACCAGCGCTCGGCGACGGTCGAAAACCGTAATGCGGAACCGTATTCGCCCGATCGGATTTCGGAAATCTCGAATCGGCTTAGATGGTTCGTCGGGTTCGTGCCCGCAATGTACTCCTCAAGGTTGGTCAACCCGTCCTCGTCGGGATCGGCGTCGGCAACGGCGTTGGTTACCCCGCCGAAATACTTGTGTTCCCACCAGTCGGGATGCCGTCCCCGTCGCTGTCCAGAACCATGGCTCCGAAAACGGAAAAGCTGTCCACGGCGCCGCTAACGAGCCGGTTTTCCGTATCCACAACCGAACCGATCACCAGTTCCCACGCTTCGTCGTTGTCGTTCCAACGGACCAGTCGCATGGCGGATGCCGGTTCGCCTGCGTTTGTCAAGGGCGCTGTCAAATGTTCTTGCAATTCATTCGGCATGCGTTAGAGTGGCGCATTTGGTACCAACCCATAGGAGGCGCATCATGGACTGGGGCAAGGAAAACCGGCTGCGGCGTTTGATCAAGGCGGATGGGCATTGCTTCTTTCTGCCCATTGACCACGGCTATTTTCAGGGACCGACCACATGTTTGGAAAAACCCGGCGAAACGATCCAGCCGTTGTTGCGCTATGCCGACGGCCTGTTCGTTACGCGCGGCGTGCTCAGAAACTGCGTGGACCCGCGCAGCGACGTGCCGGTCATTCTGCGCGTCTCCGGCTGCACCAGCGTGGTGGCCGGCGATCTGGCCGACGAGGCGCTGACAACCTCCATCGAGGAAATCGTGCGACTCAACGCCATGGCGGTGGGCGTCTCGGTCTTTGTCGGCAGCGACTATCAGAAGGAAACCTTGCGCAACTTGAGCGAGCTGGTCAACGATTGCGAAGACTACGGCATTCCGGTTATGGCCGTCACGGCCGTCGGTCGCGAACTGGAGAAGCGCGAGGCGCGCTATCTGGCGCTTTGCTGCCGCATCTGCGCCGAACTGGGGGCGAGCGTTGTCAAGACCTACTGGTGCGAGAATTTCGAAAAGGTCGTGGAAACCTGCCCGGTCCCGGTCGTCATGGCGGGTGGCCCGCAATGCGAAACGGAACGGGAAGTCATGGACTTCGTTCACGACGGCATGCAACGCGGCGCGATTGGAATCAATCTGGGCCGCAACGTCTGGAAGCATCCCAAGCCCGTTGCCATGATGAAAGCGCTGCGCGCGATCGTGCACAAGAAGGCTTCGCCCGACGAAGCGATGGACATTTTCAACGCGTCGTAGCGGAAAAGGTCGCTTGTTTTAGGGCTAGTCCGCCTTGCGAATCAGGACCATGCCGGCCACCGCGAACACGGCGTTGGACATCCAGGCGCCTAGCCAAGGCGGCATCCTCCCGTTGCCGGCAAGAAACACGCCGACGTGCAGCAGGGCGTAATAACCGACAAAACAGGCGACCGCCGTCGCCAGACAAGCCAGCACATTCTGCCGGCTGCTGCGCGAGCCGACTGGGATGCCGAAAAGCGTCACGACAAGACAGGCCCAGGGCGCTGCCAGCCGAAAATGAATGTCCGTTCGCTTGCGCGCCAGGTCCTCGCTGGACACATGGCTTTGCAATGCGACGCGCCGCAGCATCTCGCGCGTGGACAGAAAAGCCCAAGGCTTCGCGTTCACGGCAATGTCCTGCGGTTCGACAGGCAGATCGCGCATTTCCACGCCGGCGGACGGCAGAAGCACGGGCGGTCCGTGCGGAACGTGAAACGGCGAGTCGCGATAGGCCTGGACGCTGGCGCCGAACAGCCACCATTGCCCGTCCAGCCACTGCGCTTCGCCGGCCACGATCTCGCGTTTGCGCGTGCCGTTTTCGCGCGTTTCCACGATAGCGACTTCGCGCAGGATGTCCGGCCGGTTCGCATCGAACTGCCCGATGGACCAGACCATGCGGGCGGCCGGCGCATGGTAGATGAACGAAACCGGCCTGGAGACCAGAGCCTCGGGATCGTAATGCCGCCGCGCAGCGAGAAAGTTGCTGTGCCATTCGCGGGTGGCCGGCACGGTCCATTCCTTGACAACCATTGTTGTCAGCGCGAATACGATGGCCACGCCCAGAAACGGGGCCATGATCCGGTTCAGGCTCACGCCGCCGGCGCGCATCGCGATAATTTCGTTCTTGCGCGCCATACGCCAAAGCGTATAGAGCGCGCCGAACAGCAGCGAGGCCGGAAACAGATATTCCAGAAAGGGAAGCACCCACAAAAGATAATAGTAGGCAATAATGGTCGGCGGCGTGTTCGCGTCCAGAAACCGCGAAAGATAGTAGAACAGGTCCAGTACAATGTAAATCAGGCAAAAGGCCGTGAAACAGAACAGCACGGCCGTCACGTATTCCTTCAGCAGATATCGGTCCAGTATTCTCATGCCAGACCGAACCCTAGCAAAGCCGGGCTGCCAAGGGAAGAGGAAAGCCGGACGCGGGCGCATGGCAGTTTATGTTGCGGGGATTGGTCGTGAGAGCCTGTCTATGGTGTTCAGAAGCCGGGATGCGCCCTGAAGTCCGAATGACGAAACACCCAAGCCCGAATGAAATCCGAATGCCGAACCGCCAGTAGCCGAGCCGCGTTTGTCCTTGTGCTATCCTATTTAGGATTTCAGCCGGGCGGCGCTTGGCTATTCGTCATGGCAAGGCACACGACGATGGGATTGCCAAGCAAGTTTGGTCTCGTCGGCTTTGTCCCGGTCAGCCTGCCGCCACCTCCATGGCGATGCGCGCGAAGGCGAACAGGCGCTCGGGCTCGTAGCGTACCGTGCTGATGTCCTTGAGAATGAATTCCAGCGGGCAGCCATGCCGCGCGCACAGCGCCTTCGTTGTTTCCAGATCGGCCCGGACGGCCTCCGCGTCGAACCGCTCGCCGGCCAGCAGCGCGGGGCTCGGCTTGCGCGAGAACACGAAGTCCGCGCCGATTTCCCGCGCGCCGCGCTCCTGGTCGGTCCACGGGCTCATGGATACCTTGCGCACGTTCGGAATTGTACGCACAGCGGCCATGCGGTCGTCCAACGGTTCGCAGCAACCGTAATAGACTTGTCCGAACCGGGCGCAAATGCGGCGGATGTACGCCACCTCGAATTCTTGGAACATGGCGGGCGATACGGTCGAAAACATCTGCGCCATGCCATACATCCAGATGTCGCAGGCGCGCGGACGCGCCGGATCGTAGCCCGGCGCCGGAAGCTCGTCGGTATAGGCGCCCGAACAATGGATTTCGCCTTGCGGGGAAGGCAACCCGCCCTGTTCCTCCAGTTGCTCGATTTCGCTCAGACAGCAGTCGGTGAGCCGCGCCAGCAGGCGATGCACGAATTCGGGCCGATCCACAAGCGCGTACATGGCGTTTTCGACGCCCATCCAGGACGCGATCATGTCCCACAGCGGATAGCGTCCGCCGACGCCGCCCGCTTGCACGTCCAGCAAACCGTCGAACAGATCCCGCGCCCGTGCCAGGCGACGATCGGTTTCAGCCGTATCGTGCCGGACAATAGGCCTTTGGATCTTTTCCAGATCGTCGTCATCGGCCAATTGGTTCTCGTATTGATGCCCGACAACATCGCTGGCCGGATCGCCGACAACGGTGCGGTCCTTCGTACGGATGCCGAAACGACTGTTGTTCACGGCTTTCGGAACGCGCACGAAGGGTTCCACAACTTTATCGGCCGGAAAATGCTTGGCTTGAAACAGCGTTTTGCGCAACGTTTCCTCGTAGTCGCGGTTTTCCAAATCTTCGCAACGCAGGGTCAGCGCTTCGCCATGGTTCAGCTCGTGCCAGGGAACCTGCTCGATCATGACCATGGGACGTTCCGGCTTCAGTCCGTTGAGCGCGCGCCACAGGCGCCGCCGTTCCTCCTGAATCGGATCGGCGGCATGCTCGGCCACTTGTTCGGCCAACTCGCGAAGGATCGTCCTGTCTTTGGCGTTTGCCATGCTTCCCCCTTCCGGCAAATCCCTACAGCAACACGCAGCCGCGGCCGAGCCGCTGTCTGGGCATGCTTGCGAATTCCAGCTTGAACACGGCCATGCCGGCAATCCGGTCGGGACATTTCGCGGGCAGACCTGTGATTTTGATTTGACGCGCCGTTTGCGTGAAGGGGAACGGACGCCCGGTCGCCAGCAAGCTGACCCGTTTCAATTTCGTTTTGAACCCGCCCAGCGTGATTTCCCTGCCCGCCCAATAGCGGCGCCAGTAGTAGGCCGCGGCGCCTTTTCGCGTAAAACGCTCCTGCGCGAAGCAATCCCCGTTTCTTTCCGGAAAACCGTACACGGCTTCGCCGTTCTTCTTGAGCCATTGGCCGACCGGGATCAGACGTTCCGCGGCTTCGGGCGGAACCGAACCGTCGGGAGCCGGGCCGATGTTCAGCAGCAAGTTGCCGCCGCCCGCCCGCACTTCGCGCAGCATGGACAACACCTTGCGCACCCCGTGCCAGTCTTCGGGGGGTATGGACGGATAATAGCCCCAGGACCCGTTGAAAGTCATGCAGGCTTCCCAGTCGCGCCCGGCATCCGCCGCGCGAATTCGCTCTTCCGGCGTGCCGAAATCCTCGGGCGTCCGGGATCGGTTGTTGATGATGATGTCCGGCTGGAGTTTGCGAACCATGCGGTTCATCTTTTTGCTTTCCCATGCTTCCGGGGTCGGCAACGGCCAGGACACGTCGTACCAGAGAATGTCTATTTTGCCGTAGTTGGTCATGAGCTCGCGCACCAGCGCTTGCGTATAGTCCAGGAACCGGCGGCGGGCCGGCTCGCTTTTGGCGCAACGCGCGCCGTCGGGATGATGCCAGTCCATGAGCGAATAGTAAAAGCCGACGCGCAACCCGAATTCTCGGCAGGCCTCCACATATTCGCGCACCAGATCGCGGCCGGGCGAACGTTTCACGGCGTTGTAATCGGTCTGCTTCGTGTCCCACAGGCAGAACCCCTCGTGATGCTTGGTCGTCAGCACCATGTACTTCATGCCGGCCTGCTTGGCCAGCCGCGCCCATTCGCGGGCCGGTCGCGGCTTCGCGCGCCATGTATCGGCCAGCCGCTCGTACTCGCGAACCGGAATGCGTTCGCGGTTCATCACCCATTCATGCCGGCCCAACTGGCTGTACAGGCCCCAGTGCACGAACATGCCGAAGCGCGCCTCCCGCCACCAGGCCATGTGCCGGTCCCGTTCCGCTTCCACGTCTTTCGCCCTCGTATTCCTTTTCATCTTCATCCTCTCCCCTTTCCTTTGAAAAGAACTAAGGCAACCGTAGAACGTTTCCGCAAAAACAACCATGGACAAGCAAGGCTCAAACATGTACTTTTGTGCATGAGCTGGAGGCGTGCATGGCATGGGATCCGATTCTTTCGTCGTTGCGGGTCGAGGTGACCGTTTGCAAGCGGACGCCGCTGGATTCGCGCTGGGACCATGCGAATTACAGCGACGACGTTTGCCGGCTATACTATGCGGAGAGCGGGCAGGGTTTCGTGACGCATCACGGCCGCGAATACGAATTGCGGCCGGGCTTTCTGCACGCGATCCCGGCCCATACGGTTCTCTCGCATCGTTGTCCGAAACGGCTGATGCAGCACTGGGTCCATTTCCGGGCCGAACTGTTCGGCGGCACGTCGTTGTTCGACTGGCTGCCCTGCCAGTACGAGGCGCGCGTGGAGCCGTCGTCCATTCTTGCCCTGATGGAGCAACTGCGCCAAGCGTGGGGGAGCGGCGGTCCGGGCGAGACGTTCGAGGTGAACGGTCTCCTGCTGCAGATGCTGGCGCCGATCGTGCGTACGGCGGATGCGGAAGCGATGACGCGCAAGCATACGGCGCTTCAGCGCATCCGCACGGCGCTGGAACGCATCAACGCCCGGCCCGACGAATCGCTTGGCGTGGCGGCCTTGGCCGATCTGGTCCATTTGGAACGGACCCGGTTCACGCGCCTGTTCACGGAACACATGGGCATGGCGCCGGCGCGCTATCGGCAGCGCAAGCGCATCGAGAAAGCCAAGGAACGGTTGTGGAACAGCGCGGACACGCTGGAAACGATCGCCGCCGATCTTGGATTTGCCGACGGGTTCCATCTCTCGAAAGCCTTCAAGAAGGCGACGGGCATTTCACCCAAAGCGTTCCGGACGCTGCCCCGTCGCTGGCCGTAGGTCCGCGCGCCGCGAGATTCCTCGCAAGCTCGGAATGACAGAGAGTAGCAAACCCTTTTCGGATGCCCTCTAACTGAGAAGGGTAAGCCCCCGGCTTTGCCGGGGGACTCGCGTAGTTTGACAATTCCAGCGTTCGGCCAAAGATGATGAAGGACGGGGGCGTGTCGGCTTCATCGTTGTCCCGATCCTTGTCATGATCGTCGTCGCCAATGATCGGGACAAGGTTCGCAAAGAAAAATCAAGAACGACAAAGCGGGTGGATGAAGACCGTAACCGCTAAAGAGTGGCGGTGAAGAGTGCGATCAAGTGTACGGGTAAGTGTTAGAGCGTCTTCGGCGCTCCGAACACTTGATCGCCCTCTTAGGCGTACACTTCACCGCCACCCTTGCTTGGTTACACTTGAACGACCCGCTTGAGCGAACGTTTGCGAAAAGATGTTCTTCTATTTTCCCTTTCGCGATTTTCGCGTGTTTCGTAGTTTCGTCCTCCGGTAACCATACACGAAAAAGCGTGTGTCTTTTTGAAAAAGGCTCTAGTGCGCGGCTTCCAGTTCCTCGAGTTCGAGCGCGGCCTGTTCCCAGCGCGCGGTGGCGGCGGCGATATCGTCCTGGATTTCGGCCAGGCGCCGGTTAAGCGTCGCGTAGTCGCCGGTTTTGCCCGACGGCATGCGCGCGAGAATGTCGGCTTGTTCCTGCTCCAGTTTTTCCAGTTCGGTTTCGGCCTGGGCCATGGTCTTCTTTAGCGGGCGCATGAGGCGGCCGCGGCTCTGAATGCGTTCGGCGCGTTCGCGCCGCTGGACCTTGCGGGCGCCGGATTCGCCGGGCTTAGCCGCGCTCGGCGCCGGGCGTCCGGCAGTCTTGCGAAGATAATCGTCGTAGCCGCCCCAGAACGGCTGAACGCCCTGTGCGGTCACCAGCCAGATGTGGTTGGCGATATGGCGCACGAAATCGGCATCGTGACTGACCAGACACACGGTGCCTTCGTAGCGATGCAAAGCGTCTTCGAGCGTTTCGCGGGCGGCAATGTCCAGATGCGTTGTGGGTTCGTCCAGCACGAGAAAATTGGTGGGTTGCATCATGAGCCGGGCAAAGGCGGCGCGGATTTTTTCGCCACCGCTCAGGGAACCGGCCTGCTGAAAGACTTTGTCCCCGGAAAAACCGAATCCGCCCAGCAGGCTGCGGGTCTGACCGTCGGTGAACGCGGCGGAGACGGCGCGAATGTTTTCGAAAACGCTCAGCGCCGGGTTCAGCGACTCGGCGAAATCCTGCGCCTGGTAGCCGAGCACAACTTTGTGTCCCAGCGTTCGCTTGCCTTCCGACAACGGCATCGTGCCGGTCAGTCCGCGCAGCAGCGTGGTCTTGCCCATGCCGTTCAGGCCAACCAGCGCGATTTTCTGGCCGCGCTCGACACGCGCGTCCACATGCCGGAACACCCAGCGTACTCCGTCGTAGCTCAGCCCGGCATCCTCGAGCCGCACAACTTCCTGGCCGCTGCGCGGCGGGACGGGCAGCCGGATTTTGGCGGGTCCGGTTGTCGTGGCCGGAATCGGTTCGATGTCTTCCAGCCGCTCCAGCGCCTTGATGCGACTCTGGACTTGGGCCGCTTTCGTGGCCTGCGCCCGAAACCGATTGATGAATGTTTCGATCTGTTGGCGTTTCCGGTCGAGATTCCGTTGCGCCGCAAGACGGGTTTCGGCGCGCGTCCTCTTTCCCCGCACATAGACGGCGTAGTTGCCGGCATAGCGTTCCACGCGGCCGTGCGCCACCTCGAGGGTAACGCGCGTCAGCGTATTGAGCAGGGAACGGTCGTGCGAGACAATGACCAGCGTGCCGGCGAAGGTTGCCAAATATTGCTGGAGCCATTCGATGGCCGGCAAGTCCAGATAGTTCGATGGCTCGTCCAGCAACAGCACGTCCGGACTGGCCGTCAGCAGCCGCGCCAGCTCCGCGCGCAGGCGCCAGCCGCCGCTAAAGGTTTTCAACGGTTGCCCGAACTCGGCTTCCCGAAATCCGAGCCCGCTCAAGGTTGCCTCGGCGCGTGCGCGCAAGCCGTAGCCTCCCAGATGCTCGAACCGAGTCTGCGCTTCGCCTAGCCTGCGCAGCGCGTCGGCGTCGGTCGGGTCGGTCTCCAAACGCCGGTGCAGCGCGTCCAGCTCGTGCTGAACCTGTCGCAACAGGCCGGTGGGGCGCGCGACGCTGTCCAGCAACGACAGGGCCGCCACGGCCGGATCGAGCTCCTGGCGCATATAGCCCAGCTCCGTCTGACGAGCCACATGAACCGAGCCTTGGTCGGGCGCGCCGTCGCCGACAATCAGATTGAGAATGGTGCTCTTGCCCGCGCCGTTCGGCCCGACAACGCCCAGCCGTTCCCCGGCATGGATCGCGAACGATGCATTGTCCAGCACCGTCTGCGCGCCATACCGTTTGCTGACATTTCTGAATTCAATCATGCGCGGAGCCTAAGACCCGTTCGGGCGAAACGCAAGCGGATTTCCCTCGGACAAAGAGTTTCCTTGCCAATGCGGGCGCCTTGCTTTATCGTTCGACAGTTCTTTTATTGTGGGCCTAGGCATGCAACAGGAAATGGACTTTGGCGAATCGGGGCTGTCCGAGCAGGCGATTGTCGCCTTGCTCAACGAGCCGGCCCGCCGGGCGTGGCCCGCGCGGCCTGTCCGTGTTACGCTCACGCGCAACCGCATTTCGATGATCAGCGTACGGGTGCCGGCTCACGGGCCGGCGCACGTGCGCATGCACGAGGCTTTCCGCCATGCGCCCCGCGACGTGCTGCTGGCGTTGCGCCGCTACATTCGCACTCGCCAGCGCGCCGCCTGGCGCGAGGTCGGGGCCTATGCCCGAAGCATCGCCGTTGCGCCAACCGCTGCCGTGCCCGCGCCGACCGGCTCCGCCAAGGGCAGCGCGTACGATTTGGAAAAGATACGCCGGGAGGTGAACAGATCCTTTTTTTCCGGCCGCGTTTCCTGCGCCATCGAATGGGGCCGCCAGCAAAACGGTCGCCGCACGCGGCGGCGCTTCGCTCTTGATTTCGGCTCCTGGCACGCAAGCCGACGGCTGATCCGCATTCATCCGCTGCTGGACGATCCCGGCGTACCCGAAGCCTTCGTACGCTATATCGTGTTCCATGAAATGCTGCACGCGGTGGTTCCGCCCTTGCGTAGCGGCGAAAGAGTTTTGGCGCATCCGCCCCAATTTCGCGCACTCGAACGCGGCTACCCCGATTTCAAGACCATGCGGGCCATGACCCGCGAAATCCTGAACGCTATGCTGGCGAAACAAACGCCATGCAACCCGTCGTTCGATAGTCGGACACAGAAGATGTCACTGCGAAACACACGAGAATCGCGAAAATAATCCCTGAAATTTCCGTGTATTCAGCGTATGCCGTGGTAGAAGAACTATAGGGATGCGGGCGCAGCCCGCTTAATCGGAAGGTTGTCCATGCCGAAACCGATTCGCACAAAAATCGTCGCCACGCTGGGCCCGGCCAGCGCAACGCCGGACAAGTTGCGCCTGTTGGCGGACGCCGGCGCGGACGTGTTCCGCATCAATTTCTCGCACGGGATCAATGAGGAGCGGGATGGAATTCTCGACGCCATTCGCGCGGTCGAGCGCGATACCGGCCGACCGCTCGGCATTCTGGCCGACCTGTGCGGCCCCAAGATTCGCGTCGGCGAAATGGTTCAGGGCGGCGCCATGCTTGGCGCCGGCGAAGCGCTCGTCGTCCAGCGCGAACCGGTGGTCGGCAATGCCGAGCGCATCAACACCACGCTGCCCGAGCTCATTGACCAGGCCGAACCGGGCCAGTCCATCCTGTTGGACGACGGCAAGCTGCTGCTGACCGTTGCGGAAACCGGCTGCGCGGAGAGAATCGTGTGCCGGGTCGAACGCGGCGGACTTTTGACTTCGGGCAAGGGGGTCAATCTCCCGCACACGCGTCTGACCATTCCCGTACTCACGGAAAAGGATTTGGCCGACATCGCCTGGCTGGTTAAACGCGATTTCGATTACATCGCCCTGTCGTTCGTGCGCGAGCCAGGCGATATCGAGGCGCTGCGCGCGCGGCTCGCGCAGGCGGGCCGACCGGATTTGCCGATCATGGCCAAAATAGAAAAGCCGCAGGCCCTGGCGGCGATCGAGGAGATCGTGGCGACAGCCGACGCCGTCATGGTCGCGCGCGGCGATTTGGGCGTGGAGATGGATTTGCCGTCCGTGCCCGTCGCCCAAAAGACGGTTGCGCGACAGTGCGCACGCCTGGCCAAGCCCTGCGTGATCGCCACGCAAATGCTCGAATCCATGACCGCCAGCCCGACGCCAACCCGTGCCGAGGTGTCGGATGTGGCCAACGCCGTGCTCGACCATGCCGACGCCGTCATGCTCTCGGGCGAAACGGCCGTGGGCCGCTTTCCGGTCGAATCGGTCGCAGCCATGAACGCGACGGTGGAGGCCATTCAGGCGTGGCACGACCGCGAAGCGCCCGCCTTCGATATCCGGCCCAGCTGCGTGACGCCAGCCATCGCGACGCTGGCCGATTCCGTGCGCGCCATGGTCGAGCGCGACGCGGCGGCGGCCATCGTGGTGTTCTCGCTAACGGGCCGGACCGCCCGCATCCTGTCCAAGCATCGGCCGGCCTGCCCCATCCTGGGCCTGTCGCCCGATGCGGCTGCCATGCGGCGCATGACGCTCTACTACGGCGTTGAAAGCAGGCAAACGCCCCTGATCGCCTCCCTGCAAGAGGTTCTGGATACCGCCGCACAGACCGCAACGGAGCTGGCCTTGGCGAAACCCGGCGACACGCTCGCTGTCGTCGCCGGCCAGCCGTTCGGAGTCGCCAGCTTGACCAATACGCTTGTGCTGCATACGATTCCGGAGACAAGGCCTTCGAGTTCCTCGCAGATGTCGCATCGATGGATACAGTAAGGATTGCGAACCAAAATTGTTGCGTAGCCACGCCAGCGCCAACGCCTTCCGCCTACGCAAAGCCTACGGCGCGACGAGACGGCGGCACGTGAGGCGGGGTGCGTATTTCACCCATGTTTCAATATGCGAGAATCGCGCGCCCCGCCTCAAGTGCCGCATCCGCAGACGTTTGCGCACTCTCTCGCGACGAAACCATCGCTTATTCCAGGCCTAGCGCCGTTCCAGTACGATATGCGCGGGCAGGCCCATGGTGACGCCGAAGGCGTCGAGCACGGGCTTGATTTCCGGTGCTTTCAAGTCTTCGGCCTGGAACTTGACGGCGATATAGCCGCGCAGTTTGCCGTGGACCTGTTCGTCGCGGAACGTGGTGCGGTCCATGCGCAAACAGGCGGCGCACCAGGTGGCCCACACATCCACGTAAACGGGCTTGCCTTGTTCCAGCGCCGCTTGCAGAGCGGGCTCGATTTCGGTGAACCAGGCGATACCATCATCGGTCGGCACGGGTTCGGCTGGCGGGCCGGCCGGCGCCTCGGCGGCGGGCGCTTGCCGCGCGGCATGCAGGCGCCAGGCTTCATGGCCGTAATAGAGGGCGGCGGCGAGAATGACGATGCCGAACCCGACTTTGGTCCATACCATCCATTTGCCGGGCTTGGGCAGGAAGGAAAGGCCGGCGCCGGCAAGCGGCCAGGGCAGAGCCATGGCCGCGCCAAGCAGAAACGGCAGCAACAGCGCTTCGCGAACGCCCTCGGCATAGAAACGCGCGGAAAGCGTCAGCACGGAAATGACCACGGGCGCGACACAGGCGCCGGCCAGCAAGGCCGTGATGGCGCCGAACAGGAAGGCGGTCGCCATTGTGCCGCGCTTGCGCGCTCCGCCGTCTCCAAGCGACGATTGAAATCGAGACAGGTCGAGGTTGAACGCCCCGAACATGGCCAGTGCCAGAATCAGGAACACGACGGCTATGACGGCGTTGAACAGCGGGCTGGCGTTCAAGGCTCCGAACTGGCCGAGCCCGAGCGCGACGACCAGCCCCAGAATGCCGTAGGCCACAGCCATGCCAGAGCCGTACAGTCCACCCAGAACCAGGCCTTTCATGCGCGATCCGGCTTGCGCGCCCGCGCCGATAATGGCCAGATTGATCGGAATCATGGGCAGCACGCAGGGCGTAAGATTCAGACCCAGGCCCAGCACGAGGATCAGCAGAACAGCCAGCCAGGCGCGATTGTCCTCGAAGGCGCGCGCGATCGGGTCGCGTGGCATGCCCCGGCCAGCTTCGACTTCGTTCAGCCATGCCACGAAAGAATCCGGTCCCAGGTAGCCGTCCGCGCGCCCGACAATGCGAAACGAATCGAGCGACGGCGGCAACACGGTCGGATCTTGCGGCGGAGGAGCGGTATCCGGCTCGGCGGCTCGCGCGGGACCGAAAACGCCATCCGTCCCCGCCACTTCGATGTGGCGGGTTTGAGGTAGCAGGCACAGAAACGGATCGCAACCCTGGTAGCGAACGGTCAGGACAAACCGGTCCGGAACGGGTGGCGCGACCATGTACCGCCATGTCGTGTCTTCCGTATACATGGCCACGACGGCGTCTTGAGTGGGATCGTGCTGGTGAACCGGATCCGGTATGGCGAGCGGGGTCAGCGTTACACCGTCCGAGGCGGAAACGGACATGGCTTCGGCATACAGGTAATGTTTGGCCGGAATGCCGAATCGGACATCCACGCGTGTTTCGCCCGATTCTGTTCGAGTTAGGCTTGCCGATACCGAAAACGGATCGTTCGCCAGCGCCGACGCGGCGCCGGCAAGCCATAGCGCGAGCAGCGTCGCGCCGCGCCAGCCACATCTTGTTTTCGCGAATCCGTTCATGGCTGCGTTGTCCATCGTTCGTTGTTATTGGTTCTTTGTTCGGTGTTCCCGCCGCCGTGTGCGACCCGGTGACCCGGTGACCGGATGACCCGGTATCGAGCAGCAGAAGAGACTCTTGCAAAATCTCTCGATGGTTCCGACACGCGACACGCGCCACCCGACACTGCCCACTCTCGTGGCAGTCGCTTGGCAATATCGGGAGAATTAGCCGCTATGCGCGTTGCCGTTCGAGCAGTTCGGTCAGGTGTTTCTGTTCCTCGCGCACGATGCGGCGAATCTTGTCGCGGTCCGCTTCGTCGGCCAGCACATCCATCAAGCCAAGATAGAGCACGATGGAATCCTTTTCCTTTTGGATGGCCTGAACAAGAATCTCGTCGAGGGTTGTCGCTCCGCCCAGCGCTTCGTCGGGCGCTTGCTGCTTGAGGAACACGTATTGACCGGCCAACGCGCGCAGGTAGGCGGCCACGACCCCGTCCGTATCCTCGGCCACGGAGGCTTGTCGAACGATTTCGGCGCGCAAAGCGGCGAACGTCCGTTCGTGCTCGTCTTCCTGTTTCGCCAGGCGCAGCAGGAAATCGCGCGCGTCTGGCGGTGCCGATGCGGCGGCGGCGCGGTAGAACGCGGCGCCGTTGCGCTCGATTTGTTCGGCGATCTCGAATACTTCATCGGCATTGTAGGCGACGGTTTTCATGAGGGCTCCTTACCAGTTTTCGGCCAGAATTTCGAAATGCGCGGTCGGATGCGCGCAGGCGGAGCACAGCGCCGGCGCGTCGGTTCCCTCGTGCAGCCAGCCGCAGTTGCGGCAGCGCCAGACGACCGGCGCGTCTTTGTTGAAAACCTTGCTTTCGTCCACATTGCGGGCCAGCGCCAGATAGCGCTTCTCGTGTTGCTTTTCGGCCACGGCAATAGCCTCGAACACGTCGGCGATGTCGGCGAAGCCCTCGTCGCGCGCGGTCTTCGCGAACGAGGGGTACATGTCCGTCCATTCATGGTTTTCGCCGGCGGCCGACGCCTTCAGATTGGCGGAGGTGTCGGCGATGACGCCGGCCGGGAACGCGGCCGCGACTTCGACCTCGCCGCCTTGCAGAAACTTGAACAGGCGCTTGGCGTGCTCCTTTTCCTGGTCGGCCGTTTCCGTGAAGATGTCGGCGATTTGCACGAATCCGTCCTTTTTGGCCTTGGACGCATAGTAGGTGTAACGGTTGCGCGCCTGGGATTCTCCAGCGAACGCGGTCAGCAAGTTCTTCTCCGTTAGACTGCCTTTCAACTGCATGATGTCCTCCTTTCGTGTTTTGGAAACTCCTTCAAAAAGACACACGTTTTTGCGCATGTCTTTTGTCCCTGGATTTTTGAACACTCGCTTCGCTCAAGATAACGAAGGAAACGAAATGCGCCCGCCATTCTTTGTTCTCTTCGTTGCCTTCTGTTCAATTCTATTGGGTTGCGGGCGGAGCCCGCCATAATGTATTCGCATGCATTCGTGTTTATTCGCGGTTCTGCCGTTCGGTTGCGGGCGCCGGCTTGTCCGATGGGGCGACGTCGTTCTTGTCCGTGCCCATCAGCGCGCGGACCGCTTGCCGGATTCCCGGGATGCGGCGCGGGCTCACGCTGACGGACCGGATGCCGGCCGCCTTGAATTTCTGCGCAAAGGCTGGATCGCCGGCCATTTCACCGCAGACGGAAAGCAGTTTGCCGGCTTGGCGCGCGGCGTTGGCCATGCCGGCCATGAGATCCCAGAACACGGGCCGGTCCGGCTGGTAATCGGCCGAGACCAGATCGTTGTCGCGATCCACGGCGAACAGGTACTGGGTGAGATCGTTGGTGCCCACGCTGGCGAAATCGGCTTCACGATACAGCGTTTCGGCCTGCAGGCAGGCCGAGGGCACTTCGAACATGATCCCGTGCAGAATCTCCCCGCGCGGAATGTCGCGGATCGCCTCGCAGACCATGGCTTTCAGCCGTCGGAACTGATCGAGATCCACGATCATGGGATACAGGATGTAGATGCGATGCCCCAGCGAGCAACGCGCCAGGGCCCGCGCCTGGCTGCGCAGAATGTCGGCGCGGCCGAGAAGCAAACGCGCGCCCCGCCAGCCGAGCGACGGATTTTCCTCGCGCGGCAGGCCGAGAAACGGCAGCCGCTTGTCGCTGCCAATGTCGAACAGCCGGAACAGAACCGGCTTGCCGGTCATGGCTTTCACCACCGCCGCGTAGCGCTCGAACAGCTCGTCTTCCGTAAACAGACGTCCGGCCACGAGCAGTTCGAATTCCGTGCGATAGAGTCCGATCCCGTCGGCTTGCTGCGCGCGCGTATCGCGCAAATCGGAAAACGAGTTGACGTTGGCCATCACGGAAAAGCCGGCCACCGGCGCTTCCGGTTCCGGCGCCTGAACAACGCGATCCCGCTCCAGATCGGCCTCCCGAATCGTTTCGGCGGACGGCCAGAGAATCACTTCCCCGGTATAGCCGTTGAGCATGATTTCCGTGCCGCAACCGACCTGATCGCGCAGACCGGGCAAGCCGCTCACGGCCGGGATGCCCATGGAACGGGCCAGAATGGCGGCATGCGAATTGATCCCGCCATGCTCGGTGAGAAACCCGACCGTATGGTCCATGTCAATGTCCACCGTAAGGCTGGGCGTCAGCTCTTCGGCCACAACGATGCGGTCGCGTCCGCGCCGACAGGCTTCCGAATGGCATTGCAGCGCCGGGCGCATGTGGCCGAGCACATCCAGCAGGCGCCGCTTGATCTCGCCCAGGTCGGATGCCCGTTCGCGAATGTACTGGTCGTCAATTCCCAGTAACCGTTTTTCGTATTCGTTCAGCACCTGGTCAATGGCCGATTCGGCATTCAGCGCGTCGGCTTCGATTTTCGTTTCGATGTCCGCCAGTAGGGCGGGGTCTTCAAGAATCATTTTCTGGGCCACGAAAATTTCGGCCTCCGGCTTGCCGATCTTTTTCTCCACCTTTTCCCGCACGGTCTCCAAACGTTCGGCGGCAATGGATATGGCCCGTCGGACACGCTCCTTTTCCCTGTCCGTACCCGATCCGTCCACCCGGTACATCGGCAGGTTGCTGTGCCGTCCGTCGTTGAACAGACAAACGCGCGATACGGCGCAGCCCTCGCTTAATGGCAGCCCGCTCAGTCTTTTTTCCGTGGTTTCCATTATAGACTCAAACCTCGCTTCATTCCCAAGGAAGCTGCCTATACGATTCCGAGTTGAAATTCAAACCTAAAATACGACACCCGACACACGGTTCCCTTTTTATTTGAACCTAAGTGGATCAGTTGATTTACCGCAAAGAGCACAAAGATCGCAAAGAAAGACAGTTGTGCAGTTTGATGGCCACACCAATCGGGTGTTAGGGCGCATCTCTGCAAGCTGTTCTCCATCTTTGTGTTCTCTGTGTTCTTTGCGGTTATCTGCTCTTTCCAGGTTGAAATCAAGTATGAAAAAACCCTGCGGTCCGGGCGGGCCGCCGGGGAGGATTTGCCGACGACAAGACCAATGGTCGGCCTTGTGGCGTCATGATGGCAAAACGGCGGCTTGTCGCCCGTTTTCGACCGCAGGGCACATTATTCAGACAGCAATTCCTTCAGATGCTGAACATACGCTTCCGCGCCACCCTTCCTGTAACCAGTTTGCGCCAGAGCTTGGCCTTTGGCGTCCAACAGCAGAATGGTCGGGAACCCTCTCACTCCATAGCGTTCAGCCAACGCCCGGTTTTGCGCCGCAACGGATTCCGGCACGGCCTTCTTCTGCGGAAAATCCGCCATGAACAGGATCAGATTCTCCTGAGCGTAGCGTTGGAATTCCGGCTTCTCGAACACTTGGTTGTCAAGCAATATGCACCAGCGACACCAGTCGGACCCTGTAAAATTGGCCAATATCGGACGCTGTTCGCGCGCCGCCCGTTCCAGAACCGCGTCGAAATCCGTATGCCATTCCAGCGCCGGAACGGCAGAGTCATCCTCGATTGGTTCCTGTGCCGGCTCCGAACGGGACAAACAACCTGAAATTCCGATCGCCAAAAGAGCCGATGCTCCCAATAACGCTGCCTTCATGACAAACCTCCTCCCCATGTTTCTTGATCTAACGCTCACAGCTTCCTTTTGGTTCGTGCAACTACCGTGCCAGATCAAATCGGACGCGATATTGTTGCGCAAGATGATGAACATAAGGCGAATGAGAGAAAGGCGGGTTTGATGAAAAAAGTCGTGTTTGTGACGAATTGTCTCGCTTGGATAGAGACAGCGAGAAGATGCGACACGATCCATTGACCTGATCCATTCACCAAATGCATGAACGCAAGGCGGGCTTCGCCCGCAACCCAAGTGTGTGGGTATGTGGGTTTGTGAGTATGTGAGTCCCCCCGCCCACTCACGCACTCACACACTCACAAACAATGCCGCCTCCAATTTCGTCGCCGTAGTCGTGTTGTCTGACCTCCGGCCTCTGGGTTGCGGGGGGGGCGCATATCGTTTTCCGGCGGTATAGTCGTCTCGAAAAACATTGCATTCTGGCCGTGCCGAGGTGTATTGTTCAAGTCCTATGAACAATCAAAAGGGATATTGGGCGCTGGGATGTCTGGTTCTCTTGGTGTGCACGACAGGCTTGCTGGCCGGCGATGCCGGCACAGGTTCGTCGGGAGCCGGCAGTCGCTTTGCCGGGCCGCTGCCAAAGCATGAAGCGCAGGCGCTTGGCTGGATCGCGGACCGGACAGGCGTATATCCCGAAGCGTGGCGGAGTTTTTTCGCATCGCTCCAGCGATCGGCTGTCCAGGCTGCGCCGTCGGGCGTCCCGTTTTCCGCGGCCGAACTTTTGGCGGACTTCGAGGATACGACGGAAGCGCGCAGCCGGTTACTGGAGACTTTGGCGCGTCATGGCGGGCTGGTGGCTCTGAACGAAGATCTGCATGCGGAAATCTATCGGGCGCGGCTGTATCGCATTCGGTTCGGCCGCCATGCGGAGACGCACCGCACGGTGGCGCTCTTCAGTTTTATCGAAGACCTGATACGCGAGAAGGTTCGGGTGGTGGACGGGCGGCCGAGCCAATGGTATCACCATGCCGAGCGGCGTTTTGTTTCCTTTCCCGAGCAGCGGTTGCCTGTACGGCGTCCGCGCAAGCGGCTGCCGGGTCAACGTGTGATGCGCGAGCCGTTCGCGCAGCATTTTTCGCAGTTTCCTTTCGAGCCCGGAGACATTGTCCTGAGCGTTGGCGGCTCTTCTGCCTCGGCGCTGATACCGTTGGCCACCATGCCGCAACGGCGCCATTCGCATGCGTTTCTGGTTGCGCGCGACCGTCGCGGACGCTTGCGGGTCATGGAATCCGTCATCGAGAAAGGCGTGATTGGCTGCGACGAATTCGATTTCCGCAGCAAGGAATTTCATGGAATGGTTGTGTTGCGCATGCGCCGGGATCTGCCGGGGTTGGATGCCGGGCGACGGGCGGAGATTCTTCGCACGGTGGTTCGGCTGGCGGACGCGCAGGTGAAGCGGCGCGCGCCCTACAACATGTCCATGGACATGAGTCGGGACGCTGATCTGGGCTTTTTCTGCTCGCAATTCGTGGCTTGGGCCTATGCCAAGGCGGCCATGATCGTGCTCGAGGGCGCGGACGACAAGACGCCGACCCCGGAATCGCGCATCCGGCAAATGGTGCCGGGATTCGCTGTTGTGCAGAGTCCGGAAGTCTTTCGCTTCCTGCAAGCTCTTGGCGTCAGCCGGCAGGAGATGCCGTCGCCGGGCGACCTTATGGCGTCGGAATTCGTCGAAGTCGTGGCGGAATGGAGGCGGACGGATGCGCTGCTGGAATTCTGGACCCGTTTCCTCGTGGCGCTGGCCTATATCGAGCGGCTGAACCAGGGCTATATCCTGACGCCGCCGCGCAATCTGACGGTCGGCGCAATTCGCGGATCGGGCTGGTTCAAGGATCATGTGTTCGATTTCGGCCTGACGCCGGAAGCCCTGAACGGCCCGGGCCTGGTTACGCTGTATACCTTTGATAGGAAAGTCTTCCAGCCGGTAACGGATAGGCTGCTTGGCGGCTACGACCGTCAGGCCACGTTGCTTTCGCAGCCGCCGTGGGTAATTCTCGGTCGGGCCAGTCATGCCTTGAGCGCCGATCCGGCCGTGCGCCGGCGTTTGCGCGCGCCGACGAAGTAACCCCTTTAGTCGTTGTGTGACGAAATTGATTGAAAAAGCATCTGCGGCGGTATACTGTGATTCCGGCTAGTCAAGGAGACGGGCCATGACAGCTTTGACGCTGCAAATGGACGATGCCAAGGCGGTTGCGCTTCCGCAGAAAGCGAAACGGATCGGACTCGAAGCGGAACAGCTTCTCACAGCTCCGATCGATGATCTCATTGGACAGCCGGATGCCTATGCAGCCCGTTATTGACATTCATACCCATGCCTTTCCCGACGAAATCGCCGCGTTCGCCATGCCCAAGCTGGCGGCGGAAGCCGATCTCACCCCCGCGCTGGACGGCACGCTCGGCGCTTTGCTGCGCTCGATGGACGCGGCGGGCATCGCGCGTTCGGTTCTGCTTTCCATCGCCACCAAGCCGAGCCAGTTCGATGCCATCATGGAGTGGTCGCGCGCGATCCGGTCGGATCGCATCGAACCGTTCCCGTCCGTGCATCCGGCGGATCCGCTCGCGCGGGAACGGCTGAGCATGATCGCCGCCGAATTTCGCGGCGTCAAGCTGCACCCCTACTATCAGGATTTCCAACTGGACGAAGAGCGCTTGTTTCCCCTGTACAAGCGCTGCGCCGATCTCGGCCTGATCCTGCTCTGCCATACCGGGTACGACATCGCCTTTCCGCGCGATCCGCGCGCGACTCCGGAACGCATCCTGCGCGTGGTCGAACGTGTTCCGGACTTGCGGCTGATCACGTCGCATTTCGGTGCCTGGGACGACTGGGCGGCGGTACGGAAACATCTGCTGGGCCGCCCGATTTCCATGGATGTGTCCTATTCCTTCGAGTTTCCCGATCCGGACAATCATCTCGACGACATCCTGGCCCGGCATCCGCCCGAATACATCCTGTTCGGATCCGATTCGCCCTGGGGCGACCAGCGCCAGACCATCGAACGCATTCGCGAGCGCGTGGCCGATCCCGCCGCGCGCGCCGCCATTCTCGGCGGCAACGCCGCCCGCCTGCTGGACGCCGACTCGTCGCCGGTGGCGACATAGCGGCCAGCCCGCTCCTAGGCCCAAAGCAAGCGAGGTTTTCGTCGCGAGAGTGCGCAAACGTCTGCGGATGCGGGGCTTGAGGCGGGTCGTGCGATTCTCGCATATTGAAATATG
>SLKS01000094.1 GCA_007134465.1 Kiritimatiellia bacterium | reverse complement strand
GAAGAAGCTACCAGAATGAAGTCGACTTGTCATCTCTTTTGCAGAACGCCCGTTTCGCCGTGCTATCAGCTCAAAAAGTAAAGAAAGCGGCAATCAAATGCCAAAGTATTATAACACTGAATATTGCGAAGTTTTCCCATGGAAAGTCAAGGGCAAAAAAAGGGAAAAGCTGTTCACACTTTGGCCGCAGCCAAATTAAGTTCCAACAGTTTTTCGAGGATTTGGTCGTCGGGGAGGTCGGGCGGGTAACGGGTGTGTCCCTTACGTTTGCGGTCCCGACACAAAAGCGGCCGATATCATCCCGGATTCGGTGGCCGATTCGCTCCGTTTTGGGTGGCCGATATCATCCCGGATTCGGTGGCCGATATGGACCGGATTCCGCAGAAAGCGATAGGACCCCGCGTTCGCAGAGGACAGAATCATTTTATGACAGAATCATTTTATGACAGAATAATTTGGAACTGCCTCTTCATGATTCTGTCCTCAATGATTCTGTCAAATCCCGCATCGCTCGCGATTCCCGCGCGCCCCGCTTGCGTGACAGGCTCGACCTAGCCGCGACATCCTCGGGCCAAAATACCAGAATCCGGGGACTGACCCCTTTTTTGCTCCGAATGCGTGACAGGCTCGACCTGGCCGCGACATTCTCGGACCGAAATGCCAGAATCCGGGGACTGCCCCCTTTTTGCTTTCAATATCGGCGTCCACATCGAAATATTTAAGCGCGCCCTCGATATAGGCGCCCGCAACGCCGCTGCTAAACGACGCGTACCGTACCTTATTCAAATCCAGCGCACCCAACGTAATCTTTCCGTTCGGATCGGTTGTTGTCAGCGCGATTGAACGGGGCGCTCCGTCTCGTCACCATAAATATGCCACCACAACCATCCGCCGATACCGACCATTGGGAAACCGCATGCCGGAAGCAGCATCGCCTGCCACAAGCGCGCTTCACCGACGCGGTCGATCACCCCTCCCATGACGTTCATCCCGATGAACATCGCCGCCGCCGTCATCATGCCGGACATGGCCATGGCGGAACCAAAACGACGGCGGTCGTGGCGCAACAAGGCGCTGACTATGGCCGGATATTCACAAGACCAACACAAGGCTCCCAGCACATAGCCTGCGGCGGTCAGAATATAGCCGCGCGAGAGCACGCCTCCGATGAGAATCCCTCCTCCCAGCAGCCCGGGAACCACCATCAATGCCTGCCGTCCCAGCCGGTCCGGAAGCAATGCCAGGAAACCTCGGGCAAGCAGATAGGACAGTGCGAAGCCGGACAGCACGACACCCGGCTTAATGGCTTGCGCCGTGAAGGATGCGCTTTCCAGAAACCGCGCCATCCATGCGTGCAGGATCGAATCGGAAGTTGCGTGAAGCGAGATCAATAGGGCCAACAGAAAAGCCCGGCGAGGAAGCAACAAATCTCGCCAGTTCCAGCGTCGGCCGTTTCTACTGGACGTAGATTGGGCGCCTGGTACGGCTGAGGATCGGTGGTAGACGAAGCTGAGCGCCAACAACAGAACGCCGACAAGGAGGAACGGCAGGTGCAGAACTTCTGCGAATCCGACCATTTCGCTGTACGAAGCCAACGAGAGAAGTCCCTCGGCCACAAGCGGAAAAATCATGCCCCCGGTGCTGGTAGTCGCGAGATTGAGCGAGATCACCTGCCGCTGGTTGCGGGGAAACAGCTTGCCCAGATAGGCGCTGATGGCGATGAACAAGGGGCCGTTGAAGGCGCCGGAAATCGCCGTCGCAAGCAAAAACGCCCAATAACGTTGACCGGCAAAGGCCACGACCAGCATGCCGCAGCCCATTCCGAGAAGACAAACCCGAATCACCCGGCGCGATCCCCAGCGGTCGATCAATTGCCCCCCCAACAGCACGCTGGCCAAGCCGGGCAGGTAGCCCACGCTGAACAACAGTCCGAAACCGGCGTCGCCGATGTCAAGATAAGCCTTTAGATGGCTGCGAAAGACCGGCAGCACCCCCTTATAACCCGCGATCAAAGCCACGGCGGCTATGATTAGGGCGTATAAAAGGCGTCGCCGGTTTTTCTTGAGGGCAATCATGAAGGCCATTGCAATTGGCGGGTGCACCTAGCAGTACAATTACTTCATGGACAATAATCTATCAAAGAAGGATGGATGTTGGCCAACGCAATGCGCAGGCGCATGTCCCTGTAATCGTAGAAGTGCGCAAACAGGATGGCCCAGGTTCCGTCATAACGGAATAAAACGGGTCGGCTGCGCGAAATCGTTTCCACGGCAATGATCGGGTTTCGGGGAGATTTCTCGTATGGTCCCAACAAATTTTCCGACCAAGCCAGCCCGAATCCCGGCTTCCCGTCCCAGTGTCCGGGGAAAGCGCAATACCACTTGCCGTTGGAATATACCGGGCTCCGCGTCGGCGTGAAGTCGCTTTCAACCTTTGCATGCTCAAAGGGTCCGGCGGGCTTGTCGGCTACAAGTACAATGTTTTCATAGCGGCGATTTCTGCCGGCAACAACAGATCCTTGAACTCCCAGGTAATAACGCCCTTCGTGATAAAGCGCCCAGTTGGCGTAAACCCGTCCTTCCGTCCGCAACTCCTTGGCCGAGGCTTTCATCAATGCTGGCACCGCCTTGGCAAAATCATCAATGGTGAGAGAGGGGCCTTTATCATAGGTCCAGTTTACCAGATCCCTGCTGTACGCAGCGCTGATCGCGCGAATGCCGGAGTAGTCGCCCTCGGAGATGCCAAGATAGACGACCCACTGCTCGCGCTTCGGGTCATAGAGCATCGCGTTCGGCATGGCGCGGTCGGAGCCCTGCCAATCCTGCACCTCATGCAACACGGGGTTGCCTGGATAGTCATGCCACTCGACAAGATTCCGGCTGAAAGCCAAACTGCCCGTTTGCTGGCGGGCAAACCCCTTGGGCGCGCGGAACCCACTCGGCGGTCTTGAATTGTACAGCAATCCTACGCCGCCGGGCACCTGGAAAACGGCTTGCGGCATGATGCGTAGTCCCCAGACTTGGTCAAGATTCAGAACATAATCTTCAGCTACATGCCAGGATTCGGGGTTCAGCGGAGGCCCATGCGCCTCCGACGCATATTGCCCCGGACCAACAAGCCCTCGCGGCGTCGGCTCTTCCGACGAGCTTTGACTGAAAGCGACCGGCAAGAATGCATGGCATGCGCAAAGAACACAACAACGCGTTTTCTTTTTCGTGTTCCCTTGAATCTTTCGGTTATTCATGTTCGTCTCCCATCGGTTGCAAGGGCAACCTTCGCCTCGCCCGGTCGCTTTCGGAGATGCGCCGCCAGCGAAGAATAGCCCTGTGATTTACATGCTACCCCGCCTTGCGCCCGAGCGATACGCCGCTCCCAATCTTTACGGGAAACAGATTCGTACGCATCCGAAAGCAACGCAAGCTTTTTCCGATTGTTTTTCGCGCGCGGGGGGGGGGACTCCGCTGACCGTAGCGAACCCGGGCCGTCCCGGGAACCCTTCCGCCACCACCCGAGCGCAAGCACCGACGGGATTGTAGCCCGGCTTTTTGTGAATCCCGTGTTTCGCAGTTGCCCAGAATCCCCCGGCCTTTTACGAACTCCCTCGTCGCCTCAGCGGAAGCGAATCACCGTGCCGGCGGTCGGTTCGGCTATCCGCTGGCCGCCGCCGGGGGTCCCGTCCATGTCCGGAAGGTCGTAGGTCTCCCCCTTCAGATACGCGTTGTCGGGATGGGCGGCATCGTAGTAAATGGCCCTGCCTGACGGAGCCCGCAGCCTGATGTACCATAGAATGCAAAGACACGTGCATGTTTTGCGTACATGCGCAGACGCACAACTGATTGCTTGCATTGTCTCAGATTCCTGCCGGATCGCCAGCGGGGCGTAAGGGCGAAACCGTCGCCACAAATCGGTTCGCATTCTGCGCGTGAAAACCCCTCTATAGCGCATCCTTCAGCATCGGCCACTTCGACGGCCAACCAGCCGTTGCGGGCAGTCATGGCGTTTAGATGGATGCTTTCAGGCTTCTGGAATACCTGAGTCAGCATCTCGCCCGTGGAACTGCCGGCTGAGTATCCGACCCAGCGGTCACGCTGCAGCGACATAGCCCGGATACCTCGCTTTACAAGGGGATTGCGAACGCCGTGATGATTCTTGTCTTGGACGGAGTCGTAGATCCAGATGTCATCCCCCACCACAACCGGCGGCGATGACATTGTGCAGGTGCAAACGCCGCGAACCCGCGGAATGAAGGGCACCCGTATCGCTTCCCGTCGCCAGTCAATACCGTCATAGCTGTGAACAAGTTCTGTCCACATATCGCCATTCGGGATGTCATACATCCAGGCTATTCCCAGATAGATATCCCCATACGGGAATGGGGTGATTCCGTACCATTGCCGGTTTCGTCCGCGGATCAGAGGCTGATTGTCACCCGCGCGTGCGCCTTCGGTCAGGTCAGCCCAGACTTTCGCGCATTCCGTCGCGGAGGCCACATCCTTGCCCAACCGCAAGGCCGCTTCATCCACCAGATCATACGGATCGGCATCGACGTCATCCGTGTCCAGCACCGTGTGATCCGGTGTCCAGTGAATTAGGTCCTCGCTCTCCTTGCGGGCGATGACACGATTGGCTTGCATGTGGGATGCTGCATAGGCTTCCGGACGTCCGTACCACACATATTTCTTTAGGCGTGTATCGTATAGCAGGGCACTGGATGTATCGCGCCATCCGGAGATTACGGGATGGTCCTTCTCAGCTCTCCAATGAATGCCGTCATCCGAATGCGCGATATACATGCCTTGACCGGTTTGCATTCGGGCCAGGTACAGCGACGTGAAACGCGCGCCTGCAGCCGGATGAGGGTTCTGTTCAGCGTCAAGAACGCAGAATCCTTCCGGCCCCTTTTTCTCAACCAGCCATTTCCCGTTGGGATCCTTTTGGTTCCGGCAGAGAAATGCGTTGGGACCGTTCAGTTCGCCGTGCGCCTCTGCGGCCACCAAGTTCAGCATCGGGCGCTGCCAGTTCAGTCCGTCCACGCTGTGCGCGTAGTATCCGCTGTAGACCGGATCACCAAGGTACCCCATGCGCCAGTCCCCCCCCCTGTCGCGCAGGACACTACCATACGCCTGCGCGTCCGGTATCACCGGCTCATCAGAAAGCAGCGCGGGATGCTGTACTTCGCGCCGCATAGCGAACACCTGCGCGACGATGCGGCTGTCAATAAGCGGATGGCATCTCATGTAATCTTCTCCTATCTCACATGCGAACGCTGCGGATCAGGCGAGCTGTCAAGCGTCGCCTGGATCCGTCTTGTTCGACATTTGCTCTCTTCCAATTCTTCGGAACGTCGGGAAGTATTGCGACTGGCTACCGAAGCAGCAGAAGTTGAAGAAATAGACTCCCCCTGCGCCTCTTGCGCGGAGATCCTCAACTCGCTTCAGGACGGCGTCCGGAGTGTGTGGCTTTGCGTTTCCACCTTGCCAGTGCTCTCCCGTCGGCCAAACCTGAGGCCAAACGCTACATGGCTGCGGCGAGTTACTCGCCGCAGTGAGAAAACGATCGAATGACCAGTCGAGAGCGTCTGGTTCATGGTTGTGCGTAGCTGGGATCACAGCGTCGACCAAGCCATCTCTCATCCATTGTTCCGGTATTTGTCCTTGAGGAGCTCCTTTTTCAGGCTGATAACTCACTCTGACAATAAGGGGCTTCTCGACGAGAGCACGTACTTGAGCAAGGAACTCTGTAGTCGCCCTTTCCCGCTCTTCGGCAGTTGCATCATCCGGGAAGAAAGGAGCCTTACGTTCGAAGTCAAGGCTGATGCCGTCCACGCCCTTGGCAAGTAGGTCCTCGACAAGTTCGCACAGGTAAGTGTGGAACGAATGATCCCTGAAATCCTTCTTCTGGCCGGAGTTGCGTCCCGGACAAGAGAGAAGTTTCTCCGTATTGAGTGCCCCATGGTTGAGCCTGATGTTTCCGAAAACGCGAATTCCTGCAGCGTGACCACGTTCAATTACGATGTCCAAGAGGTCGTTCTGCTGGGCGTTATAGTGTGCCACGACCTTGCCGATCAGCCGATCAATCTCCCGCCTTGGTCCATCACCGACAAAGCCTCTCTTGTGTCGCGTGCGGCAGTTATGTTGGCCCGTTGTAAGAATGCACCAGTCGATTACGGTAACGGCAGAATCCCTGAGCGGGTCAACGAGTATTCGTGCGGCATCATTCTCGGTCATACCGGTTTCTGCTAACTCGGCCAACATTCCAAATCCATCATGGTTGAAGGCAACATCGAAAGCTGCGTATTCGGATTTCATGCATTTCTCCTGTCGAAAGTTTTATTCTACGGAATTCGCGAAATAGCGTACCCTCTCTTTAAACGAAAGCAGAGTACAGGAAGGGGGCGGGTTGTGTCAATGATGTTTGCTCTTGTATTTCAACCGCTTGCAAAGATATTCGAGTTTGTTGTTGCCTTTGAATTCGGCTTTGTTCTGGAGAAAGATTCCGCTCAGGCTGATCTTCAAACTTTGGCCGCAGCCAAATTAAGTTCCAGCAGTTTTTCGAGGATTTGGTCGTCGGTGAGGTCGGGCGGGAAGCCGTAGGCGGCGGCGACGGCGGCGTCGAGTTTTTCGTGGCAGGCGGCCAGCCAGGCGGGGCGCTCGTTGTAGAGGTTGGTCAGTGTGCGCTTCTTGAGCTTCGCGGCGGAATCCGAGACGCCCCCGCGTTCTCAGAGGACAGAATCATTTGGAACTGCCTCTTCATGATTCTGTCCAATCCCGCATCTCTCGCAATGCCCGCGCGCCCCGAATGCGTGACAGGCTCGACCTGGCCACGACATTCTCGGACCGAAATACCAGAATCCGGGGACTGACCCCTTTTTTGCTCATACGAACCGAGCACACTTATTGCGACTGAATCAACAGGAATCAACAGGGACAAACCATTGATCGCGCCATGCTCCGTCTGGCATGCAACGGAAACGTCCGGGTCGATCTGAACGCCGCCGTGCCCGATAACGGGTGTCTCCCTTACGTTTGCAACGGTCGCTTTGTCGCATGTCGCGACGTGCCCCTCGGATGTCGAAGGCGAAAAGCGAGATGTGACCCCGCCCTTGCAAACATGTCGCGACGTGCCCCTCGGATGTCGAAGGCGAAAAGCGAGAT
>SLKS01000263.1 GCA_007134465.1 Kiritimatiellia bacterium | reverse complement strand
GTTGCGCGCTGTTCCTGGGGCGTTGCCCCAGGCTCTGCTGCGCAACCCCTTCGGGGTTGATTTCCGATCACTGGTCACTGATTACTGTTCACTTTTCACTGCTCACTGGCTTGCTCTGCCGCCGGATGGCGGCCAGTTCGCGCGCGGTCAAATCGCGCCATTGTCCCGGCGGCAGCCTGCCGAGCCGGATGCCCGCCTGTTCGACGCGGGTGAGGCGAATCACGCGCAGGCCGACCTGCTCGCACATTTTGCGAATCTGCCGGTTGCGTCCTTCGCGCAGGACGAATTCCAGCAGGGCGCCGCTCGGTCCGCGCCGTTCCCGCACCATGCGCACCTCGACCGGACGAATGCGGTAGCCGTCCAGCGTCATGGGCGCGCGCAGGCGCGCAAGCGCATGGGCCGCGACCGGGCCGAGCGCTTCGACCCGATAGGTTTTCTTCGCGCCATGCCGCGGATGGGTCAGCGCCTGGATCCAGGCGCCGTTGTTGGTCAGGAGCAGCAATCCGTCGGAATCGGCGTCGAGCCGGCCGATCGGGCGCAGTTGTTCGGGGATGCCTGCCAGCAGATCGAAAACGGTGGGCCGGCCCTGTCCGGTTCGGCTGCAGACGCAGCCGGCCGGCTTGTGCAGCGCGATGGCGCGGTCGGGCTCGGCCGTTGCCGGCAGAAGCCGGCCGTCCACGGATACGCGGGCGTGGTCGGGATCAATGCGCTGGCCGGGCTCGCGCGCGGGTGCGCCGTCCACGGTCACGCGTCCGTCGGCGATCAGCGCCGCCGCGCCGCGCCGCGACGCCGCGCCGCGTTCCGCCAAATACTTCTGCAACCGGATGGAATGCTTGTTCATGAACCCCGGATCTGAATGATGTTTGATTTAAGAAAGATTTACCACGGAGTCGCGGAGAGAAGAGGGGAGGTTCGCGCAAATCCGAGATTGGCGATACGCGCCTTGATGGACGCTTGGATTGACTGCCGAAATCGCCAATCTCGAATTTGCGCGAACGATGTGAAGAGGGGCGCAAGAGGAGATGGTCATAGAACCATCCTTTTGATTCCCTGTTTCAGCACGGGAACGTTGAAGTTGATAAGCAGTCCGACCTTGCATCCTGTCAGCTTCATATAGGTTAAAAGTTGCGCTTCATGTATGGGCTCCAGCGCCTTGACGGCTTTGAGTTCCACAACCACTTTGCCCATAACGATGAGATCCAAGCGCAGATCGTCGCCCACGCGCTCTCCCTTGTAGATGAGCGGCAGCCTCACCTGCGATTCAAACTCCAAGTTCCGCAGACGAAGTTCGTGGTAGAGGCTGCGTTCATAGATGTCTTCGTACAGGCCAGGCCCCCAATGTTTGTGCACTTCAATTGCGCCTCCAATGATTTCCTTTGTTAATTCGGCTTCCATCATGTCTCTCTTCTCCTTGTTCTCCCAAAAGATGTCGCGTGAATTCGGGTCCGCCTGTTTGACAACCAAATCATGCATGCGCTACGCAGGCGGGCACGAATTCACGCGACCTTATCTCCGTGCCTTCGTGCCTCTGTGGTTTCTTGCTCTTCTTGGCTCCGGCTTCTTTGCGCTTGCCATACTGAACCGATTGGGCTATAGCTCGTCAACATGAAAAACGGTTCGGGATTCGATCGCTATGCGGATGTTTTTGCCGGGTTCGCGCTGGCGTTGCTGGCGCTGGGCGCATATCTGTACACCTTGAGCCGGGGCGCCTATTTCGGGCTGTCGGCCAACCTGATCGCGCAGCGGCTGGATCTGACGCCGGAGCTGACGCCGAACCAGCCGTTATGGAAATCGCTGGCCGGTCTGCTGGCGGGCGGATCGGACAATGCGGTGTTCCGGCTGAATCTGTTCAGCGCGCTGTGCGGCGCGGCGAGCGCGGGCCTGCTCTACGCGCTTGTGCGCCATGCGGTTGGCCGCTCGATCGACACGCTGGTCGTTTCGGAGCGGCGCGCGGCGGTTGCCGCGCGACTGGCCGGCGTGGTTTCGGCGCTGGCTCTGACGTTCAGCGTGCCGTTCTGGGTGGTTTCGACGCGGGCGCATACCGCGCCGTTCCACGTTCTGCTGCTGCTGCTGGCCGCGACGGCGCTGGCCCGGTTCGGCAAGACAGGCGGGCGCGCGCCCGCATTCCTGTTCGCCCTGCTGTACGGGGTCGGCATGGCCGAATACGAGGCGTTCTGGCTGCTGGCCCCCTTGGCGGGCGGCTACTTTCTGTTCGTCTGCTGGCGCAGCGAGCGGGTTCGGCCCCTGTTCCTGACGGGTATCGCGGCGACGGCGTTGCTTGCGCTGTCGGCCATGTACGGCTGGGGAACCGTTCGCTTTTCCGGGCTGGACGGCTATGCGTTGCGCGGCTGGACCGGGCCGGGCCAGGTCCTGTGGGATTACTGGCGGATCCAGTATTTTCTGCTGGCGCGCAGTCTGCCGCGCGTCGGCTGGCTGACCATCGTGCTGTTCACGATTCTGCCCTGGCTGATCAGTCTGCTGGTGGCCCGCCGCGCGCTGAACGAGGAGAAGGACTGGTCCTACTATCTCCTGCATGTTCTGCTGGCGGGCATTGTCGCGACGATCCTGCTTAACGTGCCTTTTTCGCCCTGGGCCTTGCAGCCGGGCACGGCTCGCGTGCCGGTGATGCCGTATCTGCTGACGGCCATGACGGCCGGCTATCTGGCCGCCTACGGCTGGCTGCTGCCTTTCGCGTGGCTGCCGGACGAACGCGAGCCGCGTCGGCCGGTCGCGCGCGGCATTCTCTGTGTGCTGCTGTCGGCCCCGCTGCCGGCGCTGACCGTGTTCGCGGCGGTGCGCAACGTGTCCGAGTCCGATGCGCGTCCGGGCGAGGCGGCCAACCGCTATGTGCGGGAGATAGTCGCGTCGGTTCCCGAACGGTGCGACTGGCTGATTACGGAGGGTTTTCTGGACGATTTGATCGCCATCGAGTCCCGGCAGGCGGGTCGCGTTCTGAACACGCTGAATTTGCGCGCCGGCACGGAGTCGCATTATGTTCGCCAGGTTGCGGGCAAGATGGCCACGCCGCGCCTGCGCAATCTGGCCGGCATAGACTTCTTGCGCATGATCCGCGAATGGATGGTTACGGACCGTGCGACGGCCGATACGATCGCGGTCCTGACAACGCCGGACTTGTGGGTCGAGGCCGGTTACGAGCCGCGTCCGCACGGGCTGGTCTTTCTGGCCGCCGACCCCGAAACGCCGCTGGCCGCCGGCGCGTTGGCCGAGCATCGTTCGCTTTGGGATCGGCTCGGCTCGCTTTGGCCGATCCTGGAGGAGGGGCCGTCCTATCTGCGTCCGCTTTCCGGCTATCTGCGCGCGCAGGCGGCCTTGTCGGCGAACAATCTCGGCGTGGCGCTCGAGGATGCCGGTCGCCCGCACGAGGCGGTCGAGGCCTATGCCGCCGCGCGCGCGATCAATCCCGGCAATGCGAGCGCGCTGCTGAATCAGTGGGCGCTGACGCAGGCGGGTCATGCGTACGGGGACCCGGACGCGCTGGCGCGGGACATGGCCTCGTTGCGCGAGGCCGTGGAGCAGCGCGGACTCGACATCTGGTCGCTGGCGCGTCGGCATGGCTACGTGCGCGCGCCGCAGGCGTTTCTGGCCATGGGCTGGGGCCGGGCGCTGTCCGGGCAGCCGGGCGCGGGCGTGGCCGACATGAAAAAGGCGCTCGAGCTGGCCGATGCCGACCAGCGGTCGGCGATCCGGCAAAGTTTGGCCGACATGCATTTTCTGAGCGAGGAAGACGAAGCCAGCGAAGCGCTGTATTTCGAGTTGCTGGCGGAGAACCCGGACAACGTCCGCGCGCTGCTCGGCATGGCTCGGCTGGCCGCCCGCAAAGGCGATGCGGACCGGGCTGTCTCCTTTCTGGACCGGGCAAAAGGCGCGGGCGCCGAACCGCATGTCCTGGCCATGGAACAGGCGACGATGCATTTGGCGGCCGGCGCGCGGGACCAGGCGCGCGCCGTGCTCGAGGAGGCTGTCGAACGGAACCCGAAGAACGTGCGCGCCTGGGCGATGCTGGCGGAGATTCACGCGCGCGCAGGCGAAACCCGGGAACTCGCGCGCGCGCTGCGTCCGCTCGAGAACCGGCGCGACACCGCGCCGCTCGCGCCGGTCATGCGCGGCGAGGCCGCGCTGGCGCGCGGCGACATGCCCGAAGCCCGCCAGCAGTTCGAGCTGGCCCATGCCATGGGCAACCGCTCCCGGCATGTGCTCGACCGGCTGCTGGCCCTTGCCTTCGGGGCGGGCGAACGCGGCCATGCCCTGCGCCACGCGCGCGAACTGCTGCGCATGGATGTCCGGCACAGCATGGCCAACTTCGTGATGGGCATGGACGAACAGAAACGCGGCCAGACGGACAGCGCCGAAGATTTCTACCGGCGCAGCCTGGAAGGCAGACGCCTGGCCCTGACCCTCAACAATCTGGCCATGCTCCTGCTCGAACGCGGCGAGCATGCCGAAGCCGAAACCTTGGTTCTCGAAGGCTTGGCCGCCGAGGATGCCGCCAACATCGCTGTTAATCTTCATAGTACGCATGGCTTGATCCTGATGCGTGCCGGGCGTCTGGCCGAAGCCCGCCAGGCCTTCGAAACCGCGCTGGCCCAGCCGAACACGCTGCCCGTCGTGCATCTCCATTACGCCGATCTGCTGCTGCGCAAGAACGAGCGCGCCGCCGCGCTGGCCGCGCTCGACAAGGCCGAAACCCTGCGCGCCGCGCTGTCGGACGAGGAACTGGCCACGCTGACCGAACTGCGCGCAAAAGCGGGCGTTTTGCGCTAGGTCTGGCATAAATCGGCTGTGCCGTATAGCTTGACACAGAGCGTTTGTTGATGATAGGGTATGCTTTGTCGTAATGCAGCGCAATTGGGAGCGGATGACATGGCGGCAACGCCTAGAGATCGCGCTCTGTTGGCGGTGCGCGAAACGGCACGGGAACAAGGCGCGTCGAAAGCGATCGTTTTCGGTTCGTTCGCGCGAGATACGGCGACGCGCCATAGCGATCTCGACGCGGTGTTTGTCGCGGAAACGCCTTTTTGAGCCCTACGGAGATACAGGCATGGATTCGCAAACGGTGAAAGCGCTGCTGAAACGCATGAAAGGCAAGCGCGTGCTGGCGCTGGGCGACGCGATGCTCGACGAGTACATTGTGGGGGCGGTGGACCGGATTTCTCCGGAAGCGCCGGTGCCGGTCGTGCGCGTGACACGCCGCGAATGCCGGCCCGGCGGCGCAGCCAATGTGGCCCTGAACATTCAGGCGCTGGGCGGGCAGGCGGTTCTGGGCTGCGTGCTTGGCCGCGATGCGGCCGGCAGCGAGTTGACCGATCTGATGGCCGCGCGCGGCATCGACACGGTCGGCATCATGGTGTCGGACCGGGTCGCGACCACGATCAAGACGCGTGTTGTCGCCGAACGCCAGCAGGTGGTGCGCATAGATCGCGAGAGCGACCCCTCGGAACAGGCCGACGATCTGGCCGCCTTCTGCGACACGCTGCCCGCTCTGATCGAAGCGGCGGACGGGGTGGTGATCGAGGATTACGGGAAAGGATTGGTCACCCAGAAGCTGCTGGATGCGGCGCTCCCGAAAGCCCGCGCGCTGAACAAAACGGTGGGCTTCGATCCGAAAGACAATCACGAGCTGCGCCTTGACGGCATTACGGTGGCCACGCCCAATTACCGGGAAGCCTGCCTGGCGGCCCGCCTGCCTGAATTGCCGCTGACCGGCGCGACGGCGCAAGACCATTTGCAGGCTGTTGGCGAACGGCTCATGCGGCAGTGGAAGACGAATCACCTCATGATTACACTGGGCCCGCATGGCATGTATCTCACCGGCGAAGGCGACGAGCCGACCCTCATTCCGACCAAGGCGCGCGAGGTGTTCGACGTGTCCGGCGCCGGCGACACGGTGATGGCGGCCGTAGCCTTGGCCTTGACGGCCGGCGCCGACTATCGCGAGGCGGCATTGCTGGCCAATTGCGCGGCCGGGGTTGTGGTCGGCAAGCTCGGCACCGCCGTGTGCGAACCGGAAGAACTAATCGCCTTTGTGGATGCCTTATGAACGATGGCCGTTCGCATTCCGGCTTGGCCAGTTCCCGCCTCGCGTGGCAGGAGAGCGATGGCCGTTCGCATTCCGGCTTGGCCCCCTGCCGCCTTGCGCGGCAGGAGCCCGAGATTGGAGAGAAAAGGAGCGCCTCTCCCCCCCAATCTTCCGTTCCCGCGCCGCCCGCCTTCGACCGCGAAATTCCGCCTTCGCAAAGAAGCGGCGGCGCGCCCGGCCTTCGCCAGGCTACGGCGGACAAGCAAGGGTTTCGCCAGGCTACGGCGGACAAGCAAGGCCTTCGCCAGGCTACGGCGGGCAAACAAGGTTGCGGGGGGCGGAGCGTGGCGGGGGTCATACCGGCGCGATGGGGCTCGACCCGGTTCCCGGGCAAAAGTCTTGCGCCGCTGCTTGGCAAGCCGCTGATTCGGCATGTGATCGAACGGGCGCGGTTGGCGAAAACGCTTGACCTGCTTTTGGTGGCGACCGACGACGAGCGCATCGCGCGCGCGGCCGAAGAGGCCGGTTGCGAGGCGGTCATGACACGGCCGGACCATCCGTCCGGAACCGATCGTCTGGCCGAGGCGCTGGCGGGCACGGACGCGGAGATCGCTGTCAATATTCAGGGCGACGAACCGCTGATCGAGCCGGCGCTCATTGATCGCCTGGCGGAGACGCTGCTCGCGGACTCCGCCTGGGACATGGCCACGGCCGCGACGCCGATTCGGGACGATGCCGAGATGAACGATCCGTCCGCCGTCAAGGTTGTCTGGGACCGGACCGGTTGCGCGCTCTATTTTTCGCGTGCGCCCATTCCGTTCGCGCGCGATGGCGGCGTCGCCGCCGACGGGCGCTGGCGGCATGTCGGGGTGTACGCCTATCGGCGCGCCTTCCTCGATGCGTTCGTCGCCGCCGAACCGGCGCCGCTGGAGAGAATCGAGAAGCTCGAGCAACTGCGCGCTCTGCATCTGGGCGCGCGCATCGCCGTGCTGACGACCCGCGACCGCGGGATCGGAGTGGACACGCCGGACGATTTGCGCGCCGCCGAGCGCCTTTTGGGTGAAGAGGAAGGAATGCGAAAGGATTATTGATGGCAACCCCAAAGGGGTTATGCAACAAAGCCTGGGGCAGCGCCCCAGGTTCTGCGCATCCAAGCCC
>SLKS01000115.1 GCA_007134465.1 Kiritimatiellia bacterium | reverse complement strand
GCCAGGGACTCGGCGACATCGGTCTTGACGGATTCGGTCAGCATGGCATCGAGCGCCTGGCCCACGGACAGGAGCAGGTCGCGCGCGGCCTGGCGCAACGCCTGCTCGCCGCGGTCGCGGAAGGATTCGGCGTCCTGCTCGGCTTGCTTGCGTTTGGCTTCGGCCTCTTCCTCGGCCTTGCTAACAATGGCGGCCGCTTTTTCTTCCGCCGCCTTGATGCGAGCCTTGGCTTCGGCCTCGGCCTTGTCCACGCCGTCCTTTTGAATGCGCTCGATCAGACTCTGCAGTTCTTCCGCCATCGCGCCCTTCCTTTCGCCGATCACTGGCCACTGTTCTTTGTTAAGGTTACAGGCTAGCCATTTTTTCCAGTCGCTCGAACCGGGCCTGCACGACCTTGTCGGCCTCTTCCATCAGCCGCTTGGCCGTTTCCGGATTCGCCTTCATCAGCATGCGGAAACGGTTTTCCTTCAGCGCATGCTCGCTGAATTTCATGGTCGGCGTCTTGCTGTCCAGGCTCAGCGGGTTCTTGCCCTGTTCCGTCAGGGCCGGATTGTAGCGGTAGAGCGGGAAATGGCCCGACGCCACCGCTTCCTTCTGGTTGACCAGCCCGTTGGTCATGTTGATGCCGTGCGCGATGCAATGCGAGTAGGCAATGATCAGGGACGGCCCGTCGTAGGCTTCGGCCTCGGCAAAGGCTTTCACGACCTGGTTCGGATTGGCGCCCATGGACACGGTCGCCACGTACACGGTACCGTAGGTCATGGCCATGAGGCCTAGTTCCTTCTTCATGGTCGGCTTGCCGCCGGCGGCGAACTTGGCCACGGCGCCCATCGGCGTGGATTTCGATGCCTGGCCGCCCGTGTTGGAATAGACTTCGGTGTCCATGACCAGCACGTTGACATTGCGGCCGGAGGCGAGCACATGGTCCAGACCGCCGTAGCCGATATCGTAGGCCCAGCCGTCGCCGCCGAGAATCCAGACGGATTTCTTCACCAGATAATCGGCCAGCGAGAGCAGATGCTTGCACTCGGAGCACGTGCATTTCGCGAGCGCCGTCTTGAGGTCGGCCACGCGCGCGCGCTGTTCCTCGATCGCATGCTGATTCGACTGGTCGGCGTCCAGCACGGCCTGAAGCAGGTCTTTGGAGGGCAGCTCCTTGCAGGCGGTTTCGCCGGAGATCATGCGGGCCAGCAGTTCGCGCGCATAGGCGTTGAACTTGTCCACGGCCAGCCGCATGCCGAACCCGAATTCCGCATTGTCCTCGAACAGGGAGTTGGACCAGACCGGTCCGCGCCCGTCCGTGCGCTTGCAGTAGGGGGTTGTCGGCAGGTTGCCGCCATAGATCGAGGAGCAGCCGGTGGCATTCGCGATCATGGCGCGGTCGCCGAACAGTTGCGTAAGCAGCTTGACATACGGCGTTTCTCCGCAACCCGCGCAGGCGCCGGAAAACTCGAACAGCGCCGGCGCCAACTGGCTGCCCTTGATGCTGTTCTTGTTGAACTTGTCGGCGGGCAGGTCGGGAATGGAAAGGAAGAAGGCGAAGTTGGCCGCCTCCTGCTCGCGCAGCGGAATCTGCGGCGCCATCATGATGGCGCGCCGACCGGTTTCCTTCTTGGTCTCCTTGTCCTTCTCGCGGCCGGGACAGTTCTGCACGCAGGCGCCGCAGCCGGTGCAGTCTTCCGGCGCCACCTGCACGGTGAATTTCAGCCCCGCGAAATCCTTGCCTTTCGCCTCGGCAGACTTGAAGGCGGCCGGCGCGTTCTCGAGAACCTTCGCGTCGTAGGCCTTGACCCGGATGGCGGTATGCGGGCACACCAGCGAGCATTGCGCGCACTGGATGCACAGGTCCGGATTCCATTCGGGAATATGCACGGCAATGTTGCGCTTCTCGTAGCGCGTCGTGCCGGTCGGCCAGGTGCCGTCCTCGGGGATGGCGCTCACCGGCAGCGAATCGCCTTCCTGCCGCATCATGACCGCCGTCACGTTCCGCACGAAGTCGGGCGCGTCGGCCGGCACGGTGGGCGGCAGCGCGAGCGTCGAGGTCGCTTCCGCCGGCACGTCCACCTGGAACAGCGCGGCCAGCGATTCGTCCACGGCCTTGAAGTTCATCTGCACCACGTCGTCGCCCTTGCTGCCATAGGTCTTCTTGATGGCGTTCTTCAGCGCCTCGATGGCCTTGTCCTTGGGCAATACGCCCGAGATCGAGAAGAAGCAGGTCTGCATGATCGTATTGATGCGCGCGCCCAGGCCCAGCTTCTCGGCCAGAGCAATGGCGTCAATCACGTAGAACTGAATCTTCTTGGCCAGAATCTGCTTCTGCACCGCTTGCGGCAGCCGATCCCAGATTTCGTCCTTGCCGAAAGGCGAGGCCAGCAGGAACACGGCGCCTTCCTTGGCATGGGCGAGCATGTCGTACTTCTCGAGGAACGAGTAGTTGTGACAGGCCACGAAATCCACTTTCGAGCAGAGGTAGGGGCTGCGGATGGGCTTGGGCCCGAAGCGCAGATGCGAAACGGTCATGGCGCCGGCCTTTTTCGAGTCGTACACGAAATAGCCCTGCGCGAAGTTGTCGGTGTCGTCGCCAATGATCTTGATCGAGTTCTTGTTGGCCCCGACCGTGCCGTCGGCGCCCAGCCCGTAGAACATGCACTCGATGCAGCCCGGATTGTCCACATGCCAGGCGGGGTCCACCGGCAGACTGGTTTGCGTGACGTCGTCCTCGATGCCGACCGTGAAATGGTTCTTCGGCTTGGCGGCGGACAGGTTGTCGAACACGGCCTTGACCATGGCGGGTGTGAAATCCTTGGACCCGAGCCCGTAGCGGCCGCCGACGATTTTTGGGTACTGCGAGCCTGCGAACCATTTGTTTTCCATGGCTTCGCCGATCGCGGTGCGCACGTCCTCGTACAAGGGCTCGCCTATCGCGCCCGGTTCCTTGGTGCGATCCAGCACGGCAATGGACTGCACGCTGGCCGGCAGCGCCTGCACGAACGCCTTGGCGTCGAACGGGCGATAGAGGCGCACGAGCACGACCCCGACCTTTTCGCCCTGGGAACAGAGATAGTCCGCCGTTTCCAGAACGGCTTCGGCGCCGGAGCCCATGGCGATCACGACCCGTTCGGCGTCCGGAGCGCCGACGTAATCGAACAGCTTGTAGGCGCGACCGGTCAGTGTGGCGAACTTGTCCATGACCGCCTGCACGATGCCGGGCGCGGCCAGGTAGTATTTGTTCACGGTTTCGCGACCCTGAAAATACACGTCCGGGTTCTGAGCGGTGCCGCGGATCATGGGCCGGTCCGGGCACAGGCCGCGCGCGCGGTGTTTCAGCACGAGTTCGTCGTCAATCATGGCGCGCATGATGTCGCGCGTGACCATGTCCACCTTCTGCACTTCGTGCGAGCTGCGGAACCCGTCGAAGAAATGCAGGAACGGCACGCGCGTTTCCAGCGTGGCCGCATGGGCGATCAGCGCCATGTCGCCGATTTCCTGAACGGACGAGGAGGCCAGCAGCGCGAAGCCTGTGTTGCGCACGGACATGACATCGGAATGGTCGCCGAAAATGGACAGGCCCTGGCAGGCCAGGGAACGGGCGGAGACATGGAAGACCGTCGGCGTCAGCTCGCCGGCGATTTTGTGCATGTTCGGAATCATGAGCAACAGCCCCTGCGAGGCGGTGAACGTGGAACTCAGCGCGCCCGAGGTCAATACCCCGTGCACCGCGCCGGCCGCGCCGCCTTCCGACTGCAGTTCGACGATGTCGGGGACCGTGCCCCAGAGGTTCCGTTCGCCGGCCGCGCTCAGTTCGTCGGCCGTTTCGCCCATGGGCGACGACGGGGTAATGGGATAGATCGCGCACACTTCGCTCAGGGCATGCGCCACGACCGCCGCCGCAGTATTGCCATCCACCGTTTCCATGTTTCTTTTCGCCATGATGCTCTCTCTCCTCTTGCTCCTGTTGTACAACAATCCGATCGGGACCGGCTTTTCCGTTCAGCCGGCGACTTGCTTGCGAACGTCTTCGAGTTTGCCTGCGCTGCCCAGCACCTCGTTCTTATGCACGATGTACTTGGCATATTCGTCCATGAAAACCTTGCCGGCCGGCCGCAAATCGAAGACGTCCGGCTTGTCCCGGAACAGTTCGCGATGGACCCGGCACCAGACCAGGCGGCCGTCGGTGTCAATGTTGACCTTGGTCACGCCCATCTTCGACGCCTTGCTGATCTGCCCTTCGTCCACGCCTTTGGCGCCTTTCAGCGCGCCGCCCGCCTCGTTGATGCGCTGCACTTCGTCCTGCGGCACCGAACTGGAGCCGTGCATGACCATCGGAAAGCCCGGAAGCAGGCGGGCGATTTCCTCGATCACCTCGAAATGAAGGCCCTGCGAGCCCGTGAACTTGTACGCCCCGTGACTGGTGCCAATGGCGCACGCCAGACTGTCGCAGCCGCTGCGCTCCACAAATTCCTTGACCTGCTTGGGATCGGTCAGCTTGGCGTCCGCTTCGTCCACCGACACATGCTCTTCGACCCCGCCCAGTTTGCCGAGTTCGGCTTCGACGGAAACGCCCTTCTTGTGGGCCGCGTCCACCACGCGCTTGGTAATGGCGATGTTCTCGTCGAATTCCTCGGCGCTGGCGTCAATCATCACCGAGCTGTAGAACCCGCTCTCGATGCAGTCCATGCAGGCGGCTTCGTCGCCATGATCCAGATGCACAGCGAAGATGGCGTCGGGGAAAATCTCGTCGGCCGCCCGAATCATGGCCTCCAGCAAGCGTTTGTCCGTATAGGAGCGCGCGCCTTTGGACAACTGCACGATGAACGGCGCCTGGCTGTCCATGTTACCGCGGAACAGGCCCATGACCTGCTCGGCATTGTTGATGTTGTAGGCCCCGACGGCATAGTTCTTGTACGCATGCTTGAACAGCGCTTCGGTCGAAACGATCATGACGGCTCCTCGTTGGTTGTTACGTGTATCGGACGGCTTTTTCCCGAACCGGCCGTTCGCGCCTTTCCTCGGCGGGAGGCGAGTTCGAAAAAAGAGCGGACACAGTAGCGCCTGCGGCGGGAAAGGTCAAACTGGAAAAACGGCTATGGAGAAGAAAAAACTGCTCGAGCAAGTCCACAAAACATTGCGTCTTCGCCATTATTCGATTCATGCCAAGCGCAGCAAAACGATGATCTGCAAGCATATTGTACAGCAAGGCGGATTGGCCATGGCGGGTCCGCTCGACGATTTGCCGTGAGGCGCAACGAAAACGGGCGGCGGCGGGCATGCCGTCGCGCCATTCGGCCCTGCGCAAGGCGGGCGCGCTTTCTCACGACAGCGCGCGATGATCCTTGACGCGCACGGCTTTGCCGGCGAACCGTTCCAGCGTTTTGGGACCCACCAGGTTCACCTCGGCATGCAAGCCGGTGATGGCATGGATTTCATGCGCGATGCGCTGCCGCAACTGCTGCATGCCGATCATGCGGTCGGAAAAGGTTTCCGGACGCATTTCGACGCTGACCGATACGCGATCGAGGGCGCCGGGCCGGCTCACTTCGATCAGGTAATGCGGAGCGACGCCGTCCACGCGCAGGAGCGCCTCCTCGATTTGCGAGGGGTACACGTTGACGCCGCGGATGACGAGCATGTCGTCGCTGCGGCCGGTCACACGGCTCATGCGCACCGTCGTGCGTCCGCACGGACAGGGCTCGCGGTACAGACGGGCCATGTCGCGCGTGCGGTAGCGCAGGAGCGGGAAGGCTTCCTTGGTCAGGGCCGTGAAGACCAGTTCGCCCGGTTCGCCGTCGGCCACGGGTTCGAGCGTGGCGGGATCGAGGCATTCGACGATGAAATGGTCTTCCTGAATGTGCATGCCGTTGCGCCAGGCGCATTCGCCGCTGACGCCGGGTCCGATCACTTCGCTAAGCCCGTAATTGTTGAAGCACAGGATGGGCAAATCCTTTTCGATGGCGGCGCGCATGTCTTCCGTCCAGGGCTCGCCGCCGAAATGGGCGTAGCGCAGGGCCAGGCGTCCGTCGTTCAGCCCGGCTTCGCGAATCGCCTCGGCCAGATGCAAGGCATAGCTCGGCGTGCAGATCAGAACTTCGGGCTTCAGATCCTGCATCAGCATCAGTTGGCGCTGGGTCTGGCCGCCGGCGGCGGGAATGATGGCGGCCCCGACCCGCTCGATGCCGTAATGCAATCCGAATCCGCCGGTGAACAGCCCGTAACCGAACGCGATTTGGCAGGTGTGGTGCGGCTGCAGTCCGCCGGCGACAAGGAAGCGCGCGCACAATTCCGACCAAACCTGCACATCGTTACGGGTATAGGCGACGAACGTGGGTTTGCCGGTGGTGCCGGACGAGCCGTGATAGCGGACCACCCGATCGCGCGGCACGGCCAAAAAGCCGAGCGGATAGTTTTCGCGCAGGTCGGCCTTGGTCGTGAACGGCAGCCGGCGCACGTCGTCGGACGTGCGGATGTCGGCAGGGTCGATCTTTTCGCGCGCGAATATCTCGCGATAGAAGGGCACCTGCGCCACGCGCGCCACAACGGCGCGCAAGCGTTCCGCCTGCAGCGCGCGCAAGGCGTCCGGCGCCAGCGTTTCCGCTTCCGGATTGAACAGACGGTTTTCCGTTACCGGCTCTGCATTCATGTTCCACCCCGTCTTTAGCGCCTCATTCCCGTTCGAGCGCCTGGAGCAGGTCGGCTTGCGCAAGCAGCGGGCGGCCGGCGGCGGTTAGCGTGCGCACGGCTTCGTCGGTATCGTTGAACCGGAAAATCAGTACGGCGCTGTTGCGGCGCCGGAACGTGAAGGCGTAGGCGTACTCCACGTTCAACTGGTCCTGGTCCAGAAGGTTCAGGATTTGCGCCATGCCGCCCGGCTTGTCGTCCACTTCCACGGCGACCACGTCGTTGGCATGCACGACGAAACCCTTGTCTTCCAGAACGCGGCGCGCCTGTTCCCAGTCGGGGATGATCATGCGCAGAATGCCGAACTGTTCGGTATCGGCGATGGACAGCGTGACGATGTTGATTTCGGCCTCCTGCAAAACGCCGCAAATGGCTTTGAGATGGCCGGGCTTGTTTTCCAGAAACAGCGAGAGTTGCTTGATGGTGGCCATGGAGCGTTCCTTTCCGGCGGATCCGCGTCCGCCCTGCTATGCAAACTTCGTGTCCTTTGTTGCCTTTTGTTCAACCATTCCGGATCCGTTGTTCTCCGGCGCGGCTCAACGCTTGTCCAGCACCCGCTTGGCCTTGCCCTGGCTGCGTTGCAACGAGAGCGGTTCCACCAGGCTGACCTTGGCGCGGATGCCCAGCGCCGAGGCCAGCGTGTGCTCGATCTTCTTGCGCAGGTTCTGCATGGTCTTGACCTGGTCGGAAAACACGTCCGGCGTGACTTCCACCTGCACCTCCATCTGATCGAGATCGTGTTCGCGGGTGAGCACGATCTGGTAGTGGGGCAAGGTGCCTTCCACGCGCAGGAGCGCCTCCTCGATTTGGGAGGGGAACACGTTCACGCCGCGGATGATCATCATGTCGTCGCTGCGCGCCGCGACGCGCACCATGCGCCGGATCGTCCGGCCGCAGGCGCACGGCTCCGGCATCAGCCGCGTGATGTCGCGCGTGCGATAGCGGATCATGGGCATGGCTTCCTTGCTGAGCGTGGTCAGGACCAGTTCGCCGGTTTCCCCATCGGGCAACGGTTCCAGCGTTTCGGGATCCACGATTTCAGGAAGGAAATGGTCCTCGAAGACATGCAAGCCGCACTGGGCGGAACATTCGCTGGCCACGCCCGGGCCGATGATTTCGGAGAGGCCGTAGATGTCGTAGGCGCGTATGCCGCTGTTGGCTTCGATGCGCTGCCGCATTTCTTCGGTCCAGGGTTCCGCGCCGAAGATGCCGGCCCGCAAGGGCAGGTCCGCCAGCGTCACGCCCATCTCCGCCGCCTGCTCGATGAGGTGCAGGAAATAGCTGGGGGTGGAACAGATCACCGTGGAGCCGAAATCCTTCATGAGCATGATTTGCCGTTCGCTGTTGCCGCCCGAGATGGGGATGACCGTGGCGCCGATGGCTTCCAGGCCGTAATGGGCGCCGAGTCCGCCGGTGAACAGCCCGTAGCCGTAGGCGTTTTGCACGATGTCGCCGGCGCGCACGCCGCAGGCGGCGAAGGTGCGGGCCATGACGCCGGTCCAAACGCTCATGTCGCGCCGGGTATAGGCCACGACAATCGGCTTGCCGGTCGTGCCGCTCGACGCGTGCAGGCGAACAATGTCGCTCAGCGGGCTGGCGAAAAGCCCGAACGGATAGGTGTCGCGCAAGTCGGTCTTGACCGTGAACGGCACATGGCGCAGATCGTCAAGCGTCCGCACGGCATCCGGTTCGAGCCCGCGTTCCTTCATACGCGCGCGGAACAGATCCACGTGTTCGTAGGCGCGTTTCACGACGCTGCGCAGCCGGTGCAGTTGCAGGGCGCGTCGCTGGTCGGCGGGCAGGAAATCGGGCGCGCTCGCCGGATGCAGCGGCGCGTCGCCATCGCTCCAATGTTCGTCCATCATGGCGTACGTCTCCGTTCCTCGTGTTCCGATCGCCGTTGCAAGACGATCGGGTTGCGGGCAAAACCCGCTTTATTCCAGATTTGGCAGTTCATTCGCCACGAAGAGCATGAAGGACACGAAGTGTTGTGAAAACATGGGGATTGTTGCGTATAAGATGCTTGCTTCGTGTTCTCCGTGTTCTTCGTGGTTTTATCCGCTCTTTACAGGCTCAATGAATCTTGACGCTGTTTTTGCCCGTCTCGAACGCGGCGTGGTTCATGGCCCGGATTTTTTCCGGGAACGCGGCATCGAGCGCGCTTTGCCAGCTTGCCTCGGGAATCTCGGGCACATGCCGGCTCAGCATGCCGAGCATGGCCGTGTTCAAGGTCTTGGGAGACGGCAGGGCGGCCGTATCCAGTTGCGTGACGGAAAGCAGGAGTCCGTCGGGCTTGAGCACATGACGGTTCGGCGCTTCCTGCGTGGCTTCCAGCACCACCAGAAAATCGGCTTCGCCGTCCGGCACCATGGGGCTCAGTACGGCGGCGCCGAACCGCACGTCGCAGGAGACCGATCCGCCGCGCTGGCTCATGCCGTGGATTTCGGCTTTTTTAACGTCGAGCCCGGTGCGGAAAGCGGCGTCGGCCAGCAAATCCGAGCAGGTGAGCACGCCTTGTCCGCCCAACCCCGCCACAACGACATTCACAGGTGTTTCCCGTTTCATTGGCCGGCTCCTTCCTTCTTCGCCTCTTCGGTTTTCCGTTGCTTGCGCAGGGACAGGATGCACGGGCGGCGCGCGACAATCATGCAGAGCTGCCCGCTATCGAGGTCCGCGCGCAAGGCGGCGCGGAAACCGGATCCTTTCGTGTCCATGTCCAGCACGGTCACGCGCTCGATGCCCATGGCGCGGGCCAGGTCTTCGGGCAGAATCTGCCGGGCCGGCGTTCCGTCCAGCAGGCGTCCGGTCCCGGGATGCTCCTGCAGACCGGTCATGGCCGTGGTGCCATTGTCCAGCACGACCACGACATGGCCGGATTCCGGCGGATTGTAAGCCATGTCGAGCAGCCCGGTGAGTCCGCTGTGCATGAAGGTGCTGTCGCCGATCACGCTTACGACCCGGCGCGCTTCCGCTGGCGGCAATACATGGCGCAGGCCCAGGCCAACCCCGAACGCGGCACCCATGCATACGCAGGTGTGCATGGCTTCGAACGGCGCCAGCACGCCCAGCGTGTAGCAGCCGATGTCGCCGGTCACCAGGCAGTTTTCGTCGCGCAACGCCTCGAAGACCAGCCGGTGCGGACAGCCCAGGCAAAGCTGGGGTGGCTTGCCCGGCGGGCGTGCGGGTTCGGGCGTGGTGTCTCCGGCCAGAATGCGGCGAACCTTGCCCACGTTCAACTCGCCGTACCGGAACATCTCGGGCGCCGATTCGACGGCAATGCCCGCCGCGCGGCAGGCGTCGGCAATGACCGGGTCGCCTTCTTCGACGACAACACAGCGCCGGACCGAGGCGGCAAACGCGCGCAGCGTTTCGACCGGTAGCGGATAGGTCATGCCCACTTGCAGCACGGCCGCCTGCGGCGCGGCCTCGCGGGCGTGCATGACGGAGATGCCATTGGCGATCAGGCCCAGTTCGCCGCTCTCGCCATAGCGGATCGTCAAGGCGCTTTGCTCGTTCCAAGCCAGGATTTCGGCCAGACGCTGGCGCAAGCGCCGATGCGCAGGCCGGGCATAGGCGGGGATCATGACACGAGTCGGAATATCCGGCGCAAATGCGGCGGGCGGCGGCGGCGGGAAAGCACGGCGCAGAACCGGCGTTTTGGAATGGCAGACCCGCGTGGTCAGTCGCAGCAGAACCGGCGTGCCGAACTTTTCGGACAGAGCTACCGCTTCGGCCATGAAATCGTACGCCTGCTGCGAATCGGCGGGTTCCAGCATCGGCACGCCCGCTGCCGCCGCATAGCGGCGGCTGTCCTGCTCGTTCTGGCTCGAAGCCATGCCGGGATCGTCGGCCACGGCAATAACCAACGCGCCCGAACAGCCGGTATAGGCGGCGGTGAACAGCGGGTCGGCCGCCACGTTCAGGCCGACATGCTTCATGGTCGCCAAGGCCCGGCCGCATCCGAAGGCGGCGCCGAGCGCCACTTCGAGCGCGACCTTCTCGTTCGGCGCCCATTGCGCGCGTCCACCCAAAGCGGAAAACGTCTCCAGAATTTCCGTGGACGGCGTGCCCGGATACCCGCATCCCAGGCGCACGCCCGTATCCAGGGCCGCCATCGCCACCGCTTCGTCGCCATTGACCAACACAGATTTGCTTTCCATAAAATTCTCCCTTCGAATTCAAGAGCCCGCAAACATACAGGAGCCGCCTCCGGATTACAACCGGAAAAAGACGGGGCAACGCGAAAGATAGATCAGCGCTGCTTGAAGCGGCCGCTTTCCAGGTGGAGGTTTCGGCAGGCGAGCTTGTCGAGAAAGGTGCGGTCGTGGGAGGCGATCAGCAAGGCGCACTCCGTTTCCCGCAACGTGCGGACGAGCGTTTCTCTATGGCTGTCGTCCAGTCCGTTCGTCGGTTCGTCCAGCAGCAGGGCGGCGGGTTCCATGGCCAGGATGGTGGCCAGCGCGGCCAACCGCTTCTCTCCGTGGGACAGTTCGTTCGGCGAGCGGTCGCGGCAATGGGCAATGTCGAGCCGCTTCAGCGCGGCGGTCACGGCATCGGCCACGCGTTCGCGCGCCCAGCCGAGATTGAAAGGGCCGAACGCCACGTCTTCGGCGACGGTCGCGCAGAACAACTGGTTGTCCGAATCCTCGAACAGCAAGCCGGCGCGCAGTCGCACGTCGCGAAAGTCGGCTTCGGTTTTCCGCTCGCGCCCGAAAGCCCGCACGACGCCGCTTTGCGGCCGGATCAGCCCCACCAGCAAGTGCAGCAAGGTGGTTTTGCCGGAGCCGTTCGGGCCGGTCAGCGCCACGCGTTCGCCGGGCGTCAGCGTCAGGTCCACGCCGTTCAGGACCGGCTGGCCGGATTTGTAGCCGAAAACGATATCGGCAAGGGAAAACAACGGTTCCATGACAGCCTCTGCCATCGCTATCCATAGGTCAAAACGAGAACCATGCCCGTGACGGCGGCCCACGTCAAGCCGAAGACGATATCCGCGCGCGAAAAGCGAAAGTGGCGCAAGACATGGAATTGGCCTTGATAGCCGCGGCATTTCATGGCCAGCAGAATCTGTTCGGCCCGGTCGAGGCTGCGCAGGACGAGTCCGCCGACCAGCGCGCCGAGCGTTCGCCACGTGTGCGGTCCCCATTTCATGCGGAACCCGCGCAGGCGCGCGGCCCGGTACAGCGCGGTCCATTCTTCCTGCAGAATGGTCAGGTAGCGGGCCGAAAACAGCATGAGATGCGCCAGCTTGGGCGGACAGCGCAGGTGAACCAGCGCATGGCCCAGCGTGGCCAGATCCATGGCCGCGACGAGACCCTGCGCCATGAGCAGGATGCCGTTGGCGCGCAGGGCGACCGCCGCGAACAGAAGGGTCCGTTCCGGAGACAGTCGCCACGGCCAGGCGGACAAGGCGAACGATTCGACGGCCATCAGCGGGAACAGCAAGGCCAGAAAGCCGTTCAGGGCCAGACAGCGGCGCGCCAGCAGGGACCAGGAAGCGCCCAGCGCCTTGGCCAGCAGCAGGGCCGCCGCCAGGCCGAACGCCAGCGCGCGCGGCGCCGGGGTAAGTACCAGCAACACGGTCCATGCGGCTACCGCCAGAATCAATGCGCGCGGGTCGGGTTTCAGGAGTGTGCCGGAACGGGAAGCCGTTGGAGTTGGCCAGCTCATTTCGCCTCGCCCAGCAGCAGCGTTGGCCGAACACGCAGCAGAAAAGCGACCGCGAAAAAGGTCAGAAAAGCTTCGCCGGCCATGAGAACGGCATGTGCGGCCAAAAAGGCTTTGGCGGTTGTCAGCCAGTGACTGCCGGAAAAGACAAGAATCGTTGCCGTGAATAGAGCGGTGAGCGCCACGCAAAGGCCCGCGCCCAGCCCCGCCAGGCCGGCGGCTTTTGGCGGCGGCATGGCTGCGGCCCAGCGTCGCCAGGCCAGGCCGAAGGCGACGGCCGGGATTCCAACGGTCGCCGTATGCACGCCCAGTACGGACAGACCGCCATGCCCGAACAGCAGAGATTGGAACAGCAGGCCGATCAGCAAGGCGGGAAAGGCCGCCCAGCCCAGCAGAATGCCGATGAGACCGTTCAGGAGCAGATGAACGCTGGTGGGCCCGGCCGGTATATGCACAAGCGAGGTTACGAAAAAGGCCGCCGTCAGCAAGGCGGTTTTCGGAATGTCGTCGTCCCGGATCTTGCGCAGGCCTTGCGCCACGCCCGCCGCGGCCAGCACGGCGCCGCCGGCCAGAATCGGCGGCGACAGGATTCCATCGGAAATATGCATGGCGGCTCCTTGATTATTTGATTGAACACCCGCTTCGCTCAAGATAACGAAGGGGAATGATTTGCGCCCGCCCCTCTTTGTTCTCTTCGTTGTCTTCTGTTCTATTCTTTTGGGTTGCGGGCGCAGCCCGCCTTAATTCTTTTTCGGGCGCTGTCGGAACAGGGCCCACATTCCGAACAAACCGAGAATGAAGCCGACACCCCCGATCGCGGCGGAGAGTCCGTGGAGATGATGGTGGTGATGGTGATCGTCGTCCATGTGGGCGTGCCCGTCGGCGCCGACGGCGATATCGCGGAACAGGGCGTGGCCCATGCCATCGTCCACCGCAATGCGCCAAACGCCGGGCCGAGGCGGCACGAACACGAAGCGGCCTTCGGGATCCGTCGTGCTTTCCAGCCACGCTTCGTTCGGCGCGTCGGGCGCGAACACTTTGACATCGGCAAACGCCATGGGCTCGCCTGTGTCGAACCGGGCGCGCACACCTGTGCCGCCCTCCAGCAAATCGGCATGCACGCCATGCGCCAGCGCCGCCGTTGCCGTTAGCCAGACCAACAGGGACCCGGCCGTCAACCGGGGATTATGCAAGAAGCCCGCCATGCGCCACCTCCTTCGGAGAACGATTCGAGTGAAACCGTTCTGCCATTGTTCCGCGTGTTTTTCAAGAGAGAAAAAAGGGAAATCCGCCGAAAAAACACGGGCAAGACCTGCCCGCCGGAGGCCCGGCGCAGGCGGGTGCCCGTGCCACGGTCTGAAGCCGCGCTTGTTATTCGTCGCTACTTGTTTCCGGGCTTGGCGTCGGCCGGTTCGACGGAGAATACCAGGGATACGGGCAGGCGGTTGACGGACGAGACGACGAGGTATTTGCGGCCGGGCTCGACGGAAACCTGCCCCGGCTTGCCAGGCGCGGTTCGTACGACGGTCGGCTTGCCGCCTGCCGGATACACGGTCAGGGTGGCGGAGACGGGTTCGCCGTTCTGCCGTACGCTCACGGGCAGCTTGCCGTCGGCGGGCAGGCGGTCCAGCGCGGCTTCCGGCACGATTTCGGCGCCGTGGCCTGTCGCGTAGGCGGCGGGCGCGGCATCGGCGCCGGGCACAACCAGAATCGCGCGGCCGACATACCGCGGCTGTTTCTGGCGTGGATGCTGGATGACCATCTCCAGCAAATGCACGCCGGGCTCGGCCGGAATCGCAACCGAGCCCAGATGGCGCTTGTCTTCGCCAGCTTTCACCGCGATCTCCGTGCGTGTTCGGTCGGGCGCGACCAGAACCACCTCGCGCAGGAGGTCGGCCCGCAATGCCAGTTCGACTTCGGGGAAGTCGTGTCCGCCGGTCACCCAAACATTAAGCGCCGAGCCGGGCGCAGGCCGCAACGTGTCGGCGTCCGCCCAGTAATCGTGGGCCCGTGCGCCCGCCGGCGCCAGCAGCGCCAATCCGAACAGCATGGTCGCCATGCGATGGCGAGCGAAGATACCGAGCCGATCCATTGTCCCCTCCAAGGCGGGTTGACGCCCGCAACAGAATTTCTTGTTTTTTGACGCAGCAATGCGGGTTTAAGGCGCTAAAAATTGTACAGCAAGCTCATGCTGGTACGGGTATAGTCCATGTTGCGGCCGAACATCATGCCGAACTTGAAGATGGTATCGGGCTTGCCGAGCGGGAAATACAAGCCGGGCACCACAGTCCAGGAATCCTTGAAATCTTCGAATTCGCCCAGAAATTCAATGCCGGCGGCTATGCCGTGCGGATCGGCCGATATCGGGTTTTTCACGCCAAGCCCGAAGCTCCACTCTTCGTCGCCGTCTTCGTATTCATATGCCAGGTTCAGCGTGACATTGCCGTGCCGGCCGAATTCGCGCGCTAGGATCAGGCCGCCTTCATACACAGGTTTGGCATCTAGCAGATCGCGGGCTCGCGCGAACGGCAGCTCGATAGCCGCTGAAACGGCCACGTCCAGCCACCAGTGCTCAATCAAACGATAATGCAAAACGAACGAGGCGGCTTCCAGAAACGGCGGAGGGCCGTTCGGGCCGAACTCGTCCCTGCGATCCTCGTCCAGATGGCCCGGCCCGAATTTGGCGTAATGCGTATGCGCGTCGAACAGGAGCCGGTCGGTGATGCCCCAGCCCAGGCCGGGCGTAATCTCCCAGCGATCCAGAGAAACGTCGTTCTTGTTCGGTGCCATGTAGTCGTAGTGCAAATGGAACAGAAACGACCCTTGGGGAGGCGTGGAATAGCTCTCGATGGCGATATACTCCATCGCATGATGGGCCACGACAAACGGCACGCGACAAAGCAGGGTTGCGAACACGGCGGCGAACACGGCACGTCGAATCATTTTCCGACTCCTTTTCCGGCTCCGCTCGGTATCCGCGAAGCCTTGGTTAATACAATTGTTAGATTTCTATTACAAAGAGCCTCGCCGCGCAAGGAAAGAATTAAATTATTATTAGGCCCCCTGCCGCGAATGGCGCTTAATCAACGACGTTTTAGGACAAGCAAGATCGCGGGGGATGGCGTCACAATGCGAATTGCTGAATTTTGTGAAAATGGGCTTGCTTATGCGAGGGGGCATTGTTAGGTTTCCGTTTTTGCGGCATTAGCGCATGGTTAGGTGTTTGGCGGGAAAGACTTGGCGAGAGCAATGGCCGTCGGGCGTGCTGCGCGCCAGAGAAGAACGGGAAGGAGGTGATGTGCTGTAGCGGATCGAAAGAAGCCGGGCAACGGTTGTTGCGCGGTTAACGAGATGTTAATATGGCAACCGACGCGGGCGAAAAGCTTGCGTCGGCGCACTGCGAAACGGGAGTATGCAGTTATGAAATCATGGTCTTGGTTGTTGGGATGCGTGGTGTTGGCAAGCGGCCTGTGGCCGACGGGAGCGGCGGCGCAGTCGGAGAAGCAGACGGTGCTTTCCGGCCTTCAGGCCGAAGTGTACGGGTATGTGAAGCTGGACGCGTCGTACGACAGTCGCCGCACCGTGGCGGGCGACCTGATGTTCTTTGTGCTGCCGGATGGGCCGGCGGGGCGCAAGGAAGAGTTCAACATGACGGCGCGCGAAACTCGGCTGGGTCTCAATCTGGGCGTGCCCGGGTTGACCGATTACCGCGTGACCGGCAAGCTGGAAACCGATTTTTACGGCGCGGGCGGCGGCGACAACACGGCGTTGTTGCGCATGCGTCTGGCCTATGTGAACATTCAGAAGGACTCGCTCTCGCTGATGGCGGGCCAGGACTGGGATACCTTTATCACGGCCGGACCGGGCTATGCGATTATTCCCCGCATCGTGAATTTTTCCTATATGGCCTATGCGGGCGCGCTGGGTCTGCGTCGGCCCCAGGTGCGGTTGACCTATGATAAAGAGGTGGCAGACGGTACGCGCGTGATCGCCAAGGTGGCGGCAGCGCGCACGATCGGCCAGGACATTGACGGCGACGGCCAGAACGACGGGGCGGCAGCCGGATTTCCTTCGGGACAAGGCAACCTGATTCTCGTGACGGATGCGCTGGGCGGTCTGAAAACGGTGTTGAGCGTTTCGGGCCATGGCGGTAGCGAGCGTGTCGGCGCGCACATGCTGGAGGGTCCTGAGGGAAGCGATCCCATTGCGGTGCCGAAAAAGGATTACGACAGTTGGTCCCTGATCGGCAGCCTGAGCCAGCAACTGGGCAGCAAACTGACGCTGCAAGGCGCGTACTGGACGGGCGAGAACCTGGTGACCTACTGGGGCGGCATCGGCAACGGGATCAACCGTTCGCTGCGCAAAGGCGTTCGCGCGCAAGGCGGCTGGGCGCAACTGATGCTGAACGCGACGGACGCGGTGAATCTTAACGTCGGATACGGCGTGGACGATCCGAACAGCGACGATTTGAACCCGGGCTCCCGCGAGAAGAACGAGCTGCTGTTCGGCAGCGTGTTCTACAGGGTCAATCCGGCGACGACGCTGGCCGTCGAGTATTCGCATCTGACGACTTCGTACAAGGACGGCGACGACGCGGTCAACAACCGCGTGCAGGGGTCGGTGATCTTCCGCTTCTGAGGCCGCGTCCGCGAAAACAGAGCCGGGCGCGCCTGTTAAGGGCGCGCCCGGTTTTTTTCGCACATTCTTAACTTGCCGTCCGCCCGTCGCTATGGGAAGGTGCGGCCTTTCGATTTTCCCCAAATCAACGTCAACTCAACCAAGGAAGCTGGGAGGACAGAAACATGAAACGCTGGACATTGACCATGACGCTTTTGTCGGGGCTGCTGGCGCTGGCATCGTGCCGGCGCGATACGCCGCCGGCCGGACCGGAGGCGGCGGTCGGGGAGCCCATTCGCATAGGCGCGCTGTTCGCCGAGACAGGGCCGGCCTCGTTTCTGGGCGCGCCGGCGGCGCGGACCGCGCGCATGCTCACCGAACAGATCAATGCGGAAGGCGGCTTGCTGGGCCGGCCGGTGGAGCTGGTGTTGCGCGATACCGGCGGCAGTCCGGAACGGGCCGTATCGTTCGCCCGTCAATTGATCGAGGAAGAGCGTGTGGTGGCGATTATCGGGCCTTCTACCAGCGGCGAGACCATGCAGATCAAGGACATTTGCCAGGCCGCGCACATGCCGTTGATTTCCTGCGCCGCCGCCGAAGTGATTGTCAATCCGGTGGCGTCGTACGTGTTCAAGACGCCCCAGAAGGACAGTCAGGCGGCCGCCTGGATTTTCAAGACGATGAACGAGATGAACATTTCCCGCATTGGCGTGGTGAGCGGCAACACGGGGTTCGGCAATGCGGGCAAGGCGCAGTTGGAGGCGCTGGCGCCCGAATTCGGGATCGAGATCGCGGCGAGCGAGATTTACGACAGTCGCGCCACGGATCTCACCGACATCCTGACGAAGGTGCGCGGCCAGAACGTGCAGGCCGTGGTCAACTGGTCCATCGTACCGGCGCAAGCCATTGTCGCCCGCAACATGCGCCAGCTCGGCATGGACGTGCCCTTGTTTCAGAGTCACGGGTACGGCAACATCAAATATGTCGAGCAGGGCGGCGAGGCGGCCGAAGGCACGCTGTTTCCCGGCGGGCGGCTGCTGATCGTGGACACGCTGCCGGACGACCATCCGCAGAAGGCGCCGCTGGCCGCCTACAAGAAGGCGTACGAAGAGCGGTTCAACGAAGAAGTCAGCACCTTCGGCGGGCACGCCTACGACGCGTTCATGATTGTGGCGGAAGCGATTCGCAAGGCCGGCTCCACCGAACGGTCCGCCGTGCGGGACGCGATCGAAAGTTTGCAGGGGTTCGTGGGGACCGGCGGCATCTTCAATTTTTCGCCCGAGGATCATAACGGGCTGGACATGGATGCCTTCGAGATGCTCACGGTCAGGAACGGCCGCTTCGAAAAATACAGCAAACCGTAACGGGCGATGTCGCAAGCGCTGCAATACGCCTTTTCCGGGGTGACCATGGGCGCCATTTACGCCGTGGTCGCCATCGGGTTCAATTTGGTGTACAGCACGACCGGCATCCTGAATTTCGCGCAAGGCGAATTCGTGATGCTGGGCGGCATGATTGCCGTCACGTACTCGCGATTCATGCCCCTGCCCGTCGCGATCGCGGCGGCGGTCGCGACAACGGCCGCCGTCGCGGCGCTGATCGAAGCGGGCTTCATCCGCCGGCTGAAACGGCACACGCTTTTGCACATGATCATCGTCACGATCGGACTTTCGATCGTCATCCGGGAAGCGGCGCTGCTGATCTGGGACGAGAAGGTGCGTTCGCTGCCGTTCTTTACCGGCACGGAGAGTTCCTCGGTGCGCGTTTTCGGGGCGGCGATTTCCCCGCAGACGCTGTGGGTGCTGGGTACGGTGTTCGCCATTGTGGCGGTGTTGCATGTGTTCTTCCGCTTTTCGCTGAAGGGCAAGGCCATGCGCGCCTGTTCCGCCAACCCGCAGGCGGCTATGCTGTGCGGCATCAACACATCCAACATGCGCACGCTTACCTTCGCGGTGAGCGGCGCTTTGGGCGCGCTGGCCGGCTGCGTCATTTCGCCCATGACCATGAGCCAGTACGACATGGGCACCAGCCTGGCCATCAAGGGGTTCGCGGCCGCCATGCTGGGCGGACTGGGCAATCCCATGGCCGGCGTGGCGGGCGGCCTGATTGTGGGCCTGGCCGAAGCCTTCAGCGTGAGCGTGCTGCCGGCGGCCTACAAGGACGCGGTCGCCTTCGCGCTTCTGCTGTGCGCGCTGTTCGTCAAGCCACACGGCCTGTTCCCCGAACGCGGATCCATAGCGAGGGAAGCCTGATGCGCGCCGCGGTCCGCCATGCTCTTCCCATGATCGCCATGACGGCAGGCGTCGTGGCGTTGCAGCTTGTCATTTCGGCCGCCGACCGCCAATTCTACATGACCCAGCTTGTCATGGCCCTGTACTATACGATCGTCGTCATGGGTTTGTGCCTAGTGATGGGCTATGCCGGCCAAGTTTCGCTGGGTCATGGCGGTTTTTTCGCGCTGGGCGGCTATACGTCGGCCATTCTCACCACCCGCAATCTCGCGGCGCATCTGCGGCCGGAAACCCTGCAAACGCTCGAGCGGATCGGCCTGCTATGGTCGCGTACCGATCTGTACGGCGCGCCGCTTGCCACGCTGGCGCCTTGGCCGGCGTTCGTCGCCGCCCTGCTGCTGACGGGAGCGGTCGCGCTGATTCTGGGCTTTCCGGCCCTGCGCCTGAAAGGCCACTACCTGGCCATGGCCACGCTCGGGTTCGGGCTGATCGTCTATCGCATGCTGCTGGGCAGCGCGTTCACGGGCTATGCCGACGGGATCACCGGCGTGCCGCCCTGGCGGCTGGCGCCGGGCGTCACCGTGTCGGGCGCCATGGACAACCGGATTGTCAACTACTACATCGCCTGCGGATTCCTGCTGTTCGTGCTCTGGTTCCTGCGCAATCTGACCGGCTCCCGGCACGGGCGCGCCTTGCGCTCGATTCACGACAGCGAGACGGCGGCCAAAGCCATGGGCGTGAATACGCCCCGGCTGAAACTGCAGGCGTTCGTGATCAGCGCCGTTCTGGCGGCGGCCGCCGGCAGTTTCCTGACCCATTTCAATGGCGGCATCGGCCCGTCCGAAGCCGACGCCATGAAATCGGTGCGCTACCTGACCCTTGTGGCGGCCGGCGGCATGGCCAATATCTGGGGAGCCATGGGCGTGAGCCTGGCGCTGACGTTTCTTTCCTTGCGCGGCGTGTTCGGGGTGTACGACCACGCCGTGTTCGGCGGCCTGCTCATTGTCATCGTGTCCGTCGCGCCCAACGGACCCGGCCGTTGGGTCGCCGATTTGCTGCGCCGGCGGCGGCCGACCGTTCGTTCCTCCGGCGCGGCAGCGGAGCCGGCGACATGAACCAGTTGCGGGTCAACGGCGTCACGCGGCGGTTCGGCGGGCTCACCGCCTTGCACGACGTTTCCTTCACGGTCGAGCCCGGCGCCATTTTCGGCATTATCGGCCCGAACGGCGCGGGGAAAACGACGCTGTTCAATATTGTGTCCGGGCTGGATGTTCCGTCCGAAGGCGAGGTGGCCTATGGCGAGACGGTTCTCACCGGCCGGCCGCCGTACGCCGTGGCGGAGCAGGGGCTGGCGCGCACGTTTCAGAACGTGAGCGTCTTTCCGAGCATGACCGTGCGCGAGAACGTGATGATCGGACGGCATCGGCATTGCCGGGCCGGCTTGCTCGCTTCGTGTCTGCGGTTGCCGCGCCAGCGGCGCGAGGAGGCGGCCCAGCGCGCGGATGCGGATCGCATTCTCGACGAATTGGCCATGGCGCATCTGGCCGACACGCCTGTGAGCGCGCTGGCGTTTGGCCAGCGGCGCATGGTCGAGCTGGCGCGCGCGCTGGCAGCGGAGCCGAGCCTGCTGCTGCTCGACGAACCGGCCAGCGGACTGACCACGCGCGAAACCGACGACTTGGCCGCGCAGATTCGCCGCATTCGCGAGCGCGGCATAGCCGTGCTGCTGGTGGAACACAACATGTCGCTGGTCATGGACGTGTGCGAGACCATACTGGTTCTGGATTTCGGCAAGCGCATCGCGCACGGCGCGCCGGCGGACATTCGCAACGACGCCCGCGTGATCGAAGTCTATCTGGGGGGGGAACGGCCCGATGCTGCGCATTAGAAACTTGCGATGCGGGTATGGCAATCTCGAGGTCGTGCATGGCGCGAGCCTGCATGTCGAGCGCGGCGAGATCGTGGGCCTGATCGGCGCCAACGGCGCGGGCAAGACCTCGCTGCTCAACGCGATCATGGGCCTGCTCCCGCCCCGCGAAGGCAGCATCGAACTCGACGGCGTGTCCATCGCGCGCCAGCCGGTCTGGCATGGCGTGGCCCATTCGCTCGTGCTTGTGCCCGAGGGCCGCCAGCTTTTCAGCGCCATGACCGTGGCCGACAACCTGCTCATGGGCGGCTATCGCAATCCCGACCGCGACCAGGCCATCGCGCAGGCGCTGGACCGCTTTCCCCGCTTGCGCGAACGGTGGCGGCAGCCGGCCGGAACCCTGTCGGGCGGCGAACAGCAAATGCTGGCCATCGCGCGCGCGCTGGTGGCCCGCCCGCGCCTGCTGCTGCTGGACGAACCGTCCATGGGCCTGGCGCCGCTCATGGTCAAGGAAGTGTTCGAGGTGATCGCCGAACTGCGGCGCAAAGGCGTCACCGTGTTTCTCGTGGAGCAGAACGCCATGGCCGCGTTCGGCGTCACGGACCGCGTATACGTTCTGGAAACCGGCGACATTGTGATGGAGGGCCGACCCGACGACCTTCTGCACAATCCCGAAGTGAAACGCGCCTATCTGGGCAAGGGATTCCGGAACGTTTGGGAATGAGCCGACAGGAAGGACGACGATGAACCTATTCGATCCGCGCAACGAATCGCTCGAACGCGAGCGTCTCGAGCAGTTTCAACTGGAGCGTTTGCAGGCGCTGCTTGCGCGCCTGAAACGCAACGTGCGGCGCTATCGCGAAACGCTGGGCGATGTCCGGCTCGCCTCGCTCGAAGACCTGGCCGGATTGCCCGTTACCGAACCGGACGATCTGACCGCCGGGTTCCCCTACGGCATGTTCGCCCTGCCCCTGCGCGAAGTCATGCGGCTGCATTCCATAGTCGGCCCGTCCGGCAAACAGTTGGTGATCGGCCATACGCGCAACGACCTCACGCATTGGGGCCGCCTCGTCGCGCGCCAGTTTTCGGCGATCGGCATCAACGCGCACGACGTGATGCAAATCTATTTCGCCCCCGGAGCCTTCGAGGCCGCCTTCGGCTTCATGCGCGGAGCGGAAACGATCGAAGCGTCCGTGGCGCCGGACGATCCCTTCCATATCGAGTATCAATTGGCCACGCTGATCAACTACCGGGTCACCGTGCTGATCACCACGCCGGGCAACGCCTTCCAGTTGGCCGCGCTGATGGACCGGGCCGGGCGCGCGCCGCAGGACTTGCCGTTGCGCCATGTCGTGCTTTCCCGCCCGGTTTCCGCCGAGGAGCGCGAACGGTTGCGCAGCGATCTGTTCGCCGACGTGACCTGCGCCTTCGGCGTGGACGAGATTCTCAATCCGGGCCTGTGCGTGGAATGCGCGCACGGCCGCCAGCATGTGAACGAGGACCAGTTTCTGGTCGAAACCCGCGACAGCGAACTGCTGGTGACCACGCTCTGTCGCGAAGCTATGCCCTTGCTGCGCTACGCCACGCGGATCGCCGGCGACCTGTGCCGCGAAGAATGCCCGTGCGGCCGCACGGGCATTGTGGTGCGGCCGCGCGGCCGGCTCGACAACCGGCTGCTCATCAATGAAACGCCCTTGTACCGCGAGCAGATCGAAACCGTCCTGGCCGGTACGGCCGCCGCCAACCATGATTTCACCCTTGAAACCAGCGAGCGGGGCGTCGTGGTTTCGATCCTGGTCACGGCCGACCTCTTTCGCGACACGATGCGCGAACTGCTCGATCTCAAGGAAACGATCATCCGCGAACTCGCCGCGCGACTCGGCATTCCGGCAGACGTGCGCTTCCGCGACCGGGTCGGACAGGCGTAAGAAACCGACCCTTCCGGGTATTGCGTGGGATTAATCCTAAGCGGAGCAGTTGATTAACCGCAAAGAGCACAAAGATCGCAAAGAAAGACAGTTGTGCAGTTTTATGGCCACACCAATCGGGTGTTAGGGCGCATCTCTGCAAGCTGTTCTCCATCTTTGTGTT
>SLKS01000149.1 GCA_007134465.1 Kiritimatiellia bacterium | reverse complement strand
TTTCCCGATTCGATCTCGCGCAGCACCTGCTGCTTGAATGCCTCGCTATACCGTATGCTCGCATCCATACACACCTGCTCCTCACTGTTGCAAGTGTCAACCTATATCAGGACGCGACAATGTTTACTGGTCACTGATCACTGTTTACTGCTCACCGCTCCCCGTCCACTCGCCCGTTCGTTCCACGCGTCGGCCGGGCAGCATTTTCACCAGGCGTTTCATTTCCAGTCCGATGAGAAGTGCGCTCATGGCGCCGACATCCAGCTTCGTGGCACGGATCAGCGCGTCCACATCCTCGGCGCCCGCATCGAGGGCTGCCAGCACACGCTGTTCGTCTTCCGACAGGGACAGGCGTGGCGGGCGAACGGCTTCGCGCGCCTGGGCGGAGGGCGGGAACAGGAATTCGAATTCCGCCAGAATGTCCTCGACGCTTTCGACCAGCCGGGCGCCCTGCTTGATCAGCTCGTGGGCGCCGCGCGAAGCGGGCGAGTCAATGCGGCCCGGCACGGCCATGACCGGCCGGCCCTGTTCGAGCGCTTCGCGCGCCGTGATCAGCGCGCCGCTTTTGAGACCGGCCTCGATCACGATCACGCCCATGCTCATGCCGCTGACGATGCGATTGCGCATGGGAAACGTGGTCCGGTCCGGCTGGCGGCCGAACGGGAATTCGGAGAAGACCGCGCCCTGCGTTTCGATGCGTTGCGCCAGGCCGCGGTTGGACGGCGGGTAGAGGCAGTCGAGCGCGCCGCCCAGCACGGCCCAGGTGCGGCCGCGCGCCTCGATCGCGCCTTCGTGAGCGCAGGTGTCTATGCCTTCGGCCAGCCCGCTGACAATGGTATAGCCGGCGGCGGCCAGCCGGCCGGCGAATCGTTTGGCGCATTCGCGGCCGTAATGAGAGGGACGCCGCGTGCCGACCAGGGCCAGCGCCTGCCGGTCGCGGGCGAGCGGCGCGCCGCGCGTGTAGAGCGCAAGCGGCGGATCGTGGATGGCCTTGAGCGGAGCGGGATAGTCGGGGTCCACCGGCGTCAGCAGCCGCACGCCTTCGCGCTCGGCCCGCTCCATTTCGGCCTGCCAGTCGAGCCGGTCGCGCGCGGCGGCCAGCGCGGCAGCCGTCTCGCGGCCGATGCCTGCGGCCCGTGTCCAGTCGGCCGGCCCGGTCTCGAAAATGGCGGCGACCGAGCCCAGGGCTTCCCGCAAGGCGCGCACGCCGACCGGCCCGATCTTGCCGGTCATGTTCAACGCGATATAGGCTTCCCGCTCGTTCATATTCGTTTTCCAAGGCGGCTTGCGCCCGCTGCCGCCGGCCTTCGGCCGAGATTCCTCGCTACGCTCGGAATGACAAGACTTTGCCCCGCTCGTTCATGGCGATCAATCCAGCACCTGCATGTCGCACAGGCGCCGATAGCGGCCGCCGAGCGCGTAGAGTTCGTCGTGCGTGCCGCGCTCCGCGATGCGACCCCTGTCCATCAGCAAAATCAAATCGGCATGCCGCACGGTACTGAGCCGATGCGCGATCGCGAATACGGTGCGGTCCTTCATGACACGGGCGATCGCTTCCTGCACCATGCGTTCGGTCACGGTATCCAGCGCGCTGGTCGCTTCGTCCAGCAGCAGAATGGGCGGATTGCGCAAAATCGCGCGGGCCAGGGCGATGCGCTGCCGTTCCCCGCCGCTGAGCACGAAGCCCTTGTCTCCCACGACACGGTCGTAGCCTTGCGGATCGGCCATGATGAACTCGTGCGCGTTCGCCTTGCGCGCGGCTTGGACAATACTGTCCATGGGCGTATCCGGCGCGCCATAGGCGATATTGCGCGCCACCGTATCGTTGAACAGCACGGTTTCCTGCGTCACCATGCCCATCAGGCGGCGCAGCGAAGCGGTGCGGATATCCCGCACGTCCATGCCGTCCAGCGTCACGCGCCCTTCCGTCGGATCGTAGAAACGGGCCAGCAAATTGGCCAGGGTCGTCTTGCCGGATCCGGTTTCCCCCACGACGGCCACAACGGCGCCTTTGGGAATGACAAACGAAATGTCGCGCACGACCGGCTCCCCTTCGTCCGCATAGCGGAAGGATACCCCTTCGAAAACAATGCGGTCGGAAAAGCCGGCGACCTCTTTCGCCGTCGGAGATTCCGGCAGAATGTTGTTTTCGTCGAGCAGCCGGAAGATGCGGTCCAGCGCCGCGCCGCCGCGCCGCATGTTGGCATGGATGCGCGCCAGCTGCTTGACCGGCTTGTAGACGACATACGCCGCCAGAATCACCGGCAGTATTTCCGAAAAGACCACTTGGCGCGCGTAGCAAACGACGACGAAGACCATGAGAAAAGCGACCCCGACTCCTTCCATCAGCGGGGTCATCAGCAGTTCCGCCTTGAATCCGCGCACGACTTTGCGGAAATAGTCCCTGTTGAGCTCGGCAAACCGGCTTGTTTCATCCTCTTCCCTGTTGTAGGCCTTGACCACGCGAATGCCGGTGAGCGTCTCGTGCATGCGCGAGACCAGCAAGGACACTCGCTCCAGCGCCGCGCGCATGTAGCGATGAACCCGCCGGCCCAGAATCACGATCGGGATCACGCAGAGCGGAAACACGAGCGAGGCGGTCAGAGCCATGCCCAGAAGCCCTTTGTCCCAGGAGAATCGCAGGGCGAACACGAACGCGGCCAGGATTTCCACCGGCGCGCGCGCGGCGTCGGCCACGGTGGATGCCACGACGTTCTCGACCACCGCCGTGTCGTTCGTGCAGCGGCTGATCAGGCCGCCAACATCGGAGCGGCCGTAAAAGGCCAGGGACTGCCGTTGCAGGTTCGCGAAGAGATCGTCGCGCAAATCGCGGACTACCCGCGCGCCCGTCCAGCGCATGCAATACTGATTCGCGTAAATCGCGCCGGTCCGCAACGCGGCCACGATCGGAAGAAGAATCAGCGTTAGCGCCAGGAACAGAGGCGTGAGCGTGCCGTCTTCCTTGTAGGGCTCGATGCCGAATTGCGCCGCCCAGCGATACACGCCGCCCGGCTCGGCCTCCGGTCCGTCGGCCTCCGATCGGGCTTGCTCCACCACCGTTGGCGGCTGGCCCTCGAGCACGCGAAAGACGTCTTCCGACATATGCAAAAGGGAAAACAGCGTGCCGCCCACCACGAAGCCGGAGAGGACGCCCAGCAGAACCCGCCCCTTGTAACGGAGCACGTAACGGAAAACGCGGGCGAAGGAAGAACGCGGCGCAACGTTGGACGTGGGCGCGCTCATTGCCCGCGCGCATCCAGATAGCGTTGCGCCTCGAGCGCCGCCATGCAACCGCTGCCGGCCGCCGTCACCGCCTGCCGGTAGACCGGGTCCTGAACGTCGCCGGCCGCGAACACCCCTTCCGCCGATGTCCGGGTATTCTCCGCCACCAGAAATCCCTTGGCATCCGTTGGCAGCGCGTCCCGAAACGGCGCCGTATTGGGCGTATGCCCGATGGCCAGAAAAACGCCGTCCAGCGCGCGCGCGAACGTTTCGCCCGTCCGCACGTTGCGCAGCCGCAAACCGGTCACCTCGTTCTTAGCCACGTCCAGCACCTCCTCGACCACCGTATCCCACAACACCTCGATCCTGGGATTGGCCAGCACGCGGTCGGCCATGATGCGCGAGGCGCGAAAGGCGTCGCGGCGGTGGATCACCGTCACCTTGGCGGCCAGCCGGGCAAGGAACAGCGCGTCCTCCATCGCCGTATCGCCGCCGCCCACCACCGCCACAGCCCGGTTGCGATAGAAAGCGCCGTCGCATACGGCGCAACCGGACACGCCGCGTCCGATCAGCTTCTGTTCCGATTCCAGCCCCAGATAGTTGGCCGAAGCGCCGGTCGCGACGATGCAGGCTTCGGTTTCCAGTCGTGTTCCGTCCGACAGCGTCAGAATCAGCGGCCGCCCGGAAAAATCGCAGCCGGTAACATCGCCTGCCATCGGGCGTGCGCCAAACCGCGCCGCCTGCGCCTTCATCTTTTCGACAAGCGCCGTTCCATCAATGGCTTCCGGAAAACCAGGATAGTTCTCCACTTCCGTTGTCGTGGTCAACTGCCCGCCCGGCTGCAAGCCTTCCACCACCAGCGGGTCGAACCCGGCCCGCGCCAGATACAATGCCGCAGTCCAGCCAGCCGGCCCGGCTCCGACAATCACAATCTTTTCCATGGAAGCCCCCTGAAAAAATCGGAAACCTAAGCGATTCCGGAAAGGAACGCAACCCTTTTCGGGCGCACCATTTCAGCAGGGTGCGCCCTGAAACCCGAATGACGAAACACCCAAACACCAAAGAAGCCCGAAACCCCTAAGCCAAAAACAAGGAGAAACACGCCTTTGTCCAGACTGTTCGTTATTCCGGTTTCGGCGTTTCGGATTTAGGATTTCCTTCGGGCTTGGGTCTTTCGTCATTCGTCATTTATAGCGCGGGTCCAGTCGCTTTCCATCAATGTCGTTTACGAAGCGCCGTTCGCACCTGACCGCGTCAGCGCATTAAATCGTCGGTATGCTTCCCCTCTCGCGGAAACGGCGCGGCGTCATGCCCAGCGCTCCGCGAAACGTCCGCGTGAAATGACCGGGCTCGCCGTAGCCGAGCCGAACGGCGATTTCCTTGAGCGACAGGTCCGTTTCCTTCAGCATCCGACAGGCGCGCACCATGCGTTCGCGCACGATATAGGCGTGCGGCGCCATGCCCGTTTCCACCCGGAAACGGCGACTCAAGTGCTCGCGCGAAACCTGCAGACGATTCGCCAGCTCGGAAACGTTCAAGGTCCCGGCCCTGTCTTCCGCCACCGCCTGCCGCGCGCGCCGGATCAGCAGAGGCAGGGCGTTCTCCCCCGGGGCCGGCTCACGCGTCGCCGCCAGCGCGCACAGCAACTGCCACACCGCTTCCGCACCGCGAAACGGCGACAACGTCGCCTGACGGCGCGGCTCGCGCCCGCGCAAGCCCATCAGCCGTTCCAGCGCCGGATGCGTTGGCGGCAACCCGTACACGGGCCCGTAGCGCACGGTCATATCGCGCACCATGGCCGTCGCGTTCGGATGATCGAACGCCGCATAAAAAAATTGCCAAGGCTCGCCCGCGTCCGGCGGATAATAGTAGGCCGTTTGCGGATCGCGGATTTCCACCAGAAAACCCTGCCCCGCCCCCATGCGATATTCGCCGGACCCGTCGCGAAACACACCGCTTCCGCGCAGCGTATACTTGAATATGCAATGCGTCTCGCTCTGACGATACCGCCCGAAATGCCGATAGGCCGCCGAATCCACCGCCTCCTCCGCCACCATCCGCAAACGCGGCAACGACGCCATCGGCCGCAACGTATGCACAATTGTAGACCACAGAATCATAATCACATTTTGTTCATTAATATCAATATTTACGACTTGAACTGTCAAATAGCATAAAATACATTGTTATCAAGTTTAATTTTTAAAAGCACACTATGGCAAAAACGGAGGGGGAAATGACGAAGATCACGTTGCTGGGGGCTGGAAGCGGATTCACGTATCCTTTGTTTACGGACATCCTGCTCATCGAGGGGCTGGAGTCGGGCGTGTTGGGGCTGGTGGATGTGGACAAGGCTCGGCTCGAGGTGAACGTGCGCCTGATGAAGAGAGTTCTCGAGGCCATGGGCAAGAAGCGCTGGCGCATCGAGGCCTCGACGGACCGGCGCAAGGTATTGAAGGGTACCGACTATCTGATCAGCACGATCGAAGTGTCGGGCGTGCGCTGCGTGCGGCACGACAACGACATTCCTCTGAAATACGGCATTGACCAGTGCATTGGCGACACGATCGGGCCGGGCGGCATCATGAAGGCGCTGCGCACGCTGCCGCCGTTTCTGGAGATTCTGGCCGATGCGCGCCGGTATTGCCCGCAAGCGCTGATCATGAACTATACGAATCCGATGTCCATCATGTCTTTGGGGGCGACGCGCTTCACCGATCAGCCGTTTGCCGGACTCTGCCATTCCGTGCAGGGCACGTCGAAGAAGCTGGCTCGGTTTCTGGACATTCCGTATGAAGAAATGGTATGGGCCTGCGGCGGCATCAACCATATGGCCTGGTTCACGCGGCTCGAGCACAAGGGCCGCGACCTGTACCCGCGCCTGCGCGAAGCGATGAAGCGCAAAGCCGTGTACGAGCTGGACCCTGTGCGATTCGAAACGATGCGGGAGTTCGGCTATTTCGTGACGGAATCCAGCGGGCATTTCTCGGAATACGTGCCCTATTACCGCAAGAGAAAAGATTTGATCAAGACCTTCTGCCGCGACAAATATCTGGGCGGCAGCGGATTCTATGCGCGGGAATGGCCCGGCTGGCGCCGGGACACGGATCGCAAGCGGCGGGCGTGGGCGTCGGGTCGCGAGCCGATGCCGCCCTTCGCGCGCGGCCACGAATACGCCTCCGACATTGTGGAAGCGCACGCGCTGAACCGGCCGAAGATCGTATACGCTTCGGTTCCGAACACGGGACTGATCCCGAATCTGCCGCAGACCGGCGTGGTGGAGGTCGCCACGCTGGTGGACCGGCGCGGCTTCATGCCGACCTGTTTCGGACCGCTGCCCGAGCAGGTGGCGGCGCTGTGCCGCGGCAACATGGCGGTATTCGAGCTGTGCGTTCAAGGCGTGTTGAACAAGGATCGCGAAGCGATCGTGCACGCCATGATGCTCGATCCGCTGTCGGCCGCCGTCTGTTCCCCGGCCGAAATCCGCAAGATGGCCGGCGAGCTGTTCCGCGCCGAACGAGAGTACGTGCCGTCCTGGCTGGGGAAATAGCGGTGGCGTTGACGGGATTGCGCTCGTTCTCGTCGTCGTCCTCGTCCTCGAAAAGAGGATGCAAATCGAGAACGAAGGACGAGAACGATAGGCGGATACACTTGAACGACCCGCTTGATCGAACTCCGGCTTGACATGACAAGCAGGCAGGGCGCCCCGAGCGACGAACGTGGCGCCCTGCGGGCCTGCCCGCCGTAGCCCGAAGGGCGGAAGAGTGCGAGGGATCTCGGCGCCAGCCGATTATTAGCGCCTTAATTCGCCGATGCTGTCGTAAAAAACAAGAAGATTTACCGGGCTCTTACGGATATACCGGGCCAAGAGGCCAGAGGACGGAGGTCGGTGTCACGTCCTGATTTCCGTTTGTCACCTCTTTGTCGCCAACCGTTGGCCAACTCGCTTCGCACAGGGCAATCGAAGCAGTTTACGGCAATGTTTACGGCGGA
>SLKS01000230.1 GCA_007134465.1 Kiritimatiellia bacterium | reverse complement strand
TTTTGCCGTATACAACGCCCCAAAAGGCTGGCGTCCGGGGGATTCGCCCCATAAATGTTACCGGATAACAACAGCCCGCGATGGCATGATAAAGCAAGTAACAACGGCCTGCGATGGCGTGACAAAGTAAAGGAGCGAAGGGATGTCATGAGCAGAAATACAAATGCTGAGATATCTTTACTGTTTAGCAACCGCGCAAGTCGCGATCCGTGCGCTCTATGCGGAAGGCATTGTGATCACAATGGGCTTGCTTTTACGCTAAGTGGCACAAAATCACTCGTTTGTGATGCATGCGCCCAGAAATATGCGCCTGTATTGATGGCAGCTAAAGAGCAAGCCAATATGCATTGCAAGGCACTGGGGAATTTCATGCAAGAGCTACAAGAGCACATGCCGACCTATGTACAAAGGGAGACAGCACGAATGATAATAGCCCGCGCAATTCCGTTCGAGGTTGCCACCTTCGATAAATCCAAAGGCTCAAAGCAAAAATTGGTTATGGCAACTAAGAAAAAAATGATTGAGTGGCGCGATTCATTTTGGCTAAAGAGGCTTTGGGGCTTTGTGGTTTCCGGCGATTGTGTGCGCAAGCAAAAGATGATTGTGATTTTGGGTGCGGCCGCCTCTGTATTCGCGGGATTACTCTGGCTATACTGGGCTTCGGGATTGTGGCCTTGTTGGAAAACAACAATCAGAATTATAACTCTTGTTGCCGCTTTGGCGACTGTAGTTATTCCTTCATCTGGTTTGTTTTTTGCATGCGAGACGGGTCGTATGAATAAAATACAGAGAATTGTTTTGTTGTCTGGATCCGCAGCCTTTTTCATTGCGGGAATAGCTTGGTTCCTCAATTTACCTGGAGCCTATGATTACCGCAACCCTAATATCGGAAATGGAAACCTAGGAGTAATACTTGCCGCCGTCTGGGCGATGGTACTTGTTCCGACGGCGGGCTTGTATTTCGCTTTTCGGGAATCCGGATTGAGCAATACAAAGAGGCAAAGCTTGGGGCAAATTGATAACGACGGAGACGGGACACCGTCGGAACCGGAAGACGAGCAAAGCTGAGGATGTCCGATCCCGGCGCACGTGAAAGCCGCACACCCGGCACACGACGCGGCGCCACGGGGGAACCGCGTCCAACCCTCGCTTCGTTCGGCATCACCAAGAAGCAGTCCGCGCGGGCGCAGCGCATGGCCGACACCGAGTATATTTTCGGTCGGGGCCGGAGTCGCGGGGCGGGGCCCGCTTAGAAATCACAATTTGTGATCCCTAAACAGCGATACGCTGTCGCCGAAACGGAAACGCCGCCGAAGATGGAATCGGCGGCGAATCGCATTCAAAAGTTAAGCAGTAGTTAAGCAGCGCGAAAAGACAAACGAATGCTTCTGTCGTAAGTCATTGCGCTGTATGGAGCCAACGGTCGGAATCGAACCGACGACCTGCTCATTACGAGTGAGCTGCTCTACCGACTGAGCTACGTTGGCGGCAACGGCTGCGCTTGGGCCGGAACGGGCCCGGAAAGAAAAGCGATCTATACGAAAAACGGCGCGCCTGTCAAGCGTTCTCCCGAAAAAAACGGGCGCTATCGGACCGACACAGTCGCCGGGCGCCCCGTTCCCTCCGCCTGGCGCGCCATGATACGGACCAGCAGCAATTCAAGAATCAGGGCCTGATGCGCGGCCCGGCCGCCTGACATCATGGCTTCGCAGGCGGCGACGGCGTGGCGATAGGCTTGCGTCAGTTCGCTCATGGCGTATTTCGAGGCCTGTTGCGCCAGCACATTGGCACGATAGGGGTGCGTGGACAGCGGGTTTTTTTTCAGGTCTTCGGTCAAGACGCGCAAAGCGGCCTCGGGGATCTGACCCCATTGAAGCGAGCGACCGGGAACGGAACGGGCCCAGCCGCGGTCGAGGGCTTGCCGGAACACGATCCAATCCTGGATGCGTCCGGCCAGGAAATGCACGAGGCCGATCGGCGACTCCTTGCCGCCCAGAAACAGAGCCTGACGCAGCAGACGCAGAGCTTCCGGCACATTTCGCTCGCCGATCGCGTCCAGCAAGTCCCAGGCCGACGCTTCGCGCGAAGCGCAGACGATCTCGGCCAAGTCCTTTCGTTCGACCTTTCTGCGCTTTCCAAGATAGACATCCAGCTTTTCGATTTCAGCGGCGATCCTGCGCGTTTCCGTGCCGACCTTGTCAAGAAAAGCCGCCTCGACTTCTCCCGACATGCGCAGCCCTGACTTCGCCAGAAACCGGCGCAACTGTTCGCCGGCCTGTTTGAGCGCCTCCCAATTCTTCTCGGAAACCGAAAAACCGCATATCTGGGCCTTCGCGCCCTGACAGGCCCGGAAAAAGGACTGGCGCTTGTCCATTTTCGGCGCGCTGACGATCAAAACCTGTTCCGCAGGCAGGCCGGCCTTGACGGTTTCTGTCAGTTCCTGAACGGCGGCTTTGACAACCTCGGTCTTGCCCGCAAGACTGTCCCGGAAGAGATCGGCATGGCGTAGCCAGACGACTTTGCGGTTGCCGAAAAAACCGAGCGTGCGCAGCGATTCCACGCATTGCCGAACGGCGCGGGCGGCTTCCTCGGCATTGGCGCCGCGCGCATCCGCGATGTCCAGCCCGAATTCCCGTTCGTCGGGCGCGAGGCATTCGGCGATGATTTCCCGGGCTTTTTCATCGGCCCGGTAATCGTCTTCTCCGATCAGAAGATGGAGATTTGTCGCAGTCATGACCGAGACACTATCTGGACTCGGCCCGAATCGCAAGCGCGAATTGGCCTTTACATTCCCGAGCAAGTGGTACACTATCCGTCCGCATATGAAAGAGTTCGTGTCCAAGACGCGGGCGCGCCAGACCCAGAAGCGGGAGAAGAGGTCGGCGCAGAAACCGGCGAGGAAGAGGCCGTGGAGCGATCGCCGCTGGGTGCGGGCATTGCCGGCGGCCGCGCTATGGGCGGTTGCGCTAGGCGTGTTGCATTTCGACCAGCTTGCCGGCTTGTCGGACGGCGCAGGGCTGATCGCCTCCATGGCGGGGAACGCCCTGTTTCTGGCGGCGGGCCTGTGGGCGACGGGCCTGTTGCTGAGAATAGTTCGTCCGCGCGCGCTTGACCGTTTCGGAACGGTGTTGCTGATGGCGACGATCGCGCTGTTGGCCCTGATTCCGGCCAAGCTCTTGTTCTTTGCCGGAGAGGCGTTTCCGGCTTTCCAGCCGCTAGCGATGTATTCCCTGCCGTTCGTGCTGGCGCCCATGCTGGCCTCGACGCTGCTGAGCGGGCCAACGGCCATCGCGGTGGGAAGCTGGACCGGACTGGCCCTGGGACTGGCGGCGCCGGACGACAGTCGGTTTGCCGTGTTCACTGTGGCTTTGTCGGTAACAGCCGCAGCAGCGCTTTATTCGCGCGGCATCCGCAAGCGCGGGCAGGTGTTGAAAGTCGGCGTGATTTCGGGCGGGTTCGGCGTACTCTTTCTGTTGGCCTGGACCATGTGGCGCTGGCCGGACGCAGGCGGGTCCTTGCGTCTGATTCTCATGCAGATCGGCGTCTGTTTGGCGGGCGGTTTCGTTTCCGCCTTTGTCGCCTTGCTGCTGTTGCCATTGTTCGAAACGCTGTTCAACATCACGTCGGACATTTCCCTGCTGGAATTGTCGGATTTGGGCCATCCGCTCCTGCAGCGTCTGGCGCTCGAGGCGCCCGGCACCTACCATCACAGCCTAGTGGCCGCGCTGCTGGCCCAGGCGGCCGCCGACGAAATCGGCGCCAACGGGCTGTTGGCCCGTACGGCCATGTACTTTCACGATATCGGCAAACTGGCCAAGCCGAACTTCTTTACCGAGAACACGCTGGGCAAAACCAATCCGCACGACGATCTGTCGCCCAACATGAGCGCGCTGATCATTATCGCCCATGTCAAGGAAGGGCTCAGCATGGCCCTGCTGCACAAGCTGCCGGAATCCATTCGTCGCATTTTGCGCGAGCATCACGGCACAAGCCTCATCAGCTATTTCCATCACAAGGCCAAAGCACAGCTCGAGCTTGGTCTCGAAAGCCGCGAAAACGGCGGAAACGGCAAAGCCTTTGTTGAAGAAAGCGAATTCCGCTATCCGGGCCCCAAGCCGGGCTCGCGCGAATCCGCGATCGTTTGCCTGGCCGACGCCGTGGAGGCGGCCTCGCGCTCGATGGAAAAAACGACGCCAGCCCATATCGAAGGGCTGGTGTACGATATCGTCGCCTCGCGGATCGAAGACGGGCAGCTCGACAAATGCGATTTGACTTTGGCTGAAATCGCGAAAATCAAGCGCTCGTTCGTCTTTTCGCTGGCCAGCATGTTGCACGGCAGAACACCCTATCCCAAGGATGAAACTCGCGATAAGCCATCGGCAAAGTCCGCGGCGACTGTGTCGGGCAAGGATTCGGGCCCTGCTCCGGCGTCTGGCACGGCAGCTTGAGTCGGCCACGCCCCGCACGGTCTGGCGCGAAATTGCGCTTGTCCTCGCCGACGACGCCACCATGCGCGCCCTGAACCGAACCTGGTTCGCCCGCGACAGCGTTACGGACACGATCAGCCTTGCCTATGCGTCTTTGCCGGGCGAACCGGAAGGGCAAATCGCCGAAATATTCGTCAATGTCGCCGAAGCCTGGCGCGAAGGAACGCGCCGCGCCCGCTCGTCGCCCGAACGCGAGCTGGCCCTTTATATCGCCCATGGTCTCCATCATCTCGCCGGGGCCGACGACAACACGCCGGCACGACGCCGGGCCATGCTGCGCACCGAGTGGCAATGGGTTCGCGCCGCCGAACGCGAAGGCCTGCTGGACGGACTGGAGAGGGAGGAAAGCTGAAAGGAGTCCTTGGTCCATAGTCCAAAGTCATGGGTCAGGAAAGAAGAAGCTATCGGTAATCGGCGACCTGTGATCAGCGGGAAAGAACCCCTTGTCTTTCGCCCTAAACTTTTGCCCTAATCTCCCGTCAGAAAAGAGAAGGCTATGATCGAAAGAACCGAAGCGTTGGCGCTGCGCATTCTGCCGGTTTCGGAGACGTCGCGCATGGCGACATGGCTGTCGCCGGATGGCGGGTTGCTTGTCACGCTGATGAAAGGGGCCTGTCGGCCCAAGAGTCCGTTTCTCGGGCAGGCCGAAGTCGCGGATACGAGCGAGTTGCTGTATTATGCCCGAGACCGGAACGGCGTTCACATTGCCCGGGAATGCGCGCGACTCACGCGGCGGTCGGATGTCTGGCCGTCCTGGCGCGAATATGTGGCGGCGGAATATGTTTGCTGGTGGCTGCTGAAAACCGGGGTTGCGGGGCGGTGTCACGACGGGGTCTACCGGCTGGCGCAGGATGCGCTCGATCATGCAAGCCGACATCGCGCCGGCATCGAATTCGCTTGGCAATGGGAGCTGCGTTTGCTGAAAGCGCTGGGGCTGGCTCCGCAGCTCGACGCCTGTTTACGGTGTGCGCGGCCGCGCGAGCCTTTTGCGGAGCGGCGATCGGTCGTCTGGCGGTTTTCTTCGTCGTCTGGCGGCATTCTTTGCGAGACATGCGCCGGACGCGAAGGCGATTCGGTTCCGGCCGATCTTGCGGTTGTGTCGCCGGATGCGCTGGTGCTTTTGCGCCAATGGCTGCATGCGCGCTCGGCGGCCAGCGCCAGCCGCGCGCGTTGCCTGCCCGCCCAGCGCGCAACGGTGAACCGGCTGCTGAGCGCATTTCTGGCTTGTCATGCGGAAACCGATCCGGTTCAGCGCCGCCGGACGCTGGCCTCGCTCGCCAGCGAACCAGCCGCGCTGACAGAGCGCATATGATCACAACGCGGGCTGCGCCCGCAACCTAAGAGGACAGAGATCGGAGGTCACAGCCCACACACTTGGGTTGCGGGCGTTAGCCCGCCTTAATCGAACTGCTTGCTCGTTTCGTTGATCTGAGAATTATGAACGGCTCTACAGCGCAACGAATCGCAGATGCGCCCCCCACTGTCTGAATTACAGAGCTAACGGGAAATCCTTTGACAAACCCCGGCCGACATGATAGGCGAGTTTAAACCCTGTTTGTTTCCCCTGCGGTTTGTTCGGAAAAGGAGCCTCACATGCTGATCTCGCCTGCTTCGCGTTGGCCAGTCCTTGCGGTATTGTTCTCTGCGATCCTGCTGCTCCAGACCGGCTGCGGCAAATCCGTCGAGCAAACGGAGCCCCGCGCGGACGAGCCGTTGCCTCCGGACATTGTTGCCGACGTCAACGGTCGCCAGCTTACCCGGGAAGATGCCGAACGCGAGGCGATGTTTCGGTTTCGGACCATGAGCAAGGAAGCGCCTCCGGACCGGCACGAACATCTGCGGCAGGAAATCCGGCGCCGAGTGGCCGATCAGTTCGTGATCCGGACACTGTTGCACGAAGAAGCGGAGCGGCGAGGCCTGAAAGCGAGCGAGGAGGAGAAGGAAGTGCTGATGGCGCGTTTTCGCGAGCAGTTGCCGCAGGGCCAGACATGGGAAGACATGCAACGGGCCAGCCCGGCGCGCGCGCAAAAGTTGCTTCGGGACATGGAGCGGACCATTCTCATCAATAAGTTGCTGGAAACCTTGCCTTCGCAAGCCTTGACGGTTTCGCAGGAGGAGGTGGACCGCTTCTACGAGGGCATTCGCCGCGCGCGCCATATCCTGCTCAAGGTCGAAAAGAACGCCACGCCGGAAGCGAGGGCGAAGCGTCGCGCGGAGGCCGAAACCCTGCGCCGGCAGATACTGAACGGCGAAAAGAATTTCGCGGAGGCGGCGCTTAGGCATTCGGATTGCCCCAGCGCGCAAAAAGGCGGGTACCTGGGCCATTTCCCACGAGGGCAAATGGTGCCGGAGTTCGATCGCGCGGCATTCAGCCAGGCGGTCGGCGAAGTCGGGCCGATCGTCGAAACGGAATTCGGCTACCACATCATTCTCGTGCTCGACAACGACATTGCGAACACACCCGCCCTGGCCGAAGAGCATGTGCGGCGCAACCTGGCCCAAGCCAAACAGGCCGGCAATGTGGACGCCTTCGTGAATGCGCTCCGCAAGGACGCCCGTATCCGCATCGCGCCGGAGTACAAGCCATGAACGGCGGAAGAAGTGTTTTAACAGGAGAAAGAACGAGGGAAGAGAGAGGGACGGAAAGGTAAATCCGAAGCACGAAATACCCAAGCACGAAAGAAACCCGAAACCGGAATGACGAAACGAGAAACGGGAGACTTGCGACTGTGCCGAAGGCGCAAT
>SLKS01000012.1 GCA_007134465.1 Kiritimatiellia bacterium | reverse complement strand
GGGATGCGCGAAACTCTGGGGCGCTGCCCCAGGCTGAGATGCGTCAGGCTTTCAGCCTGGGAAAACCGGAAAGTTTTCGAACCACCACGTTATCGCCGCATTCGCGCCGAAACGTGAGGTGTACCGTTCGCAAAAACAGTTGACATATGGCCAGTCATCGGCCTGAGTGTGGCCAAATGAAGCATGCCGTCATTTTTTCGCCTGAGGCTCGATCGCACTATCACGATCTGAGCGCATACAGTCGGGCAAAGGTTCGCGCGGCGATCGACCACCGCCTGCAGCATGTTCCGACGGCCGAAAGCAAGCGTCGAATCAAACGCCTGCGCGGAAAGCTGGTGGCGGCGTTTGTCGCGGTTCAGGCTGTGCTGACGGCGGCCGTGTTTGCGCAGGACGACCCTCGCGCCGAGTTCGAGGCGGCGCTGCGACTTGTCGAGGCCGGGCAGGTCGAGGAGGGCAGCCGGCAGGCATTGGCTGCGATTCGCGAGGCCGGTGCGGCGGGCGATCACGGCGGCGCGTACTGGCGGGCTTGGCAGCTTGCCCGGCATCGGGCCTTGAGGCCGCATCCCGATCTGCGGCTGAAGTGTTTCGCGCTGGCGGAAACGCATTTGGAGCAACGCGACAGAAACCGCATCCAGTGGCGTTATGTAGACTTGCCGAACTACGTGCAACTGATTTGCGAGAAGGAGACGGTGCTGGCCCGGCAGGGTCGGTTCGGACTCGGCCAGGCGGAAGTGGCCAAGGCGGAAGCCCGAATGGCGGAATACCTGGGCGGAGCGAAGCCATCGGATTTTTTTGCACAGCATAGACACGCGGCGACGCTTGGCGTGTACCTGAACCTGCTGCTGGACCGGGCGGAATACCAGACGCGTCGCGGCGAGCTGCTCGCCGCGAAAGCCTCTTTCGAGGAGGCGATCCTGCTCCAGGAACGCCTAGCCGACCCTGTCGCGAGAGATGCGCATCGCTCCCGCACGTTCAACAACTTCGCGATCCTGCTCGACCTGCTGGGTCACGACCGGTCCTCGGCACGGTTTGTCGATGACGCCGTTGCTTTCAAGGCGGCCGACGGCGGGGACACGGTGGCGGAAATGAACAGACTCCGCCGCCAGAGCAGACGCGAAGGGCCGAGCGAGGCGTTCGTGGCGGCGATGGCGGAAAAGAGTTCGGAACTGCGGGCCATGGGGCGTGTCGCCGATGCCATTGCCACGTCGCGGCGCGCGGCGTCCATGCTTTACGAGCTTGGCGAGACGGAACGCGCCGAGACGCTGTTCGCCGCTGTTGTCGAAGAGGGGAACGCGCGCCAGTATCGCGAAGTTGTCGCGCAAGCCTACTTCTGGCGCGGCAAGGCACGGCAGCATGTCGGGCGGAACGGCGCGGAGGAAGATCTTCTCGCCGCGCTTCGGTTCTACCGGAAAGGCGCGTCCAAGCCGCAGGAGGCTCGCATCTACAAAGCCTATGCCGTTCTCCTGATCGGACAAGGCCGTTTACGCGAGGCCATGGCCGTGCTTGACGAAACGTTGCGCCTCAACACCCTGATGCAGGCGACAAATCTGCGTCCGGAACTCTTGGCTCTGAAGGCGGAGGCCTATGCCAGGCTGGGCCTTCCCGAAGCCGGGGAAGCCCTGTGGCAGACTGCGCTTGAAACGGTCGCGGAGTCTGCGGAAATGGGCGAGGCGCGCCGGCTTGCGATTCACGGGAGGCGGCTTGGCTATCTTGCGCTGACCGGGCGTTTCGAGGAGCGCGCCGCCTACCACGCCGATGTAGCGGCGTCTCTTGGAGGGACTGGGCTGACGGATTTCGAGACGCGCTCCTTTCTTGCCATGGACTTGAACGCGCGGGAGCCTGTCTCTGCGCCGCCTCCCGTACCGCAGCCGCCCGTAGCATTTCAGCCAGCCTATGTCAGCACGCGGACTCTTCCGGAAACGGAGGCGCGCACGGTTCTGTGGTTGCTGAATCCGGGAGCCGTTGTTCGGCGGGGCACGCTCGCGGTTAAGCCGGAAGCGGCCGCACGCGCTCGGCGCCTCGCGCCGACGGCTTTCGAGATTGTCTTCGGCGAAACCGGCGCGACTGCCGAGCCTTTCGAGCCGCTCGCCTTGATTCTGGAACCTTCCTCGACGGTGTCCCTGCACATGCGTCATCTGGCGCCGCCCGCTGCCGAGCCCGTTTCGCTGGACCTGACATGGGAAGACGAGGTTCGGCAGACTGTGCGATGGGACGTGGTTGGCGACGCCGAGGTGTTCGGGAGCCGGGCCAATGTATCGGTCAATCTTCTATGGGACAATCCCTTTCACAGCATTCCATTGTACCATGAGATATGGTCGCCCGCCATCGCGGGATCGGCCATCGCGGATTTTCGCGCGAGGGCTTCGGTTCCTTGCCGACTGGAAATGTACCGGGTTTCGGACGGCGCTTTGCTGGCCATAGACGCGAACGGCAACGGTTCCTACCATGACGAAGGCGATTTCGTCGCCTTCGATACGAACCGCAACGCGATTCCCGATACGAAAGAGCCGCTCGCCGTGCAGATACTGGCGTTCCCGCATCCTGAACGCGCCTATACGGAGCCTCTGGACGTGACGGTGGAGCTTCGGATGGACGACGATTGGGTCGCCATAGGCGTCTCCCGCATTCTGCCGCAAACCAGTCCTTGAAAGCGGATTCAATGGCGAAGGCCGGTTAATTCCGCTTCTTTCGACGGCTTTTCTTTTTGAGTACGAGGAGATTCCGAGGCGGCAACAGAGGCAAAAAGGGGCCGTCACCGGATTCTGGAATTGATATCTTTCCCGTCATAGCGGGAGGGGCAAACAGTTTCGTTTGTTCGCGAATTGACTTTGTGTTCGGCAATTGTCGCTGTCGTCTTTAGAAAACGAGCGTTCCGGCTGGCGACGGGTTGGCGGCCAAGGACGTTTTGCGTGCCACAACTTCCGCGCCAAGAATTTACCCTTGCATGCGAAGGCGGGGCTCGATATAGTGTTTTCCATGAGCCTATCGCGCAAAACCGTCTTGGCCGGAGCGCTTGGTTTCTTTCTTGTCTGGATGGCGTTGTTTCTGCGTCGATACCGGCAGGAAGACGCCGAGCTTGTTTTGCGTTTCGTTCTTGGACTGTTTTTCGCGCTGGCGATTCTGTTGCGCAGTCGGCTGGCGCCGCGCGAGGCCGAAGCCGACGTATCGGGTTCGGCAAGGGGCGAGCGGACCGAGGCGCGTGCGGCATGGATGTCCGCTGCGGCGGGCGCGGGATTGATGGCGGCGGGCCTGTTCGCGCCGATTCGTCAATTCGAGTGGCTGGGCGTGCTTCTGCTTCTGTACGCGTGTTTGCGCTGGGCGTTGCCCCGTGCCTATGCGCGCGACCTGCTTCCGGCCCTTTTTCTTCTCTACTGGATTCATCCGTTGCCCGGTCAGCTGTTCGACACGTTTCAATTCGGAATGCAGCGCGCTTCCGTTCAGGGCGCGGAATGGCTGTTGCACATGTTCAATCGTCGGGTGTGGGCCGACGGATTCGCGCTCCATGCCGGCACGCGCGTGTTCGGGGTGCCGGAGGCGTGCAGCGGGATGCGGACGGCGGCGACGGTTCTGATGTGCGCGTTGGGGCTGGGCGTTCTGTTCCGTCTGCGCTCGGTCGAGGTGGCCTTGTTCGCGGTGGCGGGGATTGCTCAGGTTCTGCTGCTGAGCGTTGTGCGCATTGCGGCGCTGGTGGCGCTGGCGGAGAACCGTCCGCCTGACTGGGGCGAAACCGCGCTGCACGACACTTTATGGGTATTCCTGCTGGCCGCGCTGATTCTGATTCAAACCGAAATGGCTTTATGGAAGCGTTTTCGTCTGAAGCGTCGGTTGGGCCGGCAGGCGGTCGAGGCGGGCGAGGCCGAGCCGCCCGATTTGGGCAGTTATCTTCCGCGCATATGGACGCATCTGCATTGCTGGCGCTGGCGAATTATCGCGGGCGCGCTTGCGCTGCTGCTGGTGGCGGCGGCCGGATACCGGCGGCGTCCGCATCATCGCGCGGCCATGGCGGACAATGTGGCCGATACGCTTCTGCGCAGCGATATTGTCGCCGCCGAACGGGCCGCACGCGCGACGCTGGCGCTTCAGCCGACCCGCGAACGCAGCGTGCGGCTGGCGCACGTGCTAGTGCTGCGCGGCAAGCATGAACAGGGCTTGGCTGTTCTGGCGGGGTTGGACGGCGAATTGGCTCCGTTCGAAACGGTGCTGAAAAGCTGGGCGCTCATGGCCATGGACCGCATGGAAGAGGGGGTCCGCTTGATCGAGGACATGCCGCCCGCGCAACGGCGTTTTCCGGCCGTCGCGATCTTCCTGGCCGAATACGCGGTGCGGCGCAATCGTCCGGAAGACGTGGCCGAACCGTTGGCCAATGCGGCCGTGTCGCATGCGATGATCGGGCGTGTGCGCGCGCTGTTTCCCTATCTGGCCCGGCACGATCTCTGGCCGACCATTGCGGCGTGCAATCATCCGAGTCCCTTCGAGCATTTGTCCGAGGCGCTTGTGGCGATCGAAGCCAACTTGCGCGTTCGGAACACGGCCTGGGCCGCCCGCATTCTCGAGCAGGCTTTGCGCGTCTGGCCGCAAGAGCCACTTCTGATCGGCAGCCTGTTTTCTCTGGCAGAACGCCGACCGGGCGGCGAATGGGAGCGACGTTTCGCCGAGTATATCCAAGCGAACTTCGAGCGGCTGGATGCGGACGATCTGGCGGCAAGTCTGGGCTACGCGTTTCGGCTGGTCCGTCCGGACTTAGGCTGGACGCTTTATCGCCGTTTGGAGGAACTGGATGCCGCGGACCCCGCCCTGTTTCTCGTGGCTGCCCAGTATGCGGCCGCGTGGTTCACATTCCGAAAACATCAGTTGGGCAGGGTGTCGGCGCATCCTGGCGAAACGGTTTGTCTGCGCCGCGACTATGCCGAGAAACGGGATGATCCGGCGTTCGTTTCCCGCTGGCGCGCGATTCCGCATGCGGAGACCATGGCTCTGGGCGATCCCGTGCGTATTCGTAAAGCCTTTGTAGAAAAAGCCTTGAGCGAACTGGAGCGTCGCGAACAGCAAGGCGGCCTGTCCCGGCGCATGGAACGATCGCTTCCGTTCGCGCTGAGCATGGCCGGTCGTTTCGACGCCGCTCGCGAGCGCTTGGAACAATGGAGCGAACGTTATCCGGAAGAGCGAAGCGAGGCGTTGTATCTGCTGGTTGTGCTGGAAGCGCAGCGGGGCGACTGGCAGGCCGTGTACGAGCGCGCGCGGCTGTACGAAGAGGGGGTGCGGTATCCGCGTCTGAAAGCCCGTTTACTCAAGGCGCAGGCGCTGGCGGGGATGAATCTGGGCGTTCCGGCCATGGCCGTGGCCCGCCTCGTGCGGCGCGACTACCCCGATTCCCATCTGGGCCGGCTAATCGAGGCGACCATTTGGGACGCGTTCGGGTTCCAGGAGGAAGCGTTGTTTGTATTGAGCCAGACGGGGCCGTTGCCAGGGACGCCGGCTGTAGCCCTCCAGCTCTTCGCGACCGGCCGATACCGGGAAGCCGAAACCATGGCCCGAGCGCTTGGCGACGACAGGCCTGTGTTCGAGGAAACGCGCCCGGGCTGGCTGGTACATCCCGCCGAGCGAACGGTCGCGGGCGTATGGCCGGCTCCGCCGGGCGATCCGGCCGCGCAGGCGGACGCGTTGCGCACACGCGCCGAAAAGGCGGGCAGCCCATTTCTGCGGCGCCTGTTCGCTTTGGAGGCGGACAGGCTTTCCGGCGGTCGCCAGCCGGATCCGCAAACGATCAAGGCATGGGCGGCGGCCGGTCGCGACGATCTGGAGCGCGCGGCGGCCTTGCATAGGCTTGCTCTTGGGCTTGCCGGCGAAGGCCATCGCGAGCTGGCGCTTGCCGCTGTTCGTCGCGCGCTGGTTTCGCTTCCGGAATCGGCAGTGCTGTGGCGTATGGCCGTTGTATTGAGCGAAGGCGACCGCGATCTGGTCGCGCAAGCCCGGCAGGCTTGTCCAGACGATCCCGATCTCTGGCTTGCCGACTGGGTCGCGCGGGTGCGCGAGGATCATGCGCGCGAGCGGGTGGAATCGGAACGCTATCGGGTCGACCTGGAAAAGGACATCGGAGCGCAGACCTATTCGCCGGGCGCCATGGTGCGGCTGGCCGATTTCCTGCTTCGGCAAGGTCTGTCCGAGGCGGCGGCCATGGCCGCGCGCGATGCGCAGGCACGCGGGCGCGGGATGATGTCGGCCACGATCATGGCCTTGCGCTGCGCCTGGGCGCTGCGCGACGCGGACTGGGCTCGCGCGAGCGCGCTGGCCGGCGCCGATTACGCTCGCGATCCGCGCCCGTTTCACGAGATGCTGGTGAATCTGGGGTTTTCCGAGCGGACAATGGATGCGGATCTCGTTCGCGCCCTCGAATGGCTGCATCGTCATTTCCCGCAACAGACGGAGTGGGGCGAACGTCTGGGGTTCGTGCATTTCCAGCGCGGCGAATGGTCGCGGGCCTGGGATGCGTTGAGCGTGGCCATGGATTCGGATTTCAAGGGTCTGCGTCTGAATTCCCTGCTGATGGCGGCGGAATCGGCCCGGTTGCAAGGTCGCCATCGCCAGGCTGTTGCCGTGCTGGAACGCTTGTTTCGCGAGCATCCGAACAATCCTGTCGTTCTCAACAATCTGGTCTACACGTTGGCGCAAGACCCTGCCACGGCGGCGCGCGCGGCGGAACTGTTGCCGGCTTTGCTGGAAAAAGACCGTTTGCCTTTTCAGGCTCTAGATACGGCTGCCGTTGTGCATTGGAAAACGGGCAGGATCGCGCGGGCCCGGGAGTACAGCGCGCGCGCGCTGGCCGCCGTGGACGAGACCGATCCCGCTGCGCGGGAGGTGCGGGCAAATGCGGCCGATATTCTGCTGGCGGCCGGCGATGCGGAGCGGGCTTTGGCCCTGATCGAACCCGTCGTGCGGCAAAGCGGCCTTGCGCCGAGCCTCGAGCGGCGGACGCGCGAGACGCGCGAGCGGGCGCGCAAGGTTGTGCTGGCCGGTCGCATCGAGGCGGCCCGAGCGCTGGCGCGACAGGGCGAAAGCGGAGAGGCTAGCCGACGCGTCCGGGATCTGCTGAGGGAGGCGCGTCTGCCGGCCGAACTCGAAGCGCAGGCGCGCGCATTGATCGAGGACATCGAGGCCGGGCGCCCGTAAGGGCGAACAAATATGGGGTTGCACCCGTTGCCGAAATGTGTTGTCATAGGCTGGTTTGAATATGGCTAATGCGGGCTGCGCCCGCAACCCAATTGTTT
>SLKS01000018.1 GCA_007134465.1 Kiritimatiellia bacterium | reverse complement strand
GCCAGCGCACACTTGTCCCGCCCGGCTGGCGCAAGCTGCTGCCGGGACTGAACGCGAAAATTGTCATCGCCAATTATCACGGATTCGAGCCGCGCGCCTTGCAAGGCAACAAGCGCACTCCGTTTGACGGCAAACTCGACGCTGCCGGCAACAAGCAGGATGTTCGCGAGGACTACAGCCAGGCGATGCGCCGCATGCTGGGCAAGTTCAAAAGCGGGTCGCGCCTGCTTGTCATGAACGACGAAGCGCATCATTGCTACAAGCCCATCGGCAAGGGGCAGCGGACCGAAGGCGAAAACACCGCCGAGGAAAACGCGCGCGCCGCCGTTTGGTACAACGGGTTGAAAGAATTGTGCAAACGCTTCAAGGTCGGCCACATCTACGATCTGAGCGCCACCCCGTATTACTTGACCGGTTCGGGACACCAAGCCTATGCGCTCTTCGAGTGGGTGGCGTCGGATTTCGGGCTGATCGAGGCGATCGAATCCGGCCTGGTCAAAATCCCGTTTCTGCCTGAAAGCGACAATACCCAGGAACTGAAAATGCCCGTGCTGCGGAATCTGTACGAGCATGTAAAAGACCGATTGCCCAAGAAAGGCATGAAAGCCCGGCGCAAGGCGGCCAAGGAAGCCGGACAGACCCTGCTGGAAACTCCGCCCGCCATGCCGGAGCTGCTGGCCGTGGCCTTGCGGCAGTTCTATCGGCATTACGAGGAGGATTTCGAGCGTACTCGCGAGCTTTTCGACTCCCCGCCGGTCTTTATCGTCGTCTGCAACAATGTTTCGGTGTCCAAGGAAGTCTACAAATGGATGGCCGGATATGAACGTTCGATCGACCGCGAAGGCAACACTGTTTCGATTGGCGGCAATCTGCCGCTGTTCTCCAATTACGACGAAAACACCGGGAACCCGCTCGAACGTTCGCCGACATTGCTGATTGACAGCGACGCGCTGGAGAATTCCGATCAGGTCGGCGACGATTTCAAAACCGTCTTCGCCTCGGAAATCGAACTGTTCAAGCGCGATTACGCACGGCTGCACGGCGCGGGGGCGGCGGAAAACATCGCCGACGCCGAAATCCTGCGCGAGGTTGTCAACACCGTCGGCAAGCCCGGCACGCTCGGGGCGCACATTCGCTGCGTGGTTTCGGTTTCGATGCTGACCGAAGGCTGGGACGCCAATACCGTCACCCATATAGTCGGCATTCGCGCCTTCGGTTCTCAGCTTCTGTGCGAGCAGGTGGCCGGACGCGCCCTGCGTCGCAAGAACTACTACTTGCAGGGATACGACAAGGCCGGATTGCCGACCGATGACAAACGCCGCATCAAGACCTGGAAGTTCCCGCCGGAATATGCGCATATCATCGGCGTGCCGTTCAAAATGTTCAAGGGCGGCAAGTCCGCGCCGCCTCCCCCGCGCGAGCAGACGGTTATTCGCGCGCTGCCCGAGCGGCAGAGCGACTATGAAATCGAGTTCCTGAATGTGGACGGCTACCGCGTGGAAACGCCGGACGGCGAAATCACCGCCGATTTCTCGCACATCGAGAACTTCGAGATCGGCCCCAACATTCCGACCCGTACCGTCCTGGCGACAGCGGTCTCCGATGCCGAGGAAGAGCTTGGCGTGGACGACTTGCGCGAGCTGCGCGACCAGCAGGTGATCTACAGGATCGCCCGCGAGCTGCTTGCGCACAGCTTCAAGGACGAAGACGGCAATGTCGAGTTTCAGAAGTTCGGCAAGCTCAGGGCCATTGTCGAGGAGTGGTATCGCACGCGCGTGGTATGCTATGGCGACTGTTTCAAGCAGTTGCTGTGGTGCTACAGCCCTGAAAAATATCTCTGCGGAATCGTCCGGGCCATCCAGTCCGGCCGTCGCGGGGACGATGTGGTTCTGCCCATCCTCAATTACTACAACCCCGTCGGCAGCACCCGCCATGTGCACGGGCTCACCACCCGGCCGGTATTCCCGACCGCGCGCAGTCATGTCAACTGCGTTGTGGCCGATACCGAAAGCTGGGAACAGATTGCGGCCAAGACGCTGGAAGAACTGGCCGACGAAGGCCTTGTCGGCAGATACGTCAAGAACGCGTTTCTCGGTTTCTCGATCCCCTATGTGCAGGCAGGCGAGGACAAGCGCTATTTTCCGGACTTCATCGCCCGTTGCGAAACCGACGCCGGCCCGGTGAATCTGATTGTCGAGGTAACCGGGATGAACAAGGAAAAGGCGGAAAAGAAATGGCATGTGGAGAACCGCTGGCTGCCGGCAGTCAATGCCGTGCGCGAAAAATACGGCCAGCCCGCATGGGCCTTTATCGAAGTGGCCAACGATATCCGCGACATCAAGAACCAGTTGCGCGCGAAAATCGCAGGGTTATGAGAAAAAAACAATTATTTTTGTTGACAAACGCTGTTAATGGCGCCAAGTTGATCGCAACAATACCCGCCAAGCCTCTGGCTTTACGCTACGCTCAAATCGGCGGGTTACTTATTTAAAGATATGCCAATGAGCTTCAGCAAACCCGCAAAAACCTATGAAGAGCAGCTTGCGATCCTTGAGGGCCGAGGCCTAACTGTTGAAAACAGGTCTTTTGCTCTGCACTGTCTTGCGCACCACAATTACTATCGTATATCGGCCTATCGTTTTCCGTTGACAGAGCCGGGAAAACCGGATCGTTTTCTGCCAGGGACTACATTTGGCAACATGTGGGGATTGTACTGTTTCGATCGGCAATTGCGAACGCTGGTAATGGAGGCATTGAAAAGGCTGGAGATATCGGTTCGTTCGCACTGGGCGTATATCCTTGGACACGAATATGGCGCTCAGGCTTACGAAATCCCGTCTGTTTTCAGGAATGCGCAGCGACATACCAGCGCATTGAATCGACTCGACGATGAATTGGCGCGCAGTCACGAGGTGTTTGTTTCGCATTTCAAAAACAAACACAACACGCATCGGCCGCCGATCTGGGCTGTATGCGAAATCATGACGTTTGGGTTGCTCAGCCGTTTCTACGAGAACATAGGCCATGAACATGACCGGAAAAAGATAGCCGGAATCTACGGCATTAGCCCTGATCTTATGAAATCGCTGCTGGAACACGGGGTGTACATTCGCAATCTATGTGCGCATCATGCCCGACTCTGGAACAGGCGTTTTACCATAACTGTGGCCATACCCAAACGGCATCCCTCGACCATTGCTAACAGCGTGAACCCGCTAAGTCGTCGCAATGTATACAACACTTTGGTTTTTCTCGCGCATATTGTTGATATTGTCGAGCCGCAGAATCAATGGACGCATCGCCTGATGGCTTTGTTGCGGGAGCAACAGTTGCCTGTGACCGAAAAAATGGGTTTCCCGGAGGCTGGCTAGATCGTCCAATATGGGCTCGTTGTATTCGCAAATGATACCATCCAATCCTTGACGGATGCGATTATTGCAGATGGGAAGAGAAGAACCATGGCCGTTGACGCAATCAAGCATGCGAAAAGCAGCAAGCGCGCGCATATTCCATCGCGCGAGGAGGCCGGCGCCGAGACCGCCAGCCCGAAGGTGAAACACGCGCAGCCGAAAGCCGCCTATCCGAAAAACCCGGTGGTGCATCGCGGACAGGATCCGGAACTGTTCTGGATGCGCAAATACGGCATGGAAGACGCCGAAGACCGGTTGACGGTGGATATCCGGTCCCTCTACCGCCACGAACACATCGCGCCCGAAGTCCTCATCCGCAACTTCTACCGGCTGCGCGAGCCGTCCGTCAGCCAGCTCGACTTCTTCTCCGCCAACGAGCTTTTCGGCCATGCCCTCGACATGGACGAAATCGAGAAGATTTCCGAATACTACAGCCATAAGGACGGCTGGTCCAACCGCCTGATCCAGGGCGACAGCCTGCTGGTGATGAACTCCCTGCTGCAGCGCGAAGGCATGGCCGGTCAGGTGCAATGCGTCTACATTGATCCGCCCTACGGCATCAAGTACGGCGGCAACTGGCAGATGAAACTCAACGACCGCAACGTCACCGACGGCAAGGACGAACACCTCTGCGGAGAACCCGAACAGATCAAAGCCTACCGCGACACCTGGGAACTCGGCATCCATTCCTACCTGAGCTACCTCCGCGACCGCCTGCTCGTCGCCAAAGACCTGCTTGCGGAATCCGGCTCCTGCTTCGTCCAAATCTCCGACGAAAACGTTCACCTCGTCCGATGCCTGATGGATGAAGCCTTCGGTAGCGAGAACTTTGTGAGCTTGATTACTGTGCAGAAAACGGCCGGGCAAACTGCAAGATATCTTCCGGGTACAGTTGACTATGTGATTTGGTATGCTCGCAACAGTGATTCACTGAAATATCGCCAGCTTTATTCAGATAAAGAATTGGGCGGCGTTGGTGGATCGATGTATCAGTATGTTGAACTGAAAGACGGTTCTCGGCGGCGTTTGACCCCTTCGGAAATCCGTGATCCTCTCTCATTGCCCAACGGCGCAAGAATTTTACGGCTTGGCGACATAACGTCTCAACGACAGGGGCGGCCATCAGGAATCGGAACGGCAATGCAATTTCCTGTGAAGTTTGAGGGCCGCACGTATATGCCGTCAGGCTCAAGAGGTTGGACAACAACCCTTGATGGTATGAACAGATTGATATCACAGAAACGGGTTGTTGCCCAAGGCTCTCGATTGTCTTTTGTTAGATACTTTGATGACTTTCCTGTTTTTAATTTAGGCAACAATTGGACCGATACGGCCGGAGCAACAGACAGGGTTTATGTTGTGCAAACGGCTGGCAGGGTAATCCAACGCTGCCTCCTGATGACCACCGACCCTGGCGATTTGGTTCTCGACCCCACATGCGGGAGCGGGACGACGGCGTATGTGGCGGAGCAATGGGGGCGGCGCTGGATCACGATTGATACCAGCCGGATTGCGTTGAACATCGCCAAGACGCGCCTGATGACCGCCGCGTTCCCGTATTACAAGCTTTACGATCGGCAGGGCGAGGATATCCGCCAGGGCTTCATCTACAAGACCGTGCCGCACATCACGCTCAAAAGCATTGCCAACGACGAGCCGCCCGCCACCGAGACGCTCTACGATCAGCCCGAAGAGGACAGGAAGAAGCTGCGCGTAGCCGGTCCCTTCACGGTGGAAACGCTGCAGAATTTCGATCCGGTCGCGCCCGGCGCGTTGGAACAGGCCGCTACCGACGCGGACGACCTGCAGCTTTTCGAGGAGCGCATCTTCGAGCATCTCAAATCCGCCGGCGTCAAGAACGGCATCAAGAACGAACACGCGGTCTTCACCCGCGTCGATCGCCTGACCTCCGCCTATCTTCACGCCGAGGGTTTTTATCAAGGTGCGTCCGGCAATGGCAAAAAGAAGCAGGCGGCCGCCGTGGAAAAGAAAGCCTACTTCCATATCGGCCCGAAATTCGGGACCGTCTCGCGCCAGGCCGTGAATGAAGCCGTCAAGGAATGCCGCGCGCGCGGCGACGCCGATTGGCTGATTATCCTGGGCTTCTCGTTCGAATCCGCCATCAGCAACCGGAACGTGACCATGAGCGCCGGCAGCTTTGAAGTCACCAAAGTGCGCATGCACGACGACCTCATGCAGGACGGCCTGCTCAAGAAGGACAGGAAAGCCGCCTCGTTCGTCACCATCGGCGAACCGGACATTGCCGTGCGCAAGCTCAAGGGCAAATCCGAAGACGGACATCCGCAGGTGGAACTCGAAATTCTCGGGCTGGACATTTACGATCCGATCCGGGATGTGGTCAAATCGCGCGACGCGGCCGACATTGCCTACTGGATGGTGGACAGCGACTACGACGGCAGCAACTTCGTGGTGCGGCAGGTATTCTTCTGCGGCGGCGACAAAGGCGAGTTCGCCAAATGGAAAAAGGGGCTTGAATCGCTCGCCGGAACCTCCGCCAAACGCGCGGCGGAAAAGACGCTGCGCATCGAGGTGGACGATGAAGCCTTCGAGCGCGTCTACAACCACCGTTCGCACCCCATCCCCCTGGCCCGCGCCGGCCAGAAAATCGCCGTCCGCGTCATCTCCCAGTTCGGCGAGGAAAGCACCAAGGTGATGGAGGTGTAGAATCCATGGCCAAGCCCTATTCCATCCGGACTGACAGGGAATTCATGCTGGCATGGAATGCCATGAGTTCATTCAAGAAGGCCCAGGATATATTATCGCTCCTGAACAAAAGCATTGAGGCGGGGAAGCATCCTGTCTCCATGTCGCTGTTTGGGGCCATCTGCGGGTATTATGCCGCACCATTTATGTCCAGCAACAACTTGGGATGTCTTCCTGCGAAAAATCTAATCTCGGCCCGTAACAAGAAGCTACACGAGAGCATGCTTAAGTTGCGAAACGAGGTTTTCATGCACCTTGATGCGGATGTAGAATTGTTCGGGGTGAAATACGCAACAAATCCAAGAATTATTGTGTGGCAAGATAAAACAATCACAATAGAAGCCAAATCTTGGCTGCCAAACGGATTCAAGTTGATCGAGATAGAAACTTTGCTAAGAAAATTGGTTGAACTGCTGCACGGTCATGCCCTGGAATACATCAAGAACAAACTGCAAGGCATGGATTTACCTCCCGGCGAATATGTGGTTGTGACGGAGAGGGGCAGTCTGAAATTGAATGCTTGCCGCGAGCATGGCGGATAACACAGAAGGACGCTGCCGATATGATCACGAAGAAGCTGGTTTACAGAACGCATCAAATCCGTAGCGGTCCTGGCATGCACAGATGGGAAGCGCAGGTGACATTCGACCTGCTTGACGAGACTGGCGCTGTTATAGGTTCTGAAGCCGCAGCGTTTCCTATAACAAATCTGTGGGCAAAACGGTACGACAGCCAACTCGAACCGCCAGCCGATCTGCCGGAAGAGATGTTTTGCCTGGCGCTGGCGGTTGTGGCCGACAAGATTCAGGCCACGAACTCCCTGTCGAATCTTTCCGTTACCGAACAAGACACCGCGCCCGGCATCCGTTACTCACGCCCGGCAGAATGCGTGATTCAGATCAATGTTCAAAGGAGCGTGCCATGAGCAGCCAAACCGAGTTCTTCAAGAATGGAAGTCGGTGGGTCCGCGCGGATTTTCACCTGCACACTCACCGCGACAAGGAGTTCAGCGATGCGGGCAACGAACAGGACTTCGTTGTCCGATACGTCGCCGCTCTCAAGCAGGCCGATATTCGCGTTGGTGTAATCGCAAATCACAACAAGTTCGATTTGGACGAGTTCAAGGCCCTGCGAAAAGCGGCTGGAAAAGAGGATATCTATCTGATGCCAGGAATCGAACTCTCCGTGAAGGACGGGGCTAACGGCATCCACACCCTTGTTGTCTTCAGCGACGAGTGGATATCAAACCAGGAGCAGACCGACTATATCAACGGTTTTCGGAGCGTGACATTCGGGGGGCAATCGAATTGCGACAACAGTAATGCCAGATCGAACCATGATCTCCTGGAGACGATTCGGGAGTTGGACAAATTCCAGCGAGACTACTTGCTGATCTTCGCACACGTCGAAGCGGATAACGGTCTCTTCGGCGGTCTCAAAGGCGGACGCATTCAAGAACTGGGCCGGAGCGACCTTTTCCGTCTGCGCACAGCCGCCTTTCAGAAGGTCCGAACACGCGATCTGAAGAAGAAAGTCGAGAGTTGGCTGGGCGACTGGTATCCGGCGGAAGTCGAGGGCTCCGACCCGAAGAAGATGGAGGAGGTTGGCAAAGGGAAACCCGTATTCCTCAAGATAGGAGCTTTTACGTTTGAAGCGGTTCAGTTTTCCCTGAAACCCGGAGCAGACCGACTATCCGAAAAAATAGCACAGAAACAGCCGCACTCGTGGGTGCGCGCCATTCGATTCGAGGGCGGAATTCTCAATGGCAAACGTCTTGATCTTTCGCCCGAGATGAGTTGTCTAATCGGAATCCGAGGAAGCGGCAAGTCGGCCATTCTCGAGTGTCTTCGGTACGGACTTGATTTGCCCATGCCCGGCACAGCGGATGAAACAGACCTCGCATACAAGCGGGAGCTAGTCAGGTATGCTCTGAAGAGTGGCGGGAAGGTAGTTGTCGAAACGGAAGACTCCGCAGGCCGTCGCTTCGAGGTGCGTCGCATACTCAACGAAAGCCGGGACGTGTACCATAATGGCGAACTCCAGCCGGGCATCGCTGTTCCCCTCAAGAATCCGCTCTTCTTCGGTCAGAAAGAGCTGGTCAAACGTGGCGAGGGATCCGAATCCGAGTTGGTCGAACGTCTCGTTGGGTCAAAGCTCGACGCTGTGCGGCACGAAATTGCGGCACAGAAGCAACGCGTCCTTGATGTGCTCGGAAGCCTGGACAAACTGAAGGATATCGATGCGGTTGAAGCCGAGTACCGGAACGAGAAACGCGACACGGAATTCCGCCTCAAGTTGTTTCGCGAACATGGCGTCGAAGAGCAGCTCAAACGCCAGGTGCAGTTTAACGCCGATGTGACTCATGCGCACCGCGCAGTGGATACGGTCGACAAATTCGTTCGCGACGCGGGGGCGTTCCTCGCCGAACAGGAGAGCGAACTGGCCGCGCTGCCGAGCCTGGAATCCAAAGAGAATCGGGATGTGATGGACGAGCTGAACGTCATTCTCGACCGCATCCGCAAAGTGCCGGATAAACTCCGAACTGCGATTGGCGAGGCTGCGTCCGACTCCCGTGCGCTGCGGGAGAAGTTCGATGATATCCAGAAACGGCGCGATGCCTTGAAGGAGGAGTTCGCAGCGATCGAGCGGGAGTTAAGCGAGAAACTTCAACAGAACGGGACGGTCAGTGTACGCCCTGACGATTTCGTGAAACTGAATGCGAAACTGCAGAAGGTTACACTCGCGCTCTCCGAAACGGGGAAGAGCCGAAGCCGAAAGAGCGCCTTGGAGGCCGTGCTTTTCAAGGAACTCAAACGCCTGAATGATCTCTGGCATCGGGAGTTCAAGGAGGCAGAAAGCGAAATTGAAAAACTCAACGCGAGCCAGGACGCATTGCGAATTCTCCCGCAATACAAAGGCAATCGGGAAAGAATGCTGGAGGAACTGAAGGCGCAATTCCGCGGAAGCCGACTCCGCGAGTCGACACTGGAGACAGCGTTGGATGGACATGCTGACTTCATCTCGCTCTTCCAAAGCTTGGATACGGTCTGCTCCGGCATGGGGGACTCGGGCGACACGTTCCGCCGTTACTTCAATGAAGCGAAGGCATCTCTGCTTACATGGCAGGTTCCGAACACCTACGACATCATGTATCATGGCAAGAATCTTCGCGATCACTCGCTTGGGCAACGCGCATCGGCTCTGATCCTTTTCATCCTTAGCCAGCGTGACAACGACCTGATCGTCATCGACCAGCCCGAAGACGATCTTGACAATCAGACCATCTTTGAGGATGTAATCAAGCTCATCCGTTCGCTGAAGCCAAACGTCCAATTCATTTTCGCCACTCACAACGCGAACTTCCCTGTCCTTGGCGATTCCGAGCAAGTCGGGGGCTGCTCCTTCGCGTCCGGCGCGAGCGACATACAGATCGGCAGCATCGATGCCCCGGACGTTCAGAAGGCGATCGTTTCGATCATGGAAGGCGGGCGCGAGGCATTTGCCCGCCGAAAGGAGATATACCAGCTATGGAAGCAATAGAGGTTATCGAATTGATCGCCAGGGGCGAGGATAGCCGCGCTCAGTTCAAGCGGAACATACACAGCGCGGAATCGCAGCGTTTGTTGCAAGGGGCCGGTCTTGTGCATGCCGACGAAGCGCCTGTCGTCGGAAGGTGAAATGGAAGTGTCCCGCGTTGCCCTGGAAGAGCTGGTGGTGAACATGCTCGAATCCGACTACGGCATGAACCAGTTCACGGCCCGAATCCCGAGAGTAGAGCCATGAATCGCAGGAAAGCAAAAGATCGGTTTCTTAAGATTGTCGAAGGGTCGGAAGAAGACGGGCGCTATGCCGGCACAAATCACGGCGGGAAAGGAATAATCGAGGCCATTGCGCTGGCAACGGTTCTGAGCGTTGTTGCCGGCCAGGCGGGCCTGGCCCAGGAGCTGCGCTTCGCCAATCATCGCGAAGCGGTCGTGCCGCCCTATGCCCTGTTGCGCATCGGCCCGTTCTATTCGAACGTGGGCTTCACGCAGACATTCGGCTATCGCTGGACGCGCAGTTCGGGCGCAGGCACCGATTTTCTCTTCGCGAACCGGCGCGGCGCCATCCGCAAGGACGGGTCCGAGTTTCCGCTGACGACCACCCTGCGCACGCGCAACTATGTGATCGTCAGCCGGCACATGGATCTGGACGTGTCGGTTGCCGCTTCCTACGAGCATTATCCGCTCGGCACGCAAGCCGACGCGTTTCGCCTCGATCTGGCAGACGAAGGCATATGGGCCACGCTGTCCACGTCTTTTCGGCCCACGCCGTTCGTCCGCGGAACGGCCTACAACCATTTCACGCATCGGACCGACTACGTGGACACGCGCGGCATCGAGGATGTCTATGGCGGCGAACGTTTGAAATACACTCGCAACCGAATTGGGCTGGACGCCGACTGGCTCATGGATCGTGACCGGAATCTGGCGGCGTCGCTCGCGCGCGAGGATTTTTGGGGCCATACCGCGGCCGGCCGGGATCAGGAGCGCGTCACATGGAGCGAAAGCCTGGCGTACGAACAGCGGCTCAATCCGTTCTGGATCGCGGGGCTCAAGGCCCGGTTTCGGCAAACCGACTATGCGGCGCGTCACCGCTCCGATTTTTCTTCGGAGAAATACACGGTGTTTTCGCGGGCGCGGCTTTTTCCGCAAACCTCCGTAAGCGGCTGGGCGGGCTATGGCGTCACGCGCGTGGCCAGCCGCGAGCCGGACAGCAGCGAGCGGGGCGGCGGCGAGCGGGGCGGCGGCTCCTGGGTCGGCGGCGCCACGTTGCAGTTCGAGGGGGAAGTGTGGAAAGGGCTCACGCACGAATTCGAGGCGGCCCGAACGTTACGGGAAGGCTATCGTTCGGCGTACGAGACGGCCGACCGTCTCGGATACAAAATGAACTGGGAATACGAAACGCTGCGCGCGGGCATCGAGCTTGGCTACGACCGCATCGAGCCGAGCCGGTCGGACGTGAACGGGTTCAGCCATCTGGCCGGCCAGTTGCGTGTCTCCTACCCGCTGACCCGCACGGTCCGGCTGCGGGCCGCCACCGGCTATTCCCTGCGCGAGAACCGGCCGGCGCGCGAGGGCGCGGACGCGGACGAAGCCTGGCGCTTCGACTACCGCACATGGTGGGGGCGAATCGGAACCGGCGTGGCGGTCACCCGCAAAACGCGGTTCGACGCCTACTACTACCGCATCGAACGCGACAGCCGGTCGGACGCCCTCTCCTACGAACGCGACATCGTTTCCGCCCGCTTCGTCTATCGGCACGAGTTTTAGCCCCAAAGCGAGCGAAGTTTGGGGCTAGCCCAGCACGACTTTGCGGCGGCCTTCGGCAACATAGCCGATCGGCGCCGGCTGACAGCCGGCGCGACGGAGAATGGCGAGCGTTGTCGCCACGTCCTTTTCCCGCACGACGAGCACGTATCCGATGCCCATGTTGAAGACGCGGAACATTTCGCGCTCTTCGATCTTGCCCTGTTCCTGCAGGAAGCGGAAAAGCGGCGGAACCGTCCACGAACGGCGGTCAATCACGATGTTCGTGCCTGCCGGCAGGATGCGCGGCAGGTTGTCAAGCAGGCCGCCGCCGGTGATGTGAGCCATGCCGCGCACGATAACGCGCTTCAGGACACGGGTCACGGGACGCAGGTAACTGCGATGCACGGCCAGCAGCGCTTGCGCCACGGTACGCTCGGTCCCGGGCAAGCGGTCGTTCACCCTCAATTTCGCCTGATCGAAAATCACGCGACGCGCCAGCGAATAACCATTGGTATGCAAGCCGGTCGAACGCAGCCCGATCGCCATGTCGCCCGGCCGGATTTTTTCGCCGGTCACCACCGCCTTCCTGTCCACCGCGCCGACGATCGTGCCGACCAGATCGTATTCGCCCGGCGGATAAAGCCCCGGCATTTCGGCCGTCTCGCCGCCCAGCAAGGCGCAGCCGTTCTCCTTGCAGGCGATGCAGAGACCGCGAACGACCTCCTGGAACACTTTGCCGTCCAGCTTGGCCGTGCCCAGATAATCCAGAAAGAAGAGCGGTCGGGCGCCTTGCACGAGTATGTCGTTGACGCAATGGTTGACCAGGTCCTGCCCGACTGTATCGTGCCGGCCCGCCATGGCCGCCACGGTCAGTTTCGTGCCGACCCCGTCCGTGCTGGCCACCAGCAGCTTGCCGGTTCCGGGCGCATCGAACAGACCGCCGAACGAACCGATATCGCTGCGCACGCCGCGTGTCGCGGTGCGCCGAATCATTTTCTTCGCCGATTTCAGCCCCTGCATCATGGCGTCGATATCGACACCCGCCTGCGCATAGGCCGATTCTTTTTCCGTTGCGCGTTTTTTCATGGGTCAGTCCCGGTACACGTGAAACTCGGCGCGGCGATTGAGGCGCCAGGCCGCTTCGTTGTGTTCGGGAACCAAGGGCCGCTCGGCGCCGTAGCTGCGGGTTTGAATGCGGTCCGGCACAATGCCCAAACGGATCAGGTTCGCGCGCACGGCCTGAGCGCGGTATTCGCCCAGCGCCATGTTGTACTCGCGGCTGCCGCGCTCGTCGCAATGCCCTTCCACGACGAGACGCGTGCGCGGATTCGCCCGCAGCCAGGCGGCCACGACTTCGATTTTGCGCATTTCTGAATCGCGCACGTGCGAGCGGTCGAACTCGAAGAGCACGTTGTCGAACTGGACTTCGGTCACGCGCACGCCCTGATCGTCGTCCCGGCGCCCGTGGTCCGTCATGGGAAATTCATCCAACGGCATCGCGGCGCCGGGAGGCAGAAACTCGATATCGTTTTCCGGCCCGCCCTTGTCCTTGCCCTTGAACATGCCGCATCCGGTTGCTCCCGCCGCCATTGCCGCCGCCATCGTCAAGCACGCCCACCGCCGCCACTGACCCTTCATTGCCGTTCTCCTTTCTTTCGCCGCGACCACACGGGCGAATACCAGTCCCCTTCTCGCGCGACCAACCGTACGGGAGGGTCGCCTTCCGTGTCAACAACATAGATTCCCGACCGATAGCCCACGCGCCTCGTACAGGCGATGTGGCGCCCGTTCGGCGCCCACGACGGCTCTTCCCAGTCGCCGGGTTCCTCGATCAGCGAACGTTTGACGCCCGTGGCCGGATCGATCGCAAACAGCCGGTAGCGGCCCTCGCGCCGGCTGCTGTAGGCGATCAGGCCGTTCGGGCCCCAGTCCGGCGCCACGTTTTCGGCGCCCTGATAGGTCAGGCGGCGGGCCGTGTCGCGCCGGGCATCGGTCACATACAGGTGCGGGCGTCCCGGCCGGTCGGAAACGAAAACGATCTGCCGCCCGTCCGGCGACCATGACGGGCTGGCCTCCACCGCGTGCGGCGTGCGCGTCAGCCGCCGCAGCGCGCCGGACTCCAGATTCATGACATAGAGTTCCGGGTTGCCGTCCTTGGAAAGAATCACGGCCATCTCGCGGCCGTCCGGCGAAATGGCGCCGCTGACGTTGATGCCCGGGAAGGCGGCGATGCGGACGCGCGCGTTCTTGCGCAAATCAATGCGGTACACGTCGGGATAGCCGCGATGGAAGGAGGTGTAGACCAGGCGTTGACCGTCGGGAAACCAGTCCGGCGCCAGCGCCACGGACGAGTCGCGGGTGATTTGGACGAGGTTCGCGCCGTCCGCGTCGCACACGAACAGGTTCTTGACACCGCGCGCGGAACCGATCAGCGCAATGCGAGTCGAGGCAATGCCGACCTGGTCGGTCATCGCTTCGACAATGTCGTCGGCCAAGGCGCGCGCTGGCGTGCGCGCATCGCCTTCCGCAGCCCGGTACGTGCGGGTGAAATAGGCGCGACCGGTCGAAACATTGCGCAATGCGCAACGCGCCTCCACACGTCCGCCGTCGTCCCGAAACGAGCCTTCGACCAGAAGAACCGCGCCGCCGCGCTGCACGACAAACGCGCCGGACCGCGCCAGATTGATTTCGAGCGTCCGCAGAAAAAGCTCGCCCGTCGGGCCTTCCGTACGCAGACTCGATATGTCCACGCGGTTCTTTTCCGCGCCTTCGCGAACCACTTCTACATCCGCCGCGCGGGCGATCCCGCACAGCGCCAGCCCGCACAGGGCCCATCGCCATCTTGTCATTGCCAGCTCACTCCAGTCTGAACGCCACGCTCACTTGCCAGTTTCTCGCTTTCAGAAAATCTTCCTTCAAACCCGGTATCCATGTCACCGACTGTACCGCACGCATGACGGACGCATCCAGCGCGGCATTGCCGGAGGGGCCGGTCAAGGTGCGCTCCTCGATACGGCCGGCCGCATCGAATCGCAACGTGACTGTCGCCGTAGCCCCGCCCGCCTCCTGGCGCCCAGGCCGCTCTTCCCACGCCCGATACAGCGCATCGCGCACACGCTGCAACTGCAATCGGCTATCGTCAACCGTGACAGGCTCTCTCTTCGTTGTCAACCTCTTTTCCAAATCGCGCACCACATCGTCAGGAAACGCCTGCTCCTGTTTCGGCTCCAATTCGCGCACCACGCGCTTGTCGCTCACCTCGATCTTCCGCCGGGGTTTCGGCTTCGGCTTGGGCTCCGGCTTGGGTTCGGGACGGGGTTCCGGCTTGGGCTCGGGCTTGGGTTCGGGCTTGGGTTCCGGCTTGGGTTCCGGCTTGGGCTCCGGCTTGGGTTCCGGCTTGGGCTCGGGCTCGGGAAGGGGCGCGGGTTCGATGCGCAGGGCGACGGCAATACGCGTTTCGGGCGGCGGCGTGCGACAGGCCCGCATGCGCGGCACGATCAGCAAGGCAAGCAGCGCCAGCAGATGCGCGGCCGAAACGATTTTGAGGGTCTGACGAAAACGCGGAGTCATCGTTCTTCGGCCCGGGTCACCAACGCCATGCGGGCGAGGTTCGCCTCGTGCAAGAGTTTCAGGATGCGGACAACATCGCCGTAGGGCAGCCGTTCGTCGGCGCGAATCAAAACGGTAACGTCCGGCGACAAGCGCCCCATTTCCACAAGCGCGGCGCGCAGCTCCTCGAAGGCGATCGGCCGGTCGTCCAGATGCAGCGCGCCTTTCGCGTCCATGGCGATCGTGCGCGCCGTCTCGGACGCCAAATCGCCGGCTGTCGCGCGCGGCAGGTTGATCTCGATTCCGTGTTCGAGCAGGGGAAACGTAATGATGAACGTGATCAGCAGGATAAAGGTAAGATCCATCAGCGGCGTCAGATTGATGTCGCCCATGGGCTTCAGGGATGCAAGCGTCTTTCTGGCGGACACGGCAAGCTCCTCGACGATTAGCCGTCGCCTTCTTCGGCGGCAAACGTTTCCAGGTCGGCGATGAGTTCCCCGGAGAAATTGTCGATCATGACCGACAGATGGCGAATCCAGGCGCTGAGCGTGTTGTATCCGATCGCCGACGGCAGCGCCACCAGCAGGCCGACGACCGTGGTCAGCAACGCGCCGGAGATGCCGGGCGCCACGGCGGAAAGCAAGGCGGTCTCGCCCATGCCCATGAAAGCCTCCATCACGCCCCATACGGTGCCCAGCAGTCCGAGAAACGGGGCGGCGGTCGTGGCGGTGGCCAGCAGGCTCATGTTTTCTTCGAGCCGCAATATCTGTTCTGCGGCCGCTCGGTCGGCGGCGTTGCGCACCGCGTTGAGCCGTGCCGCGTTCCAGCGCGGACCGCCCGCCGCATCGCTTCGGCCCGCGGCCAGCGTTTCGCATACGCCGTCATAGAGAATGCCCAACGGATTGCCCTCGGGCGCACGGCGGTCTCCGTACAGAGCCGTTGGACGCCGTTGCTGGCGATACAGGCGCAAGAAGCGCCGGGAAGCGCGGCGGACAACGATAAGCTCGCGAAATTTCGTCGCCATAAGCGACCACACCGCAATGGAACCGAAAAACAGGAAAGCGACAATGATCTTGCCGGCCGGATTGGATCGGGCAAAAGCGGAAAGCACATCGGCCAGCGGCAGGGAAGACGAAGAGAACAACCAGACGGACATAAACATTCTCCTTGCGGGTCGGGTGCGCGACACACCGGATCGGCGCCGATTCCAACGCGCCATGGCACCCTATCATTTCCCGGCCGGATGTCCAGAACCTTAAAAGAAATGACGGCCGGAGGTTGCCCCCTGGCCGTCATTTCGCAATCGTCACCGGAAACGCAACCGCGTTTCTTCGGTGATCGGCAGTCGCTTACTTCTTTTTCTTCTTCACCGCTTTCTTCACGGCTTTCTTCACAGCTTTCTTCACCGCCTTCTTCTTCGCCGGCGCCTTCTTCACTGCTTTCTTCACGGCTTTCTTTTTCTTCGCGACCATGACCGATCACCTCCCCTCCCTCCGAGCATGCGCCCGGAGTTGATTGTCATGTCGTGATCCCCGTCCTCTTCGTTGCCGAAGGCGGAAACGCTTGCGCGTTTCCCGTCGAGGCTCACCACAAGGCACGAACGATCATGTCCAATTCGGACGTTTCGTATCGTGTTGAAGAAACAATTTAATTATTCGGCGCTTTGTGTCAACACAAAAAGAATTTTTTTCGAAAAAAATTTCGTGAACAGAAAGAGAACGGAGCGCGAGAAAAAGACAACGGGAAAAAAACGCGGAGCGGGTGACGGGGATCGAACCCGTGTAGCCAGCTTGGAAGGCTGGAGCTTTACCACTAAGCTACACCCGCGTACACGGAACAGCAACAGGAAGAACCATGCCGAAAAACCGCGCGGTTGTCAAGCGGCGCCAAGCGCAAGCGAAGGATTCGCGTCGCAAGCGCCGGCGACAGGCTGCCCGAGACCGATGCCGGCGAGCGCGGCGATCATGGCGGCGTTGTCTCCGCAAAAGGCCGGCGCGGCGAGCCGCAATTCCACGTTGTTGTTTCGGGCGAGCGCCGCGAGCGCCTCGCGCAAGCGCGCATTGAGAGTTACGCCGCCGCCTGCGATCAGCGTTGCGACGCCGGTCTTGCGCACGGCGCGTTGGCAACGGTCGCAGAGCGCGGCGACAATGGCTTCCTGAAAACTGGCGGCGACGGAAGGCAGTCGTTCGCGCCGATCGGCTCCGTCGGCGAAGGGATGGGCTTTCAGCCAGTAGATCAACGCCGTTTTCAAGCCGCTGAAGCTGAAACAGAAGTCGGGATCCATGGTTCCGAGAAACGGATTGGGCCGCCGCGGCCGCGCGCGCGGGAAGGCGATGCGGCGCGGATCGCCTCCCTGCGAGGCCTGTTCGATGGCCGGTCCGCCCGGATAGCCGAGTCCGAGAGCGATGGCGGCCTTGTCGAGCGCTTCGCCGGCGGCGTCGTCGAGCGTTTGGCCCAGAAGCCGATAGCGGCCGGGCGCCTCGGCGAGGGCAAGCAGCGTGTGACCGCCGGATACGATCAGGGCCACGCACGGACAGGCGCGTTCGAACGCGGAACGGCCTGCGGCCAGAAACGGAGAATAGAGATGCGCTTCCACATGATTGACCGCGTACAACGGCCGCCCCAAACGGCGCGCCAGCGCCTGACCGGCCGCGAGGCCGATCAGCAGCGAACTGGACAGGCCCGGCCCGCAAGTTGCGGCGACGGCGTCCAGCCGGTCCCAGGCCAGCCCGGCCTCGCGCATGGCCTGCCCGATTACAGGCGCCAACGCATCCACATGCTGCCGCGCGGCGATATCCGGCACGACGCCGCCATAGGGCGCATGCGAAGCCGCCTGGCTGCGCACCGCGTTCGACAGCGTCTCCCGCCCGTCCCGCACGACGGCGGCGGCGGTTTCGTCGCAAGACGTTTCGATCCCCAGCACGATCATGGCGCTATCGCCCCAGAACGAGCACGCCCTGAAGAATGTCGGCCGCGCGTTCCAGCGGCGGATCGGTCGCATGCTCGTAGGCGGCGATCTCTTCCTGACTGAACAAATCGGGGTCTTCCAGATGCGCGCGACGCGTCAGCGTCTCGCGCCACTGTGCCGGGGTGAGCTTGACTTCGATGTCAGGATCAATGCCTTTGCCGTGGATCGCCCGGCCGTTCGGCGTGTAGTAGCGGCCAACCGTCAGGCGAATGGCCGTGGATTCGTCGGCCTTGAGCGCGATCAGGCTTTGCACCGACGCCTTGCCGAAAGACGTTTCCCCCACAATCACTGCCCGCCTATGATCCTGCAATGCGCCGGCCACGATTTCCGCCGCGCTGGCGCTGCCGCCGTTGATCAGCGTCGCCATCGGCCATTCGAGATAGCGAACCCGCCCCCGCGCCACGGCCCGCGTTTCGCGATGCACCCCCTCGCGACCTTTTGTCGTGACGATCACGGTCTGGCGCGGCAGAAAGAGCTGCGCAACTTCGACAGCCGAGCGCAGCAGCCCGCCATGATTGTTGCGCAAATCCAGAACGAGCGCCCGTGCGCCATCGTTGGCCAATTGCGCCAGCGTTTCGGCGAGCGCTTCGGCCGTCGGTTCCGAAAACTGGGTGAGCCGGACATAGCCGATTCCATCGCGCACCATGCGGGCGCCCTTGACGCTGGCCACGAAGATGTCTGCCCGCACCAGGACGAAAACATGCTCGCTCTCGTCTCCGGCTCGACGCACGGTCACCGTCACGGCTTCCCCGCGCGGCCCGCGCAAGCGTTTCACGGCTTCGCGCAGGGTCATGCCCTGCGTCTTGCGCCCGTCTATGGCCACGATCGTGTCGCCGGCCAGCACCCCGGCGCGAAACGCGGGCGTGTCCTCCATGGGCGCGATCACTGTCAGCAGCCCTTCGCGCATGCCAATGCTGATGCCGATGCCGCTGAACTTGCTGGCCGCGTCCTCCTGCAAGGAACGGTAGGCGTCCGCGTCCAGAAAATCGCTGTGCGGGTCCAGCGACTGCAACAGCCCTCGCAACCCGCCCTGCACAATTTCCTTGTAGGTCTTCTCTTCCACATACTGTCGGCGGATATGCAGAAGCGCCTCCGTGAACAAGCGGATTTCGTCGTAGGCGGCGTCGTCCCCTTCCTTAACTAAAGGCGGATTGGCGACGTCTTCCGGAACGGCAGCGTCTTCCGGCTCGACAGCGGTCGGGACCGGTTCGTCCGGCGGCTCGCCGTTTTCGACGCCTTCCTCGGCCAGAGCCGGTTGTCCCGCGCGCAACAACGCGATCGCCCACAACCCGCAGAGCCAACCCATCCACCACAAACGCCTGTCTCGTTCGCTCGTTCTCATTCCGTTTCTCCTTGACGCGCAGCGCGCCCTGTCGAAGCCGACAGCAGGGGGTCTTCGCATCGGTGAAACGCCACTCAATCATAAACCCCGCCTCATGGCAAGCAGGATGGAGAGGCGCGGCGAAGCGGGGCGCCCAATTCCCGGGGTTGACAGTGCGCGCGCTTTTTCGCAGAGTGAGAACCGACCATAACGCGGAGGAACCATTCGCATGACACGACTACTGCCCGCCGTTGCGATCGTCGTAACGCTGCTGTCCGGCACGGCCTGCCGTCCGTCGCCGGACAAGCCGGCGCCTGCTCTCCCGCCCTCCCGCGCGGTTCCCGCCAGCGAAGAGCCGGAACCGTTGGCGTCGCTGCGGACGCTGGCGCGTCCGATCGAAAGCGGGCGCTGTCTCGATCCGCTTGTCGAGCGGCTGGGCCGAGCGCGTCTGGCTCTGTTGGGCGAAGCCAGCCACGGAACGGCGGAATTCTACACGAAAAGGGCGGCTGTCAGCCGGCGGCTGATCGAAGAGCGCGGGTTCCGCTTTGTCGCGGTCGAAGGCGATTGGGCAACGCTGCACCGGCTGAACCGCTACGTGAAGCATTGGCCGGATGCCGGGCCGAACGCGCGCGCGATCATGAGCGGGTTCGCGCGCTGGCCCGTGTGGATGTGGGCCAACGAGGAAACGCTTGCTCTGATCGAATGGCTGCGCGAATTCAACAACGACCGGCCCGCGGACGAACGGGTCGGGTTCTACGGCATGGACGTGTACGGCATGGACGACGCGCGCGACGAAGTTGTGAACGGATTGGCCGCGTTCGATCCCGAACTCGGCGAACAGGCCCGTTCCGTCTACAAGCCGTTCGAGCCCTTTCGCGACAATCCCGGCCGCTATCCACGCGCACTGGCGGCGGGCGCGCCCTCGCTCGAACCTGCGGCCGACCGCGGGCGGGCGCTGGTGGCCGACCATGCGGAGGCGCTGCGCGCGCGCTGTCCTTTCACGGCGCTTCATATCGAGCAATGCGCCGCTGTCGTGCAATCCGCCGAGCGGCATTTCCGTGCCATGGCCCGGCAAAGCGCCGATTCCTGGAACGAGCGCGCGGATCACTTCTATCGCGCGGTCGAACGTCTGCTCGAGTTCTACGGCGACGAATCGCGTGGAATCGTCTGGGCGCACAATACGCATGTCGGCGACGCGCGCGCCACGCCGATGGCCGGCCAGGGCCGGCGCAACATCGGCAAGACCGCCCGCCTGCGGCTGGGCCGCGAACGCGTGGCCATTCTCGGATTCGGCACCCATCGCGGCACGGTCAAGGCCGGGCGCAAATGGGGTGCGCCACGCGAGCGCATGCCCGTGCCGGCGGCCCTCGAAAACACGTTCGAAGACTGGATGAACCGTCTGGGCATGCCCATGGCTCTGTTTCTGTTCGAAGCCGATTCCGTTCCGGCGGCCTTGCGCGTTCCGCGCGGACACCGGGCGATCGGCGTCGTGTACCGGTCGGGACCGGAATCGCCCGGCCAGTACGTGCCTACGTCGCTTCCGGACCGATACGACGCCTTTCTGTTCATCGCCCGCACGCGGGCGCTGACCCCGCTGAACCTATTGAAGGAATAGAGCTATGAATCGAAACGAAACGGCATGGCACGCGCTGGACGAGGAAACGTTGTGGGGTCGGCTGGGATCGGGCGAACAAGGTTTGCGCGATTCGGAAATCCCGCATCGGCAGGCGCAGTCCGGCAAGAACACGCTCGAGGCCGCCGAACCGGTCACCGTCTGGAGCATTCTGTTGCACCAGGTGCGCAATCCCCTGATCTACCTGCTGGCCGGGGCGGCCGTTTTGTCGCTGGCAACGGGGCATGCGGTGGATGCCGCGGTTATCGGCGCCGTCATTGCGCTGAACACGATTCTGGGCGGCATCCAGGAATGGAAGGCGGACCGCGCCATGGAAGCCCTGCACGAGCTGGCCGTGCCGCACGCCAAGGTCCTGCGCGACGGCCGGCCGACAACGGTATCGTCCGAAGCCATCGTGCCGGGCGACATTCTGCTGCTGGAAACCGGCGACCGCGTGGCGGCCGACGCGCGCGTGCTTGAAAGCGTGGATCTGCGCACGAACGAATCGGCGCTCACCGGCGAAAGCGAACCGGTCCGCAAACAGCCGGACACCCTGGCGCCGGACTGCGGGCTTGGCGACCGGCACAACATGGTTTGGATGTCCACGGCCGTCACTGCCGGCCGCGGGCGGGCGGTGGTGACGGATATCGGCATGAGCACCACCTTGGGCCGCATCGCCGGCGCCGTGCGCAGCACGGAACGCGAACAGACGCCCTTGCAGCGGCGGCTTTCCCGGCTGGGCGCGCTCTTGGGCGGAGCCGGCATCGCCATGGCCGGCATCGTCTTCCTGCTGGGCCTGTTCCGCGGCCATAACTGGGCGGACATGGCGCTGTTCAGTGTGGCCGTCGCCGTCTCGGCCATCCCGGAGGGGCTGCCGGCCGTCATCAGCGTCACCTTGGCGCTCGGCGTCCAACGCATGGCCCGCCGCAACGCGATCGTGCGAAGACTGCCCGCCGTGGAAACACTGGGCTCGACCACGGTGATCTGTTCCGACAAAACCGGCACAATCACCCGCAACGAAATGACCGCAACCCATCTCTGGACGCTTTCCGCGCAAGCGCGCGTCACCGGAGCCGGATTCGCGCCGGAAGGCGAAATCCGGACGAACGCCCATGCCGATTCCGCCGCCATCGCCGAAGATCCGGGTCTCGATTTGCTGTTGCGGATCGGCGCCTTGAACAACAACGCGACGCTGGCCCGCGAAAACGGCGCGTGGCGGCTGCGCGGCACGCCGACGGACGGAGCCATACTGGTCGCCTCGCGCAAGGGCGGTTTCGATACGAAACGACTGGAACCGTTCGGGCCGCGCCAGGCCGAGATCCCGTTCGGCAGCGAGCACAAGTACATGGCCGTGCGCCATGGCAAGAGCAGGAAGGCGGACGCAACCGCCTATGTGAAAGGCGCGCCCGATCGCTTGCTTGGCTTCTGCGACCGCGTCATGATCGGCGGCCGGCCGCAACCGCTAACCGCCGAACACCGGGCCGCGATCGAAACCGCCAACGCCGCCTTCGCCGACCAGGCGCTGCGCGTGGTCGCCGGAGCCGTCAAACCGCTGCCGCGCGGCGAAACGGATCTGATGCGCGACCAGGTCGAGAACGGGCTGATTTTCGTCGGGCTCTGGGGACTGGTCGATCCGCCGCGTCCCGAAGCCATCCGGGCCATCGCCGACGCGCAAGGCGCGGGCATTCGCGTGGTCATGATCACGGGCGACCATGCCGCGACCGCCGCCGCCATCGCCCGCGAAACCGGCATTGCCGGTCACGGCCGGAACGTCGTCACGGGCCGCGATCTCGACGCCATGTCCGACGAACAGCTCGAGAGCGCGGCGGAAACCGCCGCCGTCTACGCGCGCGTGTCGCCCGCGCACAAGCTGCGTATCCTTCAGGCGCTGAAGCGGCGCGGACAGGTCGTGGCCATGACTGGCGACGGCGTCAACGACGCGCCCGCGCTGAAAGGCGCCGATATCGGCGTGGCCATGGGCCAAGCCGGCACGGAAGTGGCCAAGGAAGCCGCCGACATCGTGCTGGCCGACGACGATTTCGCCACCATCGTGCATGCGGTCGAAGAAGGCCGCACCATCTTCGCCAACCTGCGGCGCGTGGTCTTCTTTCTGCTGACCACGAATCTGGGCGAAATCATTACGCTGGTTGGCGCGCTGCTCGTCGGCCTGCCTCTGCCGCTTACCGCCGCCATGATCCTGTGGATCAACCTGGTTACGGACGGAGCCTGCACCATTCCGCTCGGGATCGAGCCGCGGCATCGCAACGTGCTGCGCCAGCCGCCGCGCTCGCCGCAGGCCGGCGTGCTGGACCGTTTTCTGCTGCGCCGCATTCTGCTGCTCGCACCGCTCATGGCGGCGGGCACGCTCGGACTGTACGCGCTCGAATTGACGTACGGCAGCGCGGCCCACGCGCAAACCGTGGCCTTCACCGCGCTGGCGGCCTTCCAATGGTTTCACGCCCTGAACGCGCGCTCTTCGTCGTCTTCCCTGTTTTCGATCGGGCTGTTTTCCAATCGGAGCCTGTGGGCCGGCATCGGCACGGCCGTCCTGCTTCAGGTTCTCGTTACGCAAACAGCGGCCGGACAGACCCTGTTCGGCATCGAGCCGCTGACGCTCTTCGACTGGCTGACGATTTCGGCCGCGGCCGGCGTCATTCTGCTGGCGGACGAATGTTTCAAATGGCTGGGGGTCTATGGCTCGCCTGCCCGGAAAGGAATTGCCGAAACATGCTCCTAGACGTACACATGCACACCTCGCGCTATTCCGCCTGCGGAAAGGATACGGCCGAAGCCATGATGGCCGCCGCCATGGAGCGGGGGCTCGACGCCGTGGCCATTACCGAGCACAATGCCTTCTGGCCGGACGGCGAAATCGCCGAACTGCGCGCGGCATTCCCGCGCGTGCGCATCTTCCGCGGCATGGAAATCAACACGGCCGAAGAAGAGGACTTGCTGGTCTACGGCGCGTCCGATCCGGGCGCGCTGACCGGGCGCCGCTCCATCGCGGCCGTGATCCGGGAAGTTCGGCGCCAGGGCGGCGCGACAATTCTGGCCCATCCGCTCCGCTATCGCGATACGATCGCCGAATCCCTGCTGAAAGCGCCGCCCGACGCCTGCGAAGCCTGGAGCATGAACATCTGCGCGTTTCAGCGGTCGGGAATCCGGGCGTTTCAGGAGCAGACCGGTTGCGGGCTGATCGCCTCGTCCGATGCGCATAGACGCGACAATCTCGGCATCTATGCCTCTCGCTTCGCCGACGACATTCGCGACGAACAGGAACTGGCCGCCGCCATTCGCCGCCGAGCCTATACGCCCTTTCAGGACGAATGCCGGCTTGCGGAACGGGAAAAGGCATTGCCGCAACTTGTCGAAAACGTGCGCCAGGCGCTGGCGCAAGGCATGGACGCGCAAACCGTTCGCGACACTTTTCAATGCGCCTATTCCTTCGTGGACCATGTCAAGGCCGGTCGCTACCCGTCTCTGATTCGCGAACGGCCGCCGGAGGCGTAGCGCTTTCGCGCTTTGCTTGCCCGGCAATATCGCGCGCGACCAACAGCGCGGCAACCACATCGGCGGCTGTATAGACATCCGAAGACGCAACCGGAAACCGTGGAACAATGACAGTTTCAACAATTCTTCACAGGAACACAATGCGTCGTCGCGAGCGCGCAACAGGGGAACCGGTCGCATGAATGACAAACGCGTTATCATTGCCCATCCGCACGGGTTCTGCTCCGGGGTGGCCCGAGCTGTCGAGGCGATTGCCGAAGCGCTCCGCCGCTATCCTCCGCCCGTCTATTGCTACCATGAAGTGGTGCATAACCGGCAGATTGTCGAAGACCTGACTCGACAGGGGGTTCGGTTCGTGGAAACGCTCGCGGACGTGCCGGACGAAGCCGCTCTCCTGTTTTCCGCGCATGGCGTAGCGCCGGCCGTCCGCAAGGATGCGCAAGACAAGCGGCTGCGGGTTGTGGACGCGACCTGTCCCTTCGTGACCCGCGCCCATGCGAAAGCCCAGCGATTGGCCGCCCGCGACTGCGGCATCCTGCTCATCGGCCATCGCGGGCACGAGGAAGTCGAAGGCGTGGCCGCCGAGGCGCCGGAGCGGACGATGATCGTCGAGAACGAAGCGGAAGCGATGGCCGTCTGTCCGCCCGACCCGGACCGGCTCGGCGTGGTCACGCAAACGACGCTGAGCGTGGAATTCGTCCACGCCATGCTGGCGCGGTTGCAGGAACGGTTTCCGCGCCTGGACGCGCCGGAAAAGGGCGACATTTGCTATGCGACCCAGAACCGGCAGCAGGCGGTACAGGCGCTGGCGCGCGTCGCCGACACCATTCTCGTGCTGGGCTCGCGCAACAGCTCGAACAGCCGGCGCCTGGCGGAAATCGCGCGCGCCTGCGGCCGGCCGGCCTATCTGATCAGCCAACGCGAAGACTTGGCGGAAGCGGATCTGTCCGCGACCGAAACGCTGGGGGTGACCAGCGGCGCCTCGACCCCCGAATCGTTTCTCGAGGAAGCACTGGCCGAGGTGCGCGCGCAAGGGTTCGCCCGCACGGAAAACCTGGTTGTGGCGCGCGAAAACGTCCACAGCTTTCCCCTGCCGGATTTCCCTTAAAGCCTTTCCGGTGAAGATACACGTTTTTGCGTGTATGTTTTGCGCCTTCGGCGAGATCCCTCGCAGGCTTCCGCCTACGCAAGAAAACTTCGGCGGGACACGCGGGATGACGGACTGTTTTAGTATAGCGCCCTGGATTTTGTCATTCCGAGCTTGCGAGGAATCTCGGCCGAAGGCCGTTGGGTTGCGGGCGTCAGCCCGCCTTACGTGTACTTGAGCACTTCGTCCACGGTCGTGTACCCGTCGAGCACGTTGCGCACGCCGTCCTCGCGCAACGTTCGCATGCCCAGCTCGACCGCCCGGTTGCGTATGGCCAAGGTCGGCCGACGGTCGTTGATCAGTTGTCGGATCGGCTCGGTGATGGAGAGATACTCGTAAATGCCGCGCCGCCCGAAATAGCCGGTATCGCTGCAGCGCGCGCAGCCGGCGCCGTAGTGGAACTGGCGGTTGCCCACGTCGTCGCGGTCCAGCCCCAGGCGCTGCAGTATTTCATCGTCGGGGTTGTAGCCTTGCTTGCATTGTTCGCAAATGACCCGAACCAGACGCTGGGCGAGCACGGCCTCGAGCGTCGAGGAGATCAGGTAGGGCTCCACGCCCATGTCGATCAGGCGGGTGATGGCGCCGGCGGCGTCGTTCGTGTGCAGCGTGCTGAACACCAAGTGGCCGGTCAGCGACGCCTGCACCGCCGTCTGCGCCGTTTCCAGGTCGCGGATTTCGCCCACCATCATCACGTCGGGGTCCTGGCGCAGAAACGCGCGCAGCACTTTGGCGAACGTGTTGCCCGTCGCCTGAAGAATCGGCACCTGAACGATGCCGTCAATGTCGTATTCGACCGGTTCCTCGGCCGTCAGCAGTTTCAGCTCCGTTTTGTTGAGCCGGCGCAACCCGGAATAGAGCGTGGTCGTTTTGCCCGAGCCGGTGGGGCCGGTCACCACGATAATGCCGTTCGGCTTGGCGATGTCGCGCAGAAAGCTCTCGTGCACGTCTTCGGGCATGCCCAGGTTTTCGATGTCGAGCGACACCACGCTGCGGTCCAGCACGCGCAACACGACGCTTTCGCCGAACTGGGTCGGCAGCGTCGAGACGCGCAAATCGATCAGCCGGCCGCCGATCGAAAGCTGGATGCGTCCGTCCTGCGGCAGGCGCCGCTCCGCTATGTTCAGCCCCGACATGACCTTGATGCGGGAGATGATGGGCATGGCCAGCCGCTTGGGCGGCGGCGCCATTTCGTACAGCGCGCCGTCCACGCGGTAGCGAATCTTGAACTCCTTCTCGAACGGCTCGAAATGAATGTCCGAGGCGCGGTCGTTCACCGCTTGGTAGAGCACCAGATTGACGAAACGAATCACCGGCGTGGAGCCGGCCACTTCCTCCAGCCCCTTGATGTCTTCCTCGTCGCCCGTCGCGGAAGCGTCCATGTCGAATTCCGATTCGAGCGCGGACAGCATTTCGTTGATCGTGTCGCTGTCGTCCCCGTAAAACTGATTGATGTAGGTGACGACATCTTCCTGCCGCGCCAGGACAAAGGTCACGTCGCGCGTCAGCACGAAAGCCAGTTCGTCCATGATCTGCGGGCTGAGCAGGTCGTAGACCGCCAGCTCGACGGAGGCCGGCCCCGCATTCACCGGCACGGCATTGTACATGCGCGCCACGCTGGCCGGCACGCTGTGAATCACATCGGGCGCAATGTCCATTGCCGGCAAGTTCACCACGCTGACGCCCAGATACTCGGCCACGATATCGAGCAGGCGATCTTCGGAGACAATCTCCAAGTCCAGCAGCATTTGGCGTATCGGTTTTCCGGTATGCTTGTGCTCTTCCTGGATGTCCTCGGCCTGTTCCGGCGTCACCAGATCCTTTTCCGCCGCCAGTTGCAGGAGAGGGTCCGAAAAAACTGTCTGTGTATCCGCCATAACGTATTCCGTTTCCCGAAGCCGCCGCCCCCGAAGCGATACGGGCTTCCGCGAGCGCGCTTCGGCGCCCCGTTCCGGCCGGGCTAGCGTTTCGACTTCGATGTTGCCGTCCGTTCCTGAAGTTTCTGAACGATCGCGTCCGGATCCTGCGATTTGGTAATCAGATCCTCGTAATGGATTTCGCCGGCTTCGTACAGCGCCATCAGATGCGCGTCCAGCGTGATCATGCCGTGCTTCGCGCCCGTCTGAATGTCCGACGTGATGCGATAGGTCTTGTTGTCGCGGATCAGCGCCTGTATGGCGGGCGTGGAAATCATGATTTCAAAGGCGGCCACCCGGCCTTTCTGATTGGCGCGCACGAGCAGCAACTGGGAAATCACAGCAATAATGCCCATGGAAAGCTGCGTGCGGATTTGACCCTGCTGGTTGGTCGGGAACGCGTCCACAATGCGGTCCACCGTGCGGGCCGCGCCGGTCGTATGCAACGTGGCGAAAACCAAATGGCCGGTTTCCGCCGCCGTGATCGCCGCTTCCATCGTTTCCAGATCGCGCATTTCACCCACCAGAATCACGTCGGGGTCCTGCCGAAGCGCCCGCTTGAGCGCTTCCTTGAACGACGGAACGTCCACGCCGATTTCGCGCTGGGTAATGATGGATTTCTTGTGATTGTGATAGTATTCGATCGGGTCCTCGATGGTGATGACGTGGCAGTCGCGTTCCTCGTTGATAACGTTCAGCATGCTGGCCAAGGTCGTGGATTTGCCGCTGCCTGTCGGGCCGGTCACCAAGATGAGCCCGCGCGGCCGAAACAGCAGTTCCTTGACCTGAGGCGGAAGCCCGATCGTTTCCAGGCTCAGCAAATCGTTGGGAATCTGACGCAAAACCAGGCCGACATTGCCCTTTTGCTTGAATACGCTGACGCGGAACCGGGCCATCTCGCCGAACCCGAACCCGAAATCCGTGCCGCCCTGTTCGCGCACCTTCTGCTGATGGTCCGGCGATGTGATGCTTTTCATGAGGCGTTCGGTATCTTCGGGAGTCAACGGCGGAGAGTCCAGGGGAGACAGCCCGCCATGAATGCGGAGCATGGGCGGGTCGCCTACGGCCAGGTGCAAGTCCGATGCGCCTTCCTCGACGCACAACTGCAGCAACTCGTTCATTTCGACCTGACTCGATTCGATGCTCATCAGGATTCGTCTCCCATGGTTACGCGCAGGACTTCTTCCACCGTCGTCATGCCGGACACGACCTTGCGCAATCCGTCCTCGCGCAGGGTGCGCATGCCCATTTCCCGGGCACGCGCGCGCAATTCGCTTGTGGACACCTTTTCGAAAATCATTTTCTGTATTTCGTCGTCCACCCTGAAAATCTCGAAAATGCCCCTCCGCTTGGAATAGCCCGTGAGAGAACATTGGGCGCAACCGCGTCCGGCCAGCAGGGTGGCCCCGGTCAACTGCTCGGCCACCGGCCCCAGCAGCTTGATTTCGGCTTCCGTCGGCTCGCGAGGCTCCTTGCAATTCTCGCAGACGCAACGGACCAGCCGCTGGGCCATGGCGGCGCGCAACGAAGACGCCACGAGGAAGGGCTTGACACCGATATCCAGCAATCGGGTCACCGCGCTGGGCGCGTCGTTCGTATGCAGCGTGCTGAACACCAAGTGACCGGTCAAGGCGGACTCGATGGCGATTTGCGCCGTCTCGAGGTCGCGAATTTCGCCGATCATCACCACATTCGGGGCCTGGCGCAGAATCGAACGCAAGGCGGCCGAGAAGGTCAAGCCGATATCGTCGCGCACCTGCACCTGGTTCACCCCGGAAATCTGGTATTCCACCGGGTTCTCCACCGTAATGATCTTGGTGTCCGCGCGATTGATCTGCTGCAAACAGGCGTAGAGCGTCGTGGTTTTTCCGGATCCGGTCGGACCCGTCACCAGCAAAATGCCGTCCGACAGCCCGATCAGCCGTTCGAAGGTTTGCTGATCGTCGGCGAAAAAGCCCAGCGCCGGCAAGCCCAGCGCCAGGTTCTGCTTGTCCAGAATACGCATGACCACCCCTTCGCCATGGGTGGCCGGCACTGTGTTGACACGCAAATCGAGTTCGCGCCCCTGAATGTTCACCTGAATGCGGCCGTCCTGCGGCACGCGCTTCTCCGAAATTTTCATGCCGGACATGATCTTCACGCGCTGGATAATGGCCGACTGCAAGCGCTTGGGCGGGCTGTCCACTTCGTGCAGCACGCCGTCTATGCGATAGCGGATCCGAAACCGCGTTTCCAGCGGCTCGAGATGAATGTCGGAGGCATGATTGCGGAACGCTTCCAGAATCACCAGACTGACCAGCTTGATGATCGGCGCGTCGGTTTCGGTGGTGTCGGCATCCTGAACAATGCTGTCCATGCCGGTCATGGAAACGTCCACCGCATCGTCGCCGATCTGGCCCAGCATTTCCTCCATGGACGTTTCGGCGGCGTAGTAGGTATCGAGCACGACCTTGATCTCTTCGCGCGTGGCCACCATGCTCTCCACATGGCGCTTCAGCAGATGCCGCAAGGTGTCCACCGTGTCGAAATCCAGAGGATCGCTCAGGGCCACCGTCAGAACGTCGTCCTGGCAATGCACCGGCACGACCTTGTAGCGGCGCGCAATGTCCACGGGTATCGTGTCCCGCAGCTCCGGGGAGAGCTCCAAATCCTTGAGGCTGACCAGCTCCAACCCCAGTTGCGCCGCCAGAACGCCCAGCACTTCGCTTTCTTCGACTATGTTTTCGCGCACCAGCCGGTCCAAGTCGCTGGCGCCTTCCTGCCGAAGCCCGCCGCTGCGCACGTGCGCCAATTGTTCCTGGGTCACGACGCCCTGTTCTTGCAGCAATTCAAGCACGTATTGGTCGTTGGATGTCAACGTTCCGTCCTCCGAAACGAACCGGCTCTACATCGAATTCGCCCATGTCCTATCACAAGGCGGCGAACTTGTCATCCCTTTAATAATTCTTCGAGCGCCTCGGCCGCCTTTTGGGGATGGGCGCGGCCGCGGCTCCGGCGCATGACTTGCCCGACCAGAAACTGGAGGGCGGCCTTTTTGCCGGATCGGTAATCGGCGACCGATTTCGGATTTTCCTCCACAGCCTGGCGGGCCCAGGCGCCGATGTCGTCGGCGCTGGATACTTGCGCAAGCCCTTCCTGTTCCACAAGGGCGACCGGATCCCCGCCCTTGTCGAACATCGTGGCGAACAGGGACTTGGCCGTCGGCATGTTGATTTGGCCCCGGTCCACCAGCGCGATCAACTCGGCCAACTGGCGGGGCGCCACGGGTGTTTCGGCCAAAGTCCGGCCGGTTTCGGCCAGTTTCGCCAGAACTTCCGTCATCATCCAGTTCGACACCGCTTTCGGGTTGTCCGAGACGCGCGCGGTTTCGTCGAAGAAATCGGCCACGGCCTTGTCGGCGGCCAGCACTTCGCTGTCGTAGGCGGGCAAGCCGTAATCGCGACAGAACCGCTCGCGTCGGGCGCGCGGCAATTCGGGAATGCGCGCTTGCAGCGCGGCAAGCTGCTCGGGCGCCATGGCCACCGGCATGAGATCCGGCTCGGGGAAATAGCGGTAGTCGTGCGCTTCCTCCTTGGACCGCATGCTCGCTGTCGTGCCCGTCTCGCCGTCCCAGCGCCGCGTTTCCATGGCAACGCGACCGCCGGCCGCCAATACATCCTGCTGGCGGCGGATTTCGTAGCGCAAGGCCGCCAGGACGCCTTTGAACGTGTTAAGATTCTTGATCTCCGTTTTCGCGCCGAGCGCCGTCTCGCCACGCAAGCGAACACTGCAATTCGCATCGCACCGAATGTTGCCCCGCTCCATGTTGCCGTCGCTCACGCCCGCGTAGCGCACCATCTGACGCAAGGCCTGAAGGAACGCGTCCGCTTCCTCCGGCGCGGTCAGAACCGGTTCGGTAACGATCTCCATCAGCGGAATGCCCGCCCGATTGAAATCCACGCCGCTGGACGTTCCGAAATGAGAGCTCTTCCCCACGTCCTCCTCGAGATGAATGCGGGTGAGCCCCACAAGCTTCTCGCGGCCCTCCCACTCGATGGCGACCGCGCCCCCGATGCACAAGGGCCGGTCGTACTGGGAAATCTGGTAGTTTTTCGGCATGTCCGGATAGAAATAGCTCTTGCGCGCGAAGACGGACAGCGGCGCGACCTGCGCGCCGACCATCAGCCCCGTCAGCGCCGTAAGTTCGACGGCCTCGCGGTTCATGGCCGGCATTGCGCCGGGATAGCCCAGGCAAACGGGACACACGCGCGTATTGGGCTCGTCGCCGAACTCGGCGCTGCACGCGCAAAACATCTTGGAGCGCGTCTTGAGCTGCACATGCACTTCCAGTCCGATCCGCGCTTCGTACGTCATGCCCGCCTCCCCATCCATCCCGTCGGTCCGCCCCAGGCCCGCTCGAGCGCGGCCGCCGCGCCCAGCACGGCATCCTCGCGAAACGCGGGGCCGATCAGTTGCGCCGCCAACGGCAGCCCGTCGGCATTCATGGCGCAGGGCAAAGACAGCGCGCACAGGCCCGCCAGATTGGCCGTGGCGGTAAACACATCGGTCAGATACATCTGAACGGGATCCTCCGTCTTTTCGCCCATGCGAAACGCCGCCGAGGGGGTGACCGGCGCCAGGATCGCGTCGCAGTCGCGAAAGGCGGCTGTAAAATCGTCACGAATCAGCGTGCGCGCCTTTTGCGCGGAAAGATAATAGGCGTCGTAATAGCCGCTGCTCAACACGTAGGCGCCGAGCAGAATGCGGCGCTTCACTTCGCGGCCGAATCCCTCCGACCGCGTGCGGCAGTACAAATCCATCGGGCTTGTCGCGCCGGCCGCGCGCCGCCCGTAGCGAACCCCGTCGAATCGCGCCAGATTGGCCGACGCCTCCGCCGGCGCGACAATGTAATAGACGGCCATCGCATACTCGGTATGCGGCAGGCTGATATCGCGCGTTTCCGCGCCTAGCGCCCGGCACGTCTCCGCCGCCGCCAAAACGGCCGCGCGAACATCCGGCGCCAGCGCGGACGGAAAATATTCCTTCGGCACGCCGATGACGACCCCCTTCAAGTCTTCGCGCCGACAAGCCTCGGGCGCGGGCAAGGGCAGAGTCACCGTCGTGGCGTCTCGGGCGTCCGGGCCGGCCATGGAAAAGAACAGACGCGTCGCGTCGTCCACGCCGCGGGTGAGCGATCCGATCTGATCGAGCGAGGAAGCGAAGGCCGTCAGTCCGTAGCGGGACACGCGCCCGTACGAAGGCTTGAACCCCACGCAGCCGCAGAAAGCCGCCGGCTGCCGAATGGAGCCGCCGGTATCCGAACCGAGCGCCGCCAGCGCCATGCCGGCGGCCACGGCCGCCGCCGACCCCCCGCTCGATCCGCCCGGCACGCAGTCCGGATTGCGCGGATTGCGGGCGGGACCGCGCGCCGAATATTCCGTCGAGCTGCCCATGGCGAACTCGTCCATGTTCGTTCGGCCCAGAAACACGGCGCCTTCCCGGCGCAGCCGCGCGATGGCCGTCGCGTCGCAGGGCGCCTTGTACCCCTCCAGAATGCGCGAAGCGCAGGCGCAGGATTGCCCGGCCACATTGATGTTGTCCTTCACCGCCAGCGGCGCGCCCAGCAACGGAGCGCGTTCGCCGCGCGCGCGCTGGCGGTCGGCCGCGCGGGCCTGCGACAGCGCATCGTCCGCGTCCACGTCCAGATAGGCGTTCAGCGCGCCGTTCCCCGCCTCAATCCGCGCCAGCAGGTCCGACACCAGTTCCTCGGAACTCCAGTCGCCCCGGTCCAGCCCGGCCAACGCTTCGCCTAGCGTAACAGACGCCGTATCCATCACCTACTCCACTATCCTGGGCGTCAGAAACAGACCCTGGGCCTGTTCCGGCGCATTGGCCAGCGCCGTCGCCCGGTCCAGTCCCGGCGCCGGCTCGTCTTCCCTGAACACGTTCTCGACCCGATGCGCATGCGTTGTCGGCTCGATGCCCTCGATATTCAGCTCGCCGATCTTGCGAACAAACCCGACAATGTCCGCCATCTGTCCGCGAAAAAGTTCGGCATCCTCGTCCGTCAGCGCAAGCCGGGCCAGCAAGGCCACATGGCGCACGTCCATGCCTTCGTTCCCGCCGTTCGCTCTTTTTTCCTGTTCCATGATTCTTCCTCTCGGAAATCATCTCGACAAGGCGGGCTTCGCCCGCACGCCAAGGCGTTAGCGCCTTTACGGCATCGCTGCGCTTTTGCGTATGTCTTTTGTCTCTGGATGTTTTGAACACCCGCTTCGCTCACGATAACGAAGTGCGCCCGCCCTTCTTTGTTCCCTTCGTTGCCTTCTGTTCAATTCCTTTGGGTGGCGGGCGCAGCCCGCCTTAAGCGTTCGGCGCTAAATGCCCGGAATAAAACCATGTCGAAACAGCGAAAACAGGAACAGCGCGATCAGCACGGCAGCCAGCGGCAGGGAAAAGGCCAAGCCAATCTTGAGCCAGAATCCGAAGCTGCGCGGCCACGGCGCCGCGCCGGCGCCCGCCGCCGGATCGAGCGCCACCGTTCCCGAGCCTGCGCTTTTGTGCCAACTGCTGGCCTCGATTCGCGCCAGCGCTTTCTTGTACATCGTTTTCGCCGCTTCGACCTCGGCCAACCCGCTCTCGAGTTCCTCCGCGAAGCTGCCGTCCGCCCATTCCTCTTCGCGAATGCGTTCCAGACTCGTCAACTGCTCCGAAAAACGTTCGCGCGTCTCGGCCAGCAAGGCCGCCACGCGCACGGCCTGTTCGCGCTCCTTGTCGAGCAGCACCACGCTGCGGGCAAGTTTCTCCAGCATCTCGCGCTTGCCCCGCTCGTACTCGTCCTGCTTGCGGGCCAATTGCTGCAATTCCTGCTTTTCGCGCTCGAGTTCCGCCTGCTTCAGGCGCAAACGTTCGATTTCGCCTGCCGCCCCGCCCACCTGATGCGACAAATCCGAGCGATGCCGATCCAGGCGGCCGCGCGCGACCTCCGATCCGGCGCGCTCCGCTTCGGGTTCGCGGCTCGGGGAAAGATCGTCGAACAGTCTGCCGTCATCTTCCGTCGCCTTGTCGTCCCTCGAATCGTCGTTCATGACTCTCCTCCCGTAAACCCTTTTCGGAACGATACGCGTTTTGCCCGCATCCCCCCTGAATTGTTTGAACACCCGCTTCGCTCAAGATAACGAAGGAAACGAAATGTGCCCGCCCTTCTTAGTTCCCTTCGTTGCCTTCTGTTCAATTCCTCGGCCCATGGCCCATGCCGCATGGGCGCGCGCCGCTACGGCGCGCGTCTTGCCGGCACGATCAATTTCTGGCCCGCCACGATCGCATTCGGGTTTCGCAAACCATTGATCTCGACCATGTCCGCCACCTCCACGCCGTAGCGCTGGGCAATATGCGTCAGATTCTCGCCGGGCCGCACCACATGGGTTTTCGATGCCGTCTCGGCTGTCGGCTCGTCCGGCGCGGGCGGCGCAGGCGTTCGCGCTTGCGCCAGCTCCCGCTGCAACGCCTGATAGCGCGTCTGGAGCTGGGCATGGACCTTTCTCAGTTCGGCCAATTCGTTCTGAACGGCCCGGTCGGCGGCCTGCGGCGACAGCTCGGCCGCCAGCGACTGTCGCGCCAGGCGCATACGGTTTTCGATCAGGTCGCGTTTCTGCGTATTCGGCCGTAAAACGAGATAGCGCTGGTAATGATAGAGCGCCGGCACGTACGCCTGTTTGACGTCGTGCAGCAGGATGGCCATGTCGAGGCTGGCACGCGCGAGTTTCGGTTCCAAATCCAGCGCTTTGCGGTACAGATCGATCGCATACTCCGCATCGCCCGCCGCCGCCTTCTCCGCCGCCCGGCGCAGCATGGGATCGCTCGTTTCGCGCGCGTCCAGCCGCGCGACATCGTGTCCGCAGCCCGCGCCCGCCGCCAGCGCCGCGCTCAAAACCATACTGACCGACCATAGCTTCATAGGCGGCGCCATACTCCAAAACCGATCGCCCCCCGTCAAGAGAAAACGAAAAGGCGCGTTATTCAGGATGGACGAGCCCGTCGTTATGTTGTCCTCGCTGGCCTGAACGGATCCGTCGTTGGCTGCGTCAGCCACGTTGTGCCTCATGGCGCCTCTTTCTTCGATGAGGCAAGGCCGAACAGTCGGCGGGCGTTGCGGTCGGTGGTGGCGGCCAATGAGGCGAACGGCTGCCCGCGCACTGTCGCGATCGTTTCGGCGACATGCCGCACGAACGCCGGCTCGTTGCGGCGGCCGCGCATCGGGACCGGCGCAAGGTAGGGCGCGTCGGTTTCGACGAGCAGACGGTTCTCGGACACGGCGGCCGCCACGCCGCGCACGTCTGCCGCGTTCGGAAATGTGACAATGCCGCTGAAGCCCAGACAATAGCCCATGGCCGTCAAAGCGTCCGCCATGGACGGGGACCCGGTGAAGCAATGCACCACGCCAATCCGGTCGGCGACGCCCGGCCAGGCCTCGGCATGGCGAGCCAGCTCCGCCAAGGTTTCTTTTTCGGCGTCGCGACTGTGGACAACAACCGGCAACCCGAAATCGCGCGCCAGTTCGAGCTGGAGCCGAAACAGCGTTGTCTGCGCCGCCGCCGTTTCCGGATGGTAATGAAAGTCAAGGCCGATCTCGCCGATCGCGACACAGGCCGCCGTTTCGTCGCGCGCCGACAGGAGAGCGGTCTGCGCATCGGAAATCAGCCGATCCATGGTTCGCGTATCGGCCGGATCCTGCGGCGCATGATCGCGGTCGTATCCGACGGCCGCCCAAACGCGGTTCGGGAAGCGGCGCGCCGTCGCCAGCGCGGTCCGGTTGCCGTCGGCCGAACCGCCGACTGCCAGCACGCCCGTTACGCCGGCCGCTGCGGCCCGCCCGAGCCAATCGTCCGCTTCGGTCGGGTCTCCGCTGAAATGCGCATGCGAATCGAACAGCATACCGCCTCGTTGCATGAATTGTCCTTTCGCTAGGCGTCGGGATCGAGCTGAAAGGCGAGGTCGGCGAACTTGCCGTCGCCGAACCGCTGGCGCAGCGCCGCCAGCATTTCCTTGCGCCCGTAGCGGCTGAGTTCGTTTAGCCAGACGGAACTGTCCACGAACACGATCAGCCGGTTCCGGTCGAGCCGGCCCGGCCGCGTGTGCCGGGCGACGGCCGCTCCGACAAGCCGGGGCCATTCGTTCCCGAGCGTTTCCAGCCAATGCGCCGATTCCAGCCCCAGCGTTTTCATGGCTCCGGCCAGCGCCTCGTTCAGGCGGACGGGATCCCGGGGCGGCAGCGGCGGGCGCGCCTCGCTCAGGCGAAACCGTTCACGCGCGACCGCCCAGCGTCCCTTGTGATAGGCCGGCTTGCGATTCACTCATTTTCCCCTTGTCTTGCGGCGGGCGGCATGGCAGAGTGCGTGCCTTTCCCGTCGGAAAAAAGCATCCAAACACAAGGAGAGACCCATGCCAAGAGGAAACATGCTCATCGCCCAAAGCGGCGGCCCGTCCGCCGTCATCAATCAAAGCCTGGTCGGCGCCGTTCTGGAAGCCAGAAAGCATCCGGATGTCGGCAAGATCTACGGCGCGCGCCATGGCATCCAGGGTATTCTGGGCGAGGATTTTCTCGATCTGCGCAAGGAAACGGTGGCCACTCTCGAAGGCGTGGCCAATACGCCCTCTTCCGCGCTCGGTTCCGTGCGCAAGAAACCGAAGCCCGAAGAGTGCAAGGCCATGTTCGAGATCATGCGCCGCTACAACGTGCGCTATTTCTTCTATATTGGCGGCAACGATTCGGCGGAAACCGCCCATATCGTCAACGAGGAAGCCGGCCGCCAAAAGGTCGAACTGCGCTGCTTCCACATTCCCAAGACGATTGACAACGATCTGCGCGAAAACGACCACACGCCGGGCTTCGGCAGCGCGGCCAAGTTCGTGGCGCTGGCGCTGAAGGGCATTGACCTGGACAACCGCGCCCTCCCGGGCGTGCATGTGTCCGTGATCATGGGCCGGAACGCTGGCTTTCTCACCGCCGCCTCGGCGCTGGCCCGCACCGCGAAAGACGACGGGCCGCACCTGATCTATCTGCCGGAACGCGCGTTCCGGGCCGATCAGTTCGTGCGCGACGTGCACGCGGTTTACAAGAAACTCGGCCGCTGCCTCGCGGCCGTCTCCGAAGGCGTGCACGACGACCAGGGCGTTCCGATCCTCGCCAAGTTCACCAAGGAGCAGGATTCGCACGGCAATGTGCAGTTGAGCGGCACCGGCGCGCTGGGCGATTTGCTCGTGGCGGAGATCAAGGCCAAAACCGCCATCAAGCGGGTGCGTTCCGACACGTTCGGCTACCTGCAGCGCTCCTTCCCGACGATCGTGTCGGCGACCGATGCGCTGGAAGCCCGGCGCGCGGGCCAGGAAGCGGTACGCGCCGCCGTCGAAAAGGATGCGGACGGTTCGATCGCCATCGTGCGCAAGCCCGGCACGCGCTACGGCGTGCGCTACGACGTCGTTCCGCTGCGCAGCGTGGCGCGCGAAACGCGCGAAATGCCGGCCGCGTTCATCAACCGGCAGGGCAACGACGTAACGGATGCCTTTGTGAACTACGCCAAGCCGCTGGCCGGACCGCTGCCCAAGATGTACCGCTTGAAGGGCGTCGTCGCGCGCAAGGAACTCGCATGAGCATCCAACCATGCCGACCGAAGTGGAAGGGAACCCTGACCGACCGGGAACGGTTCCGCAACCAAATGAGCTACCGCCCGGTGGATCGCTGCTTCAATATGGAGTTCGGCTACTGGAACGAGAACTTCGAGCTGTGGCCGCTGTTCAAGGACAACGGCATCCGCCGCAACAGCGAAGCCGACATCTTCTTCAGCTTCGACCGCATCGAAGTTTTCAGGCCCTGTGTCTGGATGTCGCCCCCGTTCGAGGAAACGGTCGTCGAGGAATCCGGCGACAAGCGCATCCTGCGGAATCGCGACGGACTGCTGGCCGAAGTCCCGAAAGACGGGCACGACACCATCCCGCACTTTCTCAAGGCCGGCATCGTCACGCCGGACGACTGGAAACGCTGCAAGGAGGAGCGGTTCCAGCGCGACGATCCAGCCCGCCGCATAGACGTGGAGGGCCTGCGCCGGCGCCATCCGCCGGACCGCGACTGGCCGCTCGGCATCCATTGCGGCTCGATGATCGGGAAGATCAGGGACATGCTCACTTTCGAGGGGCTGGCCTACGCCTGTTTCGACTATCCCGACATGGTGGAAGACATGGTCGAAACCTGCTGCCTGCTGGTCGAGGATGCGCTCGATCAGGTCTTGCCGCGCATGGATTTCGACTACGCGTCCGGCTGGGAAGACATCTGCTTCAAGAACGGCCCCATCGTGAGTCTCGATTTCTTCACCAACGTCGTGGTTCCCCGCTACAAGCGAATCGGCAAGAAATTGCGCGCCGCCGGCGTTGATCTGTGGTACACCGACTGCGACGGCGACGTGCGCCCGCTGCTGCCCGGCTTTCTCGAGGCCGGCATCAACTGCCTGTTCCCCTACGAAGTCAACAGTTGCGTTCATCCGGGCGAGTTGCTGGGCGAATACGGCAGAGACCTGCGCATCATGGGCGGGTTCGACAAGCTGGAAATGCGCAAAGGCCGAACGGCCATCAAAGCCTACATGGAGACGCTGGCCCCGCTCGTGGAACGCGGCGGCTACATTCCGTTCTGCGACCACCGCTGCCCGCCGGACGTGTCCCCCGAAGACTACCTCTACTACCTCGACCTCAAGGAACAGATGTTCGGCATGCCGTCTACGTAAGCACGATTTCGGTCTTTTCGTAATCCACGCGGACTTCCATGCCGAACAGGGCCATCTCGTTGAGCGCAAGCACGCCGCGCCGCATCAGCTCCGTCGAGAGGCCCGGCAGCTCGTACTCGTCGAGCTTCATCAGGTCGTAGGCCTTCTCCCACGGCAAGTAGATGGTGGTGGGCACCTGTCCGTTGTGCTCGCGAATGAAATTCTTCATGGACTCGACAATCTCGTCGCGCAACGCTGAAGCCATGGTTCGCCTCCTTGCCTTGTAGGCAGTTGAATCCACCGTGTTGGCGCCAACCTATCCCGTTGCGGCCTGTGCCGCAAGAAAAAAGAGCCGCTAATTTTCTACTTGGCTTTCGAGCGCCCCTGTGCATAATGCCTTCCCCATGAAACCCGCTTTCGTTTTCCTCGTCGCCTGCGCCTGGCTTGTCGGCCTGTTCGGCGCAAACGTTCGCGGCGCCGATCCGGCCGACACCGTACAGGCCGCGCCGGAAACGGCGGCCGACAGCGCCGAGCCAAGTCCGCCGTCGGACGGCGCTTCGCAGGAACCGCCACCCGCCGAACCCGCGCGCCCGCCGGCAAGGCCGACAGGCTCGGATTCTCCGACCTATATCATTCCCCTTCGCGGCATGATCGAATCGGGCATGCTTTTCGCCATTGACCGTCAGCTCGAACGCGCTCGCAATGCCGGGGCGGACGTCATCGTTTTGCACATGAATACGCCCGGCGGCATGCTGACAACCACCGAACACCTGATGCGCATGCTGGCGGATTTGCCCGAAGACATCCGCACCTACACCTATGTGGACAAGGACGCCTTGTCGGCCGGCGCGTTTATCGCCATGGCCACCGACGCCATTTACATGGCTCCGCAAAGCCGCATTGGCGCCAGCGCGCTGGTCACGCCTTTTGGAGACTTGAAAGAAGGCGACATGAAAGAAAAGTCCTATTCCGCTTCCATGTCGCTCATCCAATCCATTGCCGCGCAGAAAGGCTACGATCCCGACCTGATCGAAGCCATGATGCGCACGGAATTCGAATACAAAATCGGCGAGGAAACACTCAGCCCCGCCGGGCGGCTGCTTACGCTCTCGACCGACGAAGCCGCGCGCATGGTCGAGCGCAACGGAAAATCCGTCCCTCTGCTTTCGAGCGGAACCGCTCGAAATCTCGACGAATTACTGGACATGATCGGCCGCGCCGACACCCGCATCGTCACCCCGCTGCTGACCCCGACCGAAACGCTGATCCGTTACGCCAAGCTGCTGGCCGTTCTGTTCCTGGCCATGGGCGTGCTGGGCCTTTATATCGAAATCCGCACGCCCGGCTTCGGCATTCCGGGCGTGATCGGCCTGTTCGGGTTCATGCTGTATTTCTGGGCGCAGAACATCGCGGGCACAGGCGGCACGATCGAGGCGCTGGTTTTCATTGTCGGGCTGGGCCTGCTTCTGCTCGAGATTTTCGTGATCCCCGGCTTCGGCGTCACCGGAATCGCGGGGCTGATTCTGATGGGCGGCTCCGTTTTCGCCGCCATGATCCGTCGTCTGCCGGGCGAAACCGGCTGGTTCGCCTTCCCGGAAATGCAGGTGTCCAACGCGCTGGCCCATCTGGGCGGCGCCGTCATCGTTGCCGGCGTTGGCATGCTCGTGCTGACCCGGCTCTTCGAATTCAGTCCGGCCTATTCCCATCTGGCCCTGCTCGCATCGCTCGATCAGGACAAGGGATATGGACCGTCCGACAGGAAGGAACATTTGCTCGACGCAACCGGGAAAACCCGCACCGCGTTGCATCCGGCGGGCATCGCCGAGTTCGACGGGAAAAAGCTGGATGTCGTTTCCCGCGGCGAGTTCATCGAGGCCGACACGCCCGTTCGCATTGTCGAAACCCGCGGCAACCGGATTGTCGTGGAGCCGGATCCGACGACCAATGACGAATGACGAAACACCCAAGCACGAAGGAAATCCTAAATCCGAAATGCCGAAAAAGGCGTGGGGAAGAAGCGATCTGCGACCCGTGACACAATAGTGAGAAGACAGGAAATGTTATGGATGCGATTTCCGTTCAAATTTTCGCCGTTGCCCTGACCACGGGGCTGATTTTGCTGGGCGCCGAGATTTTCGTGCCCGGCGGCGTGCTCGGCTCGCTGGGCGCCTTGGCCTTGCTCACCGCCATTGTCACGGGCTTTTTCGCCTTTCCGCGACACGGCGCCGTTGTCGCGATCGGCATCGTGTTTCTGATCGGCGTGGCCGTCGCCGTCTGGGTCAAGGTGTTTCCTAAAACGCGGCTGGGCAAAAGCATGACCGTGGAGAAGGATCTGGCCGAGTTCAAAGGCACGGAGGCGGGCCTGGAGGCGCTAATCGGCAAGACGGGCGCAGCCTCGTCCGATTTGCGGCCGTCCGGTTTCTGCGCTATTGACGGACGGCGCGTGGACGTGGTAACGTCCGGCGAAATGGTAGAAAAGGGCGCTGCCGTTCGCGTAGTGGAAGTGAAAGGCAACCGAGTAATTGTCGAACCCGTTTCGGGAACAAGTTAAGGAGCCGTTATGGAAAATCTGGTCAAAGTCGTCGTTGTCGTTGTCGGCATAATCGTGCTGGTGATTGTCGGCATATTCTTCCATTTCATCGGAGTTTGGGTACGGGCGCTGATGTCCGGCGCGCGCGTGTCGCTGCTGTCGCTGGTGGGCATGAAATTGCGGCGCGTGCCGCCCGCGCTCATCGTGGACGCGCGCATCCGTACCGTGAAGGCCGGCCTGAACGTGGCAACCGACGATATGGAAGCGCACTATCTGGCCGGCGGCGATGTGATCAACGTGGTCAACGCCCTGATCGCCGCCGACAAGGCCAACATAGATCTCACGTTCCAGAAAGCCGCCGCGATCGATCTGGCCGGCCGCGACGTAATGGAAGCCGTGCGCACCAGCGTGCAGCCCAAGGTCATCAACTGCCCCTCGCACGATCAGGGCACGTCCGGCTATCTGGACGCCGTGGCCAAGGACGGCATTCGTCTGCTGGTCAAGGCGCGCGTAACGGTGCGGGCGAACATTGACCGGCTCGTCGGCGGCGCGCAGGAGGACACGATCATCGCGCGCGTCGGCCAGGGCATCGTCAGCGCCATCGGTTCCTCGCTCACCTACAAGGACGTACTCGAGAACCCCGATCAGATCAGCCGCAAGGTGCTCTCCAGCGGGCTCGACGCGCAAACAGGCTTCGAAATCGTCTCGATCGACATCGCCGACATCAGCGTGGCGGGCGCCGCCGACGTGGCGAACGTGGGCGCCATGCTCGAAACCGAACGGGCCGAGGCCGACAAGAAAATGCGGCAGGCCGAAGCCGAAGGCCGGCGCGCCATGGCCGTGGCCCAGGAACAGGAAATGAAGGCGCGCGTGCAGGAAATGAACGCGAAAGTCGTCGAAGCCCGCGCCGAAGTGCCGCGCGCCATGGCCCAAGCCTTCCGCGAGGGCAATCTCGGCGTCATGGATTTCTATCGCATGCAGAATATCGAAGCCGATACGTCCATGCGCAAGGCCATCTCCGGCGATGAAACAACCGGACACGGCTCTGACGCCTAACGGCGACAACCGGACACAAGCGGGTTCCGCCTGCCTGTTCGCGCCTCCGACACGGGCGCGGCAGGCAGGCCGCCCCGAACGGCGCTTTGTTAACGGCGTTTCAGGACAAGAAACAAGCCATGGAACCGCGCCATAAATGACGAATGAAGAAAGACCCAAACCCGAAGGAAATCCTAAATCCGAAATACCGAAAAAGGCGTGTTTCTCCTTGTTTTGGGCTTAGGGGTTTCGGGCTTTGGCGCTTGGCTGTTTCGTCATTGAATGGCGTGCGGCGGCGGGAGACTTGTACGATGTTATTCGGTTTCGAACCCGTTCTAGGCAACGGCGAAAACGGCGGCGCGCTGTTCTGGGTGATCGTCACCGTCTTTGTAGTGATTTCCCAGGCGATGAAGGCGCGCAAACAAAAGAGCGGGAGCGCGCGCAAACCCGGCGCGGCAGCGCCGAGCGGGGCCGACCCCGTGAACCCGTCGGATGAATTGCAGCGTTTTCTGCAAGGCCTGAGCGGCGGCGCGCCGTCGTCGCAAGCTGAACCCGCCAAGTCGGCCGCGCCGCCACCCGTTCCGCGACAAGCTAGAACAACGACGACACGCGCCGGCACGGCGTTCCCGGCAGCCGGACGCGCAAGTTATGCCATGGCGCGACCAACTGCCGAAACCGCGCGCAAACGACCCGCCACGAAGAGGGCAACCTTCCCTGCACCGCCGCCACCGCCTCCTCCGGCCGCAACCAAGGACGTTTGGACAAAGACGAAAAAGCCCGAATTCCAGCACGTCCGCCACGGCGAGTCGTTCGCCGACAAGCCGGATGCGCGTCAACAGCGCTTGCGCGCCTTGCGCGGCGGAATCGGCGACGCCCTGATCGGCAAAGATCATCTGCGCCAGGCTGTCGCCCTCAAGGAAATTCTCGGCCCGCCTCTCGGCCTGCGCGCGTCGGCCCGTCTTAATGCGGGCTGAGCCGGCAGCCCGGGAAAAACGCGGATGGAGGCTGTTTTTTTTCGGAAAATGACTTGGCGCCATTTCCCCGGTCCCGCCGGGCTTGCCTCGGCGGTGAAGAAAGAGGCTAGGCGGGCGGCGACGGCTCGCGACGATCTTACGATCCCGCCTGGCTTGTCCCGGCGGTGAAGAAAGTTGATGGGGAGGGCGCAACGCCTTCCCCGCTCAACGTTTGCCTCCACCGGCGCAAGGCCGGCGGGCGGCAGAGCGCATGGCGAGAAAATCTCGGCCTACGCCACCAATCCCTGCGCTTGCAGGGTCTTGCGCAGCGCCTCCTTCTTCGCATCCGACAGCGGACACAGCGGCAGCCGATACGTTTCCTCGACAAGACCCATCATGGCCAGAGCCGCTTTGACGGGAACCGGATTGGTGTCCAAAAACAGATCGGTAAACAGCGGGTAGAGCTTGTAGTGCAAGCGGCGCGCCTCTTCCCATTGGCCGGCCAGCGCCAGCCGCGCCATCTCGGACACCGCCTTCGGCGCCACGTTGGAGGCGACGCTGATGACACCGCGAGCGCCCAGGGCCATCATCGGAAACGTGAGTCCGTCGTCGCCCGACAGAATCCCGATGTCGCAACGACTTAAAATGGCGCTGACACGATCCGCGCTGCCGCCCGCCTCCTTGAGCGCGACAATGCGCGGATGTGCCGCCAACCGAACCACCGTGTCCACCGCAATTTCGCAGGAAACCCGCCCCGGCACGTTGTAGAGCACGACAGGCAACCCGACATCGGCCACGGCTGAAAAATGCCGGTACAGACCCTCCTGGCTGGGCTTGTTGTAGTAGGGCGTCACCTGCAACGTGGCGGCGGCGCCGGCCTCCTGCGCATGACGGGTCAGAACCAGCGCCTCGGATGTCGCGTTGCCGCCGGTGCCGGCGATGACTTGCAGCGTGTCGCCGGCCGCCTGCACCGCTGTTTCAATCACCTTCTCGTGCTCGGGCACGTCCAGCGTGGGCGACTCGCCGGTTGTGCCCACCGGAACAATGCCCGCCACGCCGCCTTCCTTCTGCATGGCGATCAGCTCTCGAAATTTCCCGTAATCCACCTCTCCCTGCCGGTCGAACGGAGTCACAATCGCCGTATATACGCCTTCGAACATGATGGGGTCTCCTTGTTGACCAGGCTGCGCCCGCAACCCGGAAGTTCGCATGCTATTTCAGGGTGTCTTCCGCGCCCGCGCTGTCGTCCTCGTCCTCGTCCTCGTCCTCGATCCCGTACCGGGCCGGGTCTTCCCTAACGAGGGACGGAGACGAAAACCTGTCCACTAATCTCGAAAGCATGGAGACGACGCGTATCAAAAGGGATTTGCCGTGGTCGAGCTTGTATTCCACGGTGTACTCCTTTCAATTCCGAGGACGAGGACGAGGACGAGAACGATCCCATACACGCTCCTTATATCCGAAAGCAACTGTTGATCACGCAAAAACGCGAGCATCGGCTCCGAACAGGCTTCAGCATTCCCCCCGCACAAGATCCTCCAGCGTTTCCCGGGTCCGAATCGGAAACGCCCGGTCGCCATCCACCATGATTTCCGCCGCTCGCGGCCGACTGTTGTAGTTCGAAGCCATGCTGAATCCGTAGGCGCCGGCATCGCGCACGGCCAGCAAATCGCCTTCCCGAACTTCCGGCAGTTCGCGGTCCCGTGCCAGGAAATCTCCGGATTCGCAAATCGGGCCGACCAGATCGCCGAACATTCTGCCTTCGGTTTCGCGCACGGGAACGACCGACTGAAACGCCTCGTAGAGAGACGGGCGAATCAAATCGTTCATGCCGGCATCGGCCACCACGAATTTGCGGAAGGCGTTTTCCTTCACGTACTGCACCCGGCACACGAGAATTCCCGCCGGACCGACCAGGAACCGGCCGGGTTCCAGAACGACGGACAGCCCCGACCGCTTCAGCCTCGGCACAAGCAGGCCGGCGTAGGCCGCCAAGTCGAACGGCTTCTCCTCCGGCCGATAGGGAATGCCGATGCCGCCGCCGATATCGAGCCAGCGCAGGTCTGGACAGATCCCGCGAATCTCTTCGCACAAACCGACCACGCAATCGAGCGCTTCGGCAAAGGGCTCGGGCGAAAGAATCTGGGAGCCGATATGCATGTGCAGCCCCGCCACGGAAACATGCGGCAGCCGCACCGCCTGGCGACAAGCCTGCGCAACGCGCGCGCGATCCAAGCCGAACTTGTTTTCCTTCTTCCCTGTTGTGATATAGCGATGGGTTTGCGGATCCACGTCGGGATTCACGCGAAACGCTATGCGCGCGGTCTTGCCCGCCGCGCTGGCGCAGGCCGATATGCGTTCGGTTTCCGGCTCGGACTCGACCGTAAAGAAAAGAATGTCCTTTTCGATGGCCGCGACAATTTCCTCGCGCGTCTTGCCCACTCCGGCGAAGACGATTTTCGCCGGATCCGCACCCGCGCGCAGCGCGCGGAACAGCTCGCCTCCCGACACTATGTCCGCGCCGGAGCCCAGAGCGAAAAATTCGCTCAATACCGAGCGGTTGGCATTGGCTTTCACCGAATAGGCTATCAGCGGATCCACGGCCTTCAGCGCGGCGGTCAAAGCCGCATACCGATCGCGCATGGCACGCCGACTGTACACGTACAGCGGCGTGCCGTATGCTTCCGCCAGCGACTCGACCGAAACGTCTTCCGCTCGCAAGACCCCGTTAACATAGGCAAATACCGACATGTTCGCTCCACCTCTCGTTCCGCAATTCACCGAGCCGTTTGCGCCCTCTCCCGGCATGGTTCAAATCAGGGCAACAGTCTCTCGTATGTACCGCCGCGTTGGGAAAGCGGCGAGGCGCCGCTTCTGCTTTACGCCAATGAAACCCATCCGACACCCTTTTTGAACCATGCCCCTTTCCCGCATCGGAACGGCGGCAGGGGCCTGCCGCCCTCCATTTGCCTGCATGCGCGTCGGTTCGGGCCAATGGCGCGTCTTGCGGGCCTCCCCGACCGTTCACAGTTCACTCTCCAAGACACGTACCATGCGGGCCCCGCTGTGTCAAAGGCTCTTTTGGGGGCAACGAACCGCGGGCGCATCCGGATGCCATAATGCGAATTGCTGGTTCGCGCTCCCGCCATGTCTACGGCCTTCGGGCTTCGCGCTCCTGCCTGCGCCGAGCCTTCGGCAGGCAGGCGAGAACAGATCACGACTCTCTCACCCCTTTTCATTTTTGAAAAAAATTGCCGGGTGCGAACAAGAAATGTTGAGGCGGCATGAATCTTTGGCTTTTCGCCCTCTGTTCATACATATAGTGGAGCGCACACCGAAAAACCGGGCGCGAAACACTATGGAAACCTATGCATGCTAAAATTTTTCGCTTTTTTTTCGTTGCGTTGCACGGAAATTGCTTATAGTGTCCCTTGAGTATGGGATAAAGGGGCTCGGAGTTCCACATGGGTTCGCTGACAACAATGTTCGAGAGATTCAAGCGGGGGCCGCAAGATATTGTCGGACTGGACATTCAGCCGTCCGCCGTGACGGCCGTACGCATGATCCGGACACCCGACGGCGGAGCGTCCGTACAGGCCGCCGACCTGTTGCCGGGCATAGCGTTTCCCGACAATCCCGACGACAAATCGGTTCCGGCCTTGACTTTGCCGGCCAAGCTCAAGGCGAAATACGCGGCGCTGTGTCTTTCGAGCCGTGCGGCCATTGTCAAACTCATCAGCTTCCCAGGCGAATTCACGCCGGAACAGGAAGAGAAAGCTGTTCAGGGCCTCGGCCTGAACAATCCGGACAACTACCGTATTTCCTATAAAATCACGGCCGCAGGTCGCGGCAAAGCCGAATCGAAAGTGTTGATGGCCGCTTTGCCGGAAGCCGAATCCTGTCGTTTGCCCAAATTGCTGCCGTCGGGCGTTCCAGCGCCGTTTTCCCTGGAAATCTCCGATTTGGCGATGATGACGGCTTTTCTGAACACCCCCAATTCCGGCAAGGAGCACGCCTCGGCCATTCTGCATTTCGGCATGGACACCTGTACGCTGGGCATTTTCAACAAAGGGGCGCTGGCCCTGATCCGGCGTTTCCCGGTTGGCGCGCAGACGCTCATAGCCAAAGTCATGGAATCTCTGGGCGTGAACGAGGAAGTCGCGCAGGGCATTGTTTCCGACGGCGCGTTCGACATTTCCCAGGCGGTAAGCGAGGTGATTGCGCCGCTGGCCAAGCAGATGAAAGTCTCGCGCGATTTCGTTGAACGACGCGAGGATTGCAAAATCGCAACACTGTCGTTTTCCGGGTCGCTGGCCAAGTCCAACGACGTCGTGAACGAAATTCGTTCCGAAATCAATATCGAGCCAAAAGAATGGAACCCGCTCGAGGGCGCAACCGTGGCCGACGGGGCCGTGCCGGAAGAACTGGCCAAGGAACCGTGGCGGCTCGCGGCGGCGCTCGGCGCCGGACAGGCCGTATTCGAGGAAACATGAACCTCCGCATCGATCTTATTCTGGAATCGGAGCAACGCAGCGCCAGCGTGTTGAGCCTGAAGCTGATGCGTCGGCTGGCGCTGATCGCCGTTCCCGTCCTGCTCGGCCTCATCGTCGTCTTCTCCGTGCTGGGCACGATGCGCATGGGCATGCGCGCGACGGACTTGGAAACGCAATGGCGGATTCTGGAGCCGCAACGGGACGCGGCGCTGGAGCGCAGTCGCCAAGTCGCGCGCCATAGGGCCATTCTCCATGCGCTGGAAAGCTGGCCGGAAACAAAACTGACGCTTCACGAACAGTTGGCGGTCATCATGGCCATCGTGCCCGAAACAATTCAAATCACTCAGTTCAACTATGTCCAGACCATTAGCCATGCCGGACGGGATCGCGCGCGGGAAACCAATTTTCTCATATCGGGCCGCGCCCGAGGATCCGACGCAACCGAATCCCGAACCATCATTGAACGGCTGGAGGATCTGTTCCGAACAACCGAACCGTTCGCCACCCTGGTCAAATCCGTGACCATGAGCGGAAGAGCCGATACTTCTGAAGACGCCTTGGAGACCGATCGCAGGTTCGACATCGAGTGCGAGTATCATCCGAGACCTTTCAAGCCATGAAACTGCCGGAAAACAAAAAAGAACGGACGCAGATCATCGTTTTGCTCGTCATCGTCGCGGCGCTGGCGGGATACGGTCTGTTCCTGGGCGTGTCGCGCGCGCTGATGGCGCCCCGCAGAGAGCGGCGCGCGCGAATTGCCGTGCTGGAACGGCAGATTCGCGAAGCCAGGCCTGTCGTAAACCACGCGCGTGGCGACGAACAGCGAAACCGCGAAATTCTCGAACAAATCCGCGAATATTCCAAGCGCCATCTGCTGGAGCCGCAACTGGGCGGCAACCTGCTCCTGGGCGCGACCGAACAGGTCCAGACCTGGTTCCAAAGCGCAGGATTGCCCATGCCCACCATAGCGGAACATGGCGGAAGATCAGGACGAAGCGCGATCGAACCGGCGCGCGGCGGCGACCCCGTACGCGACCTGGTCTGGTCCTACAGCGTTCGACTCGCATTCAAAGCCGGCTTGCACGACATCGCCAACGTCTTGCGGGCCATCGAAACCAGCGATCCGTTCGTCACCGTTACGGCCCTGACCGTCTCCGCCGATCGCAGGCCGACAACCGACGCCTTGCCGCAGCACGATGTTTCGTTCGTCGTTCAATGGCCGATCTGGCGCGACGACGATTTCCGCAAGGAACTGGAGTCCATCACGCCATGAACTTCGCCGCCGGAAAACAAAGAATTGAACAGAAGGTAACGAAGAAAACAAAAGGGGGCGAAGATATTTGTTCCCTTCGTTGCCTTGAGCGAAGCGGGTGTTCAATTATCCTGCGTGAAAAACATACACGCAACAGACTTCTGTTCCTGCCGGCCGCGCTGTGCGTCGCAATGCTCCTTTCCACGTTCGCCCGCGCGGACGAAAACGGAGCGGTAGACAAGCCTGTTCCCTCCAGCCTTCCCGAAGGCGCGACACCCGACACTCGACACCCGACACTCGACACGCTTCCCTCGACACCCGACACTCGACACGCTTCTTCCGACACCGAACAGGCGGAACCGGTCGAAACAGTGGAAGAACCTGCGCCCTGGATCGAAACCTTGCCCGAGCGCGACCCTTTCTGGCCCGTCGGCTACGTGAAGCCCGATCTGCATCCCCCTGAAGAGCCGGAAGAAGAGCCGGAAGAAGAACCGGAAGAGGAGAAGGAAGAAGCGCCCCCTCCGCCCAGCGTCGCTCCCGACCAATGGCCGCCGCTGCGCATCCTTTCCATCGCGCGCCGGGGCGACCGGCGCATCGCCATGATCGGCGCCGAGGGCGGTTTCATGCAGGTCGTACAGGCCGGTGACATTCTCGAAGTCCGCAGCCAGGGAACGATCTATCGCTGGGATGTCGTAGACGTGTTCGAGAAGAACATAGCCTTGCGCCGCAAGGACATGGCCGAAGTCGGCCGCGAAGACGAGCGCATACCATATGTCGAATCCCCCGGAGACTTGTGAGTCTATATGGAGCGCTTGAACCGCTAACGAACGCGAAAAAACGCTAATCTCTTGGAAGAAAGGGCGGGGTGGAACCCGACCCTCCAGAAGTCCATCTGAATCGCTCGTTTTCGCCAATGGATGGCCGACTTCCACGCCGGCCGCAGACAGAGGATTGTGGGCGGCAATTTTTTATTGTTGTCGTAACGCAAACAAAATGATAGGTTTCCGCAACACTAACGGAGGAGGTTCACGATGAGAACACCAACATGGCTGGCCGGGCTGGCATCCGTCGCCGTCCTCGCAGGCGCGCTCGCAGCCCTCACCGGATGCGAAAAAGACAAGGACGGCAGCGGCGCAAGCCGCTATCTGGAAGATAATCCGTACCGGTCGGATATCAAAGCCGTGCTGTACATCGAGCCGTTGGACGACTTGGTTCTGGCGCACGGAGGGGATCCCGCCGATTTGATTGGAACGGAGGTCAGGCTTCGGGTACGCGGAGGACAAATGCCCTACGGGAACTGGGAATTGCTTGGCCTGACCCATGAACTGGGCATTATGTCCAACACCTCGCGACCTGTAGGCACGTTTAGAGTGACTCAGGACATATGGGATGCCGGCAGATTTCCGATTTCCATAACGGACAGGGCGGGAAACATAGCAAGAATTGAAATCAGGGTTGTCGATCAAACTCCAGATCCATAAGAATGCGCCTGTTAAATTCATTTGTTGCCATTCGGGGAGGTCCATCATGAAAAAGACTATACAACTGCAATTGGCAGGGCTGACGGTCACAGGGTTCGTCCTGCTGGGCATCTTTACCGTGACGGCGCAGGAGGCGGCGCCGACGGCGGACGAGGCGCAACCGGCCGACTGGAACGAGCTGGTGGCGCCGGAGCCGGAACCGGAACCTGCGGCGGAACTCCTGCCCGAAGAGGCCGTCGAGCCCGAACCCGCGCCGACCGCCAACGCGCTGCCGCCGGTCGAGGTGGTCGAGGTCGTGCCGGTCCCGGAAACGCCGGACACGAAAGCGACGGTGAGCGACGAAGACGAGAATCTCATCAACATCACCCTGCGCGACGTGGAACTCATCGCCGTGGTCGAAATGTTCACCACGCTGTCCGGCGCGAATATCCTGTCCGTGCCTACGAACCTTACGGGGCGCGTGACGGTGAACCTTTCGAACGTGGAATGGAAACCCGCTCTCGAATCCATCCTCGACATGCACAACCTGCAGCTCCGGGAAACCATGCCGGGCATCGAGGTCTACAGCATCGTGGCCAAGGACCCCGAAGCGCCGGAGCCGATGGAAGTCGAGACGCTCTTCCTCGACTACGCGAAGGTCAGCGACGTGTATCCGGTCGTGAAATCCATGATGCGCGCAGGCGGAACGCTGTCGCCGTTCCCTTCGCGCAACGCCATGGTGATCCGCTCCACCCGCGGCAACCTGGCCGACATCCGCAAGCTCGTCACCAGCATAGACACCTTCCGCGATCAGGTCTTTATCGAAGCCAAATTCATGGAGCTGGACGACGCCGCCATCAAGGACCTCGGCATCAACTGGCAGGTTCTGCAAGGCTACAGCATGGGCGTCGGCGGCATGACTTGGCGGGTTAACCAGCAGCGCGAATGGGGGCGCACTCGCGAAGACGGTCTGACCCGTTGGGACGAACGCGGCAATCAGGATCAGACAACGCAGTTGTACGATTTGTATGGCACGCCTTATCAGGAAGAAAGCCGGGAATGGACGGAGTCGCCCCCGGGCTCGGGCGTGTACACGGCGCAAGACCGCATCACGCCGACGCGTGAAATGATTGACCGGACCGAACTGGGCCAGGATTACCGGTCGGTGGCCGGCGACACCTTCACCCGCACCTCCACGGACATGCGGTCGGCCATTTTGAGCGCGGACGATTTCCGGCTGACGCTGAGCGCGCTGCAGCAGGTGAACGGCGTATCGGTGGTGTCGAACCCGAAGATCATCGTGGCCAACGAGGAGTCGGCGGTGATCCATATCGGCCAGACCGAACGGCCATTCGATGCCGAGATCATCCCGGCCACGGAACGGACCGACGCGCGCGTCGTGTACCGTCCCGGCGCTCCTGTGGACCTGGGCGTGAAACTCACCGTGACGCCAACCGTCAACACGATGAGCAACATTACCGTACGCATCTCGCCCGAGCTGACCCGGCTGGCCGGCTACGACATCGCGCCCGACGGCCGTACGCGCTATCCGATCGTGTCCACCAAGACGATTCAAACGATGTTCTGCCTGGAAAGCGGCAAGACCGTGGCGATCGGCGGCCTGACGGAAACCGAAGACCGCGAGGAAACCAAAAAAGTGCCTTTGCTGGGCGACATTCCGATTATCGGCAAGTATCTGTTCTCGCATCAGCGCACCGTCCGTTCGCAGAAGGAAACGATTATCTTCGTGACGGTCGGCCTGGCCATGCCCGACACAATGGATCCGTCCGACGGACTCCCGCAGAACACCGACCTCACGCATAGGGAAATGATGCGTTCGGATCTGATTCGCATGCAGCGGGAACAGGAACGGGTGAAGCTGCAAACCGCACTGGACTCCGACGACCGCCGCGCGCGCAATCGTGCCCTGCGCCGAAGGTAGAAGGAAGAGAAAGGCGAAGCGCAAGAAAGTTCGCAAAGGGAAACCAAGAACGACAAAGCGGGTCGTTTAAGCGTAACCGATAAAGCGTGGGGATCAAGTGTGCGATCAAGTGTACGGGTAAGTGTAAGAGCGCCTTCGGCCTGTCTGCTATAAGGCAGGCGTTCCGAACACTTGATCGCTTTCTTAAGCGTACCCTTCAACGCCACCCTTGCTCGGATACACTTACGCGACCCGCTTGAACGAACGGTTGCGAAAACAATCCGGCGATTGCCACGCTATGAATACAGTTTCCATAACCTGCGATGCCTGCGGATGCGAGGGCGCGAAAAGCAAAACCGTTTCGCGCACGTACGGAAAGGGCAAGGACATGGTTGTCATTGATCTAAAGGCGGCTCTCCGGCTCGTTTTGTCAGAGTCCCGGCTTCAGCCGGAAGCTATTCCGCCGCTTCAGCGGCGCGTCCGGATGCCATAGTGCGAATTGCTGGTGAAGGGGTTATTCCGAGCTTTATAGAGGCTCTTGCAAACCCCATGGTAGACGCGGCGTCTCGCCGCGTTTTGACGAGGCGGGACGCCTCGTCTACTCTGCCATCCCTCCTTGCGCCGGGGTTTTGCAAGAGCCTCTAGAATCATTGACCGCCTGCCTATGAAACCGATGCCGAAAGAAGCTTTTCGCTACGCGCTCCTGCTAATCGCGCTGTTCGCCATCGCGACGGTCACGGTGCGTTCGATCCTTGCCTTTCTCGAGGAGCGGCTGGCTCAGGAGCATTTCCATATTGTCACCATTCTGATGTTTTCCCTCACGCTCGGCTTCATGATGATCGCCGGCGCGTTCGGCCTGTGGGCGGTGCGGTTTTCCGCCGAAGCCGAAGGCCGCCGCCGCGTGGGCCGGTTCGTGGACGCCATGAACTATCTCAGCGACGGATTGGTTTCTTTGGACCCCAAAGGACGCATCACCGGGTCCAATCCGGCGGCGGCAGCCATCGCCGGGCGGGACGCGCTCAACGATTTGACGCTGTCCGAAGCGCTGGCGGGGCTGCCGGAACCGGAAGCGCGAGCGCTGGCCAGCGAACGAAGCCCGCACGAATGCGAGTGGCGCCCGAACGGCAGCGGCAAAACCTATCGGCTCCGTTCGCAGCCGTCCGAAGGGCTGACGCTGGTCATGATCAGCGACGTCACGGCCATGAACGTGCAGATCGCGCGCAACCGGCAGGCGGCCCGGCTGCAACTGATCGGCCAGATCGCGCGCGGTGTGGCGCACGATTTCAACGAACTGCTCTGCGCCATGTCCGGCCAGGCTTCGCTGCTGCGGCATCTGCCGCAGGATTCCGCCGAAACCCAGGCGGCCATCGAACAAATCGTGCGCAAGGCCGACAAAGGCATCGCCCTGGCCGCGCATCTGCGCGAACTTGCCCAGCCTCCGCGCGTGGCCGCGTCCACGGACGTGTGCCACGAATATCTGGCCGTGGCGGCGGAACGCGTACGCGACAGCCTCTCCGCCGCCTGGACCGTCGAAACCGATCTCCAGCCCGTGGCGCCGGTGTCTTTCACCGGAGTGCAAATCGAGCAGATTGTCGTCAACTTGGCCTTGCTCTGCGCGGACGCCATGCCACGCCCCGGCGTCATTCGCATTGCGATTCGTCCGCCCGGTTCCGCCTTCCCCTTCGACATCGGCAGCACGTTCGCCGGCGCGGTACTCGTGGGCGGAAGCGAAACAGCGGCGACCCCGCAGACCGAGCGGCGCCCATCCGTCTCGGCCGACACAACGGAATCCGGCGTGATCCTGTCGGTGATCCGCTCCATGATCGAAGATGCCGGCGGCACATTCGAGGCGCTGCGCGGCGAACAGGGTCAGCCGCAATACCGGGTGGGCTTGCCCTATGGCGCCTTGACGGCCGAGGGCGGCGAGCCGACTGGCGCCGCCGGAGAATATGACGCTTACATTGCGCAATGGTCGGTGTTGCTGGCCCTCGCGCCGGGCCGCCACAGCGCGCAGCAGCTTAAAATACGGCTGGCGTCTTGCCGAGCCGACGTTTTCGAGGTGGACAACGTCATGGCCGTCCTCGCTCACGCCGAAAAGGATATGGCGCTGGACGCCGTGATCATTGACCGCGCGCTGCTGGGCCAGGAACGAGAAAGCCTGCTGCGCGCCATCGTCAAATTGCGCCCCTCCGCCGCCGTGGTTGCGCTCGCCGAACAGGACGGCGCCGCCATCCAAAGCCTGTCGGCCGACATCGTCTTCGTCGAGTCGCTTGCCGATCCCGACCGCATGCTGGCCGCCATGGTCGAGGCCAAGGGCCTGGCCGTCCGCCGGCGCGGGGCGTGAACGACGCCATGGTGTGGACGCCGCCGTGAAAACTCACGAATCCGCCGGTTCGGTTTTGCCCCGAAAGAACCGCTTTCAAAACGCAAGCAGGAAGAGGTTCTTGCAAAACCCTTTGCCTGCTGCTGTGGCACGGGCATCTTGCCCGTGTTTCATGGGCGGGACGCCCATGCCACGAAAGGTTTTGCAAGAGCCTTAAAAAACTGGAACCGTTCACGGGCGATACCAATAGAAGCGCTCTGCCATTCCGAACATTTTGAGTGCG